>NZ_JBCNLB010000004.1:0-399148 GCF_039595735.1 Duganella sp.
CAGCTGGATGCTGAAAGAAGGTTTGCCGGCGTCGAGGGTGGCGGTGTAGTAACCGCGCGCTTCCCACTCGCTGCGCCAGAACTGTTCAATGTCGGCAGGCTCGAAAGACTTGGCTAATTCCATGATAGGGCAGATTTAATTTGCGAAAACAGCCATTATAGATGACGCAGCCCCTGCTGCGCATTATTGTGGCAGTGACAAAATGTTCGTAATGACAAGGAGGAGACCCTATGTCCAGCTTTGAAACGCTTACCTTGAGTATCGAGAACCATGTTGCGACGGTGCGCCTGAATCGGCCGGAGAAGTTGAATGCGATGAATGCGGCGATGTGGCACGATATCCGTGCCGCGTTCCGCCATGTCGACGAGACGCCGGAGATCCGCGTCGCCATCCTGGAGGGCGAGGGCAAGGCCTTCACCGCCGGCATCGATCTGCAGATGATGATGGGCGTCGGCGCGCAGGTGCGCGACGCGTGCGATGGCCGCACACGCGAAAACCTGCGCCGCGTGATTCTGGATTTGCAGGATACCCTGACCAGCCTGGAACGCTGCCGCAAGCCGGTGCTGGCCGCCGTTCATGGCGCGTGCGTCGGCGGCGGCATCGATTTGATCTGCTGCGCCGACATGCGCTATTGCTCGTCCGATGCGTGGTTCAGCATCAAGGAAATCGATATCGGCATGGTGGCCGACGTCGGCACCCTGCAACGCCTGCCGCGCCTGATCGGCGATGGCATGGCGCGTGAATTGGCCTACACGGCCCGCAAGTTCGATGCCGCCGAGGCCAGAGACATCCGCCTGGTGAACCGCGTGTTTGATACGCCGGAAGCGTTGCGTGCAGGCGTGCGCGAAATCGCCGCGACGATTGCGGCCAAGTCGCCGCTGTCTGTGCGCGGCACCAAGGAGATGATCAATTACGCGCGCGACCACTCGGTGGCCGATGGCCTGAACTACGTTGCCACCTGGAACGCCGCCATGCTGATGTCGGCCGACCTGCAAGCGGCCATGATGGCCGGCATGAGCAAATCCACGCCGACGTTCAAGAACTGAGGTAATATACGCTGTATATTATTGAGGTTGATATGACTACCGCCCACGTTTTCATCGCCACCAGCCTGGATGGCTACATCGCCCGGCACGACGGCGATATCGGGTGGCTGCTGCAGCGCGACGATCCCGCCGAGGAGCATGGCTACAACGACTTCATCGCCGGCAAGGATCTGATCGTCATGGGGCGCGGCTGCTATCAGAAGGTGCTGACCTTCGACCGCTGGCACTACGCGCTGCCGGTGCTGGTGTTGTCCCGGCAGCTGGCGGGCACCGCGGTGCCGCCGGCGCTGCAGGGCAAGGTGCGCTTTGCCGATCTGACCCCGCGCCAGGCTATGGCGGAATTGGCTCAGCAGGGCGTGCGCCGCATCTATCTTGATGGCGGACAGCTGGTGCAGTCCTTCCTGCGCGAAGGACTGGTGACGGACATGGTGATCACCACCGTGCCGGTGCTGATCGGTGGCGGGCGGCCCTTGTTTGGCGCGCTGCCGAACGATATCGACCTGAAGCTGGTGTCCAGCCGGGCCTTTCCCTCCGGCCTGGTGCAGTCGACTTATCTGGTGGCGCCGTGACCCGTCCGCGCGGGCGGCCGACGCCGGGCAGCGGCGTGTCGCGCGACGCGATACTGGCGGCGGCACTGGTGCTGCTGGATGAAGGCGGCGGCCAGGGCTTGACCATGCGCGCGCTGGCCCAGCGGCTGGGGGTGACGGCAATGAGTTTGTACCGCCATGTGGGTGATCATGCCGGTCTGCTGCGCATGCTGTCCGACCGGGTGTATGCGGCGGTGCTGGAGCAGCCGGCCGGGGAGGCCGGCGCCCTGGCGCACCTGCGCGGATTGCTGACACGCTACCACCAGGCAATCGCCAGCCACCCGCAACTGACGCTGGCGATCTTTGCCACGCCGGCGGCGTTTGCCGGCGTGACGCGCCAGATCACTGAGCAGTTGACGGCGCTGCTGGCCGTCATGACGGATCAGCCCGAGCTATGGCGCGACATCCTGGTCGATCATGCCCACGGCGCCGGCCTGGCGCTGGTATCGGCGCGCGGCGACGCCGCACAGGCCGAGTCCATGGCCGCGCGTTATCAGCAGGCGCTGGATGGTTTGCTGACGCGCCTGACGGCACCCTGATCAGGCGTCGTCGCTGGCCAGGCGCCAGGTGTTGCGGCCGGCGGCCTTGGCATGGTACAGCGCCACGTCGGCCCGCTTGTAGAGTTGCTCGTGGCTGTCGCCAATGCGGTGGATGGCGGCGCCCACGCTGGCGCTGATTTCGATCACGCTGGCACCGTGCGCCAGCGGCGCGGCCAGATTGACCAGGATGCGATCGCACACCGCGGCCGGCGTGCCGCTCTCCAGCGGCTGGTGCAGCAGCACGGCAAATTCGTCGCCGCCCAGCCGGAACACGCGGTCCGATTCGCGCACCGCTGCCCGCAGGCGCTCGGCGGCTGCCACCAGCAGGGCGTCGCCGGCGTCGTGGCCGAGGGTGTCGTTGATTTGCTTGAAGCGGTCGAGGTCGATCAGCAGCAGGGTGAAGGCAGCGCCGCCGCGTTCGGCCTGCGCCACCAGATGGCGCAGCTGGTCGTTGAACAGGCGGCGGTTGGCCAGGCCGGTCAGCGGGTCGCCATACGCCAGGGTCTCCAGCTGCGACTGGATGGTGCGCAGCTCGGAGGTGCGCGCTTCCACCATGCCTTCCAGTTCGCGCTGGCGGCGGCGCAGGTAGGCGGTGCGCATGTGCAGCAGGCCGGCGCCCAGCAGGATGGCGGCCGCGCCCATGGCCAGCCGCGCCAGCGGCTGCTGGTGCCACGCCGGCAGCACATGCACCGGCACCGCGATCGGCGCCGACCAGTCGCCATGGCGGTTGGTGCCGCGCAGCTGCAGCACATAGTCGCCGGGCGGCAGGTTGTTGTAGCTGGCGCGGCGCGCGCTGGCGTCGGTTTCCACCCAGTTGGAGTCGAAGCCCTTGAGCTGGTAGGCGTAGCGGTTGCGCTCCGGCGTGGCATAGTCGAGGGCGGCAAATTCCAGCGAGAAGCCGCGTTCGCGCGCGGCGGTGGTCACCGTCACCGGCGGCGCCTTGCTGCCCAGGCCGTTGTTGTAGATGGCGGCCGGGATTTCCTTGTCATTCAGCAGCAGGCGCGTCACCACCACCGGCGGCGCGTAGTGCGACACGCTCAGCGCCTGCGGCTTGACCACGCTGACCCCGGACAGGCCGCCAAATACCAGCTCGCCTTCCGCAGTGGCGGCGCCCGAGTTGGTCCAGTAAGTGGGGACCTGCACGCCATCGCTGGCGCCCAGCGCGCGGATGGTCAGCGCTTCCGGATCGATGCGCGCCAGGCCGGCGTCGGTGCTGGCCCACAGCATGCCCTCGCGGTCGAGCAGCAGCTTGTTGGCGCCGCTGTCGGGCAAGCCCTGCTGCATGCCGAGCCGGCGGAAGCGGCGCCGGCCGTCCGGGTCGGTGCGTTCCAGCATCACCACGCCGGTGCCGAAGTTGGACATCCACAACCGGCCGCGGCGGTCCAGCGCCAGGGAGGAAACATAGCCGGGCGGCAGCCGGTCCGGCGCGGCCAGATCGGTCGGGATGCGTTCGACCGCGTCCGGCGTGATCCGGGTCAGGCCGCTGCGCGTGCCGACCCACACATCGTCGCCGACCGGCAGCAGGGCGGTCACGCGGGTGTCGCCCAGTTGCTGATCTTCATGGCGCAGCAGGCGCGGTGCGGCGCCGGCCGGCAGGTCCAGCACCCACAAGCCGTCCAGTCCGCCCACCCACAGCGTGCGGCCGCTCTGCGCCAGCGCCCAGACTTCTTCCTCGTCGCCGCGGGTGGGCACCGGCACACGCTGAAGGTGGCGGCCATCGATGCCGGCGCGGTACAGGCCGTGCTGGGTGCCGATGTAGACTTCGCCGTCCGGTCCCGGGGTCAGCGCCAGCACGCGGCCAGGCAGGCCGGCGGCGGCCAGGCGGCCGGTGAGACCGCGGTAGGGATCGATGATGTCGATGCCGCCGCTGGTGTTGCTGAGCCAGAGCTGGCCGTCGGGCGCGGCCATCACGCTGGGCACGCTCAACACGTTGCCGCGGCCGGGTTCGGCGTGACGGATGGTGGTGATGGCGCGCGGCTGCGGATCGTGCTGGCTGATGCCGGACATGTAGGAAACAAAGATGATGCCGCTGCGTTCGCGCAACAGCGCCATGATGTCGTTGTCGGGCAGGCTGTCGGGGGCGTCGGCGCGGTGGCGGATGCGGCGCGTGGTATTGCTGCGCACATCGAGCACCACGATGCCGCCGTTGGCGCCATTGGTGCCCAGCCAGATTTCTTCCGGCCCCGCCTGGACGATGGCCGACACGCGTTCCGATTGCAGCGTCGGCTGGGGGCCGCTCTCGCGCACCGCCGCCGCGTCGCGCGCGTCGGTGCCGACCGCCAGGCTGAAGGCGCCGCTGGTGCGGGTGCCGACCCACAGCCGGCCGGCGCTGTCGCGCAGCAGCGCGGTGATGGCCAGGCCGGTTTTGCCGCCCAGCGCTATCTGCTGCGCGGGCTGGCCCGGCTTGCGCTGGAACAGGCCGCGGCGGGTGCCCAGCCACAGCGTGCCGTCGGTGTCGCGCAGCAGGGTATCGATGCCGCCGTCCGGCACGCTGGCGATATCTTCCATGCCTTGGCGGTTGAAACGGCCGTCGGCGCCCAGATGGTCGAGGCCGCGCCCGGTGGCCAGCCACAAGCCGCCCTCGCCGTCGTCGGCAATGGCGCTGACGCGCGGATCGCGCAGGCCGCCGGCGCCGGTACGGTAGCGCACAAAACTGTCGCGCGCGGCGTCATAGCGCGCCAGGCCGCCGGAACTCATGCCGACCCACAGGCGGCCCTGGGTGTCGATGTGCAAGCTCATGATGTAGCCGTCGGGCAGGGCTTCTTCGCGGGCGGCGTCGGCCGCATATTTCACCGGGCGGTTGCCGTCCCAGCGTACCAGCCCGGCCTGGGTGCCGAGCCAGAGAAAGCCCTGGCGATCCTGGGCCAGGCACACACCGCTGCTGACGTCGATGTGCATATTGTGCTTGAAGCTGGTATTCGCCTGGGCGGCCCAGCGCTCGCCATTGGCCGCCTGGCCCGGTGCCATCGACATGAACAGACACAGCAACAGGCACAGGGCGGCGGCGGCACGCGGCAGGCGCGCCCGGGAGGCGGGGCAGGGTGGAAAATTGCTGTGTGGCATGAAGACACTATACCTGAGTAGTCTGGCAAGCATGTGGGTTTTTTGCTACTGGAACCGGATGCGGTTATAATCGGCGCGCTGCCGCAAGGCGGCACACGCTAGGGGTCCTGCTGCGCATCTGCGCCGCGGGTGAGAAATACCCTCCGAACCTGATCTGGATAATGCCAGCGAAGGGAAGCTTAGGATAACGCCGCGCCACCGATCCATCTGCGCGCGGCGGTTGTCCAACCTCCTTTGCTGGCTCCTGTAGCCAAACAAAGGAGCCAAATGAACGCCAATCCGAAATTCATGTCCGCCACCGCCACGGTGGATGAGGCAGCCATCAAGCCGCTGCCCAATTCCCGCAAGATCTATGTGCCAGGCAGCCGTGCCGATATCCGCGTGCCGATGCGGGAAATCTCGCAGGCCGATACGCCGGCGTCGTTCGGCTTTGAGGCCAATCCGCCGGTCTATGTCTACGATACTTCCGGTCCGTACACCGATCCGCAGGCGCAGATCGATATCCGTTCCGGCCTGGCCGAAACGCCGCGCCTGCCGTGGATACTGGAGCGCGGCGATACCGAGGAGCTGGACGGCCCGACCTCGGACTACGGCAAGGCGCGCCTGGCCGATCCGGCGCTGGAAGAGCTGCGCTTCAATCTGCACCGCAAGCCGCGCCGCGCGCGCGAAGGCAGCAACGTCACGCAGATGCACTATGCGCGCCAGGGCATCATCACGCCCGAGATGGAGTTTGTCGCCATCCGCGAGAACCTGCGTCGCAAGGAGTACATCGAGAGCCTGAAGGCGTCCGGGCCGACTGGTCAGCGCCTGGCCGACCTGATGGGCCGCCAGCATCCGGGCCAGGCGTATGGCGCCAGCATCCCGGCCGAGATCACGCCGGAATTCGTGCGCGATGAAATCGCCCGTGGCCGCGCCATCATTCCCGCCAACATCAATCACCCGGAAGTGGAGCCGATGATCATCGGCCGCAATTTCCTGGTGAAGATCAACGCCAACATCGGCAACTCGGCGGTGACCTCGTCGATCGGAGAAGAGGTGGAAAAGATGACTTGGTCGATCCGCTGGGGCGGCGACACGGTGATGGATCTCTCGACAGGCAAGCACATCCACGAAACGCGCGAATGGATCATCCGCAATTCGCCGGTGCCGATCGGCACGGTGCCGATTTACCAGGCGCTGGAAAAGGTCAACGGCAAGGCCGAAGACCTGACCTGGGAGATTTTCCGCGACACGCTGATCGAACAGGCGGAGCAGGGCGTCGATTACTTCACCATCCACGCCGGCGTGCTGCTGCGCTATGTGCCGCTGACAGCCAAGCGCATGACGGGCATCGTCTCGCGCGGCGGCTCGATCCTGGCCAAGTGGTGCCTGGCGCATCACAAGGAGAACTTCCTGTACACGCATTTCGAAGAGATCTGCCAGATCATGAAGGCGTATGACGTGTCGTTCTCGCTGGGCGATGGCCTGCGTCCAGGCTCGATCTATGACGCCAACGACGAGGCCCAGCTGGGCGAGCTGAAAACGCTGGGCGAGCTGACGCAGATCGCCTGGAAGCATGACGTGCAGGTGATGATTGAAGGTCCGGGCCATGTGCCGATGCAACTGATCAAGGAGAACATGGATCTGCAACTGGAGCAGTGCCACGAGGCGCCGTTCTACACGCTGGGGCCATTGACCACCGATATCGCTCCGGGCTATGACCACATCACATCCGGCATTGGCGCCGCGCAGATCGGCTGGTATGGCACGGCCATGCTGTGCTATGTGACGCCGAAGGAGCACCTTGGTTTGCCGGACAAGAATGACGTCAAGGACGGCATCATCACCTACAAGATCGCGGCGCATGCGGCGGATCTGGCCAAGGGCCACCCGGGCGCGCAGATTCGTGACAATGCGTTGTCCAAGGCGCGCTTCGAGTTCCGCTGGGAGGATCAGTTCAATCTTGGCCTGGACCCGGACAAGGCACGCGAATTCCACGACGAGACGCTGCCCAAGGATTCGGCCAAGGTGGCGCATTTCTGCTCGATGTGCGGCCCGCATTTCTGCTCGATGAAGATCACGCAGGAGGTGCGTCAGTATGCGGAGGAGGGCATGCAGGTGAAGGCGGTGGAGTTCATCAAGAACGGCGCTGAGTTGTATAGCAAGGCCTGACGATCATGATTGAAATTGAATTGAACGGCGCACCGCATCAGGTGCCGCCGCAGCAAACCTTGCATCAGCTGATCGATGCCCTGGAGTTGACGGGGCAGGCGCTGGCGCTGGCGGTCAATCGCACCGTGGTGCCGCGCCAGCAGTGGCCTGAGCGTGTCCTGCGGGCGCAGGACAAGGTGGATATCGTGCGCGCCATCGGCGGCGGTTAATGGAGACGGATATGAGTGATGTGTTGAAAATCGCAGGCAAGGAATACCAATCGCGCCTGCTGGTCGGTAGTGGCAAGTACAAGGATTTGCAGCAGACGCGCGAGGCGACCGACGCGGCGGAGGCGGAGATCATCACGGTGGCGATCCGCCGTGTGAATATCGGCCAGGACCCGAAGGCGCCGTCGCTGCTGGATGTGCTGCCGCCTTCGCAGTACACGATTCTGCCGAATACGGCCGGCTGTTATACGGCCAGGGATGCGGTCTACACGCTGCAGATGGCGCGCGAGCTGTTGAACGGCCATAAGCTGGTGAAGCTGGAGGTGCTGGGCGACGAGAAGACCTTGTTCCCCAATATGCCGGAGACGCTGGTGGCCGCGCGCGAGCTGGTGAAGGATGGCTTTGATGTGATGGTGTACTGCAGCGACGATCCGATCCAGGCGCGCATGCTGGAGGATATCGGCTGCGTGGCGGTGATGCCGCTGGCGTCCCTGATCGGTTCCGGCATGGGGATACTGAATCCGTGGAATCTGTCGCTGATTATCGAGCAGGCCAGGGTGCCGGTGCTGGTGGATGCCGGCGTAGGCACGGCGTCCGATGCGGCGATTGCGATGGAGCTGGGCTGCGATGGCGTGTTGATGAACACCGCGATCGCCGGCGCGCAGGACCCGGTGCGCATGGCGCGCGCCATGAAGCTGGGCGTGCAGGCGGGGCGCGAGGCTTATCTGGCCGGGCGCATCGCGCGCAAGTTTGCGGCGTCGCCGTCGTCGCCAATGGCGGGCCGGCTGGCATGACCGAGGTTGCTGCCTCGCTGCCCGGTGGCCAGGCTGGCGGTTTCGCCGCAGGCACAGGCGCGGCGGATGCGCGGCCGTGCGTGCTGGTGTTCGCCGGCCTCGATCCGTCTGGCGGCGCCGGGCTGTCGGCGGATCTGCAGGCGGTGGCGGGGCAGGGGGCGCATGCGCTCACGGTCTGCACGGCGCTGACAGTGCAGGACAATGATCGCGTCTATGGCGTGCAGCCGGTGGCGGCGGACATGGTGCTGCGGCAGGCGCAGGCGCTGATCGACAAGTGCGCCATCAGCGCGGTGAAGATCGGGATTACCGGCAGCGCCGCCAATGCGCTGGCGATTGCGCAGGTGATCATGTGCCTGCGTGAGCGTCAGCCGGAGTTGCCGGTGGTGCTGGACCCGGTGCTGGCCAGCGGCCATGGCGATGTGCTGTCGCGCGATGATGCGGCAGCGGCGCTGGCGCCCTTGCTGCCGCTGGCGACGGTCATCACGCCAAACGGGCCGGAGGCGCGGACGCTCAGCGACGCCACGCTGCCGGACGCGCAAGCACAAGCCCTGCGCGCACGCGGCTGCCGCCATGTCCTCATCACCGGCGGTCACGGCGAGGGCGAGGAAGTCCTCAACCGCTGGTATGGCCCTGGCGCAAACCTGCCAGTGGCCGCCGTGCCGGCGGCTGGGGCGCGCGAGTGGCGCTGGGCGCGCCTGGCGGGCGAGTTTCATGGCAGCGGTTGCACGCTGGCTGCCGCCATCGCTGGCCAGCTCGCACTGGGCATGCCGACCGCCGTCGCGCTGGAAAACGCCCAGCTCTACACCTATCACGCGCTGCGCGACGCTTACGTCATTGCCGCCGGCCAGCGCATTCCTTTGCGATAAACAAAAGAGAGACACACCATGCAAGGACTTTACCTTGTCACCCCCAACTGGGACGACACCAGCCGCCTGCTGCAACTGACCGAACAAGCCATGCAGGCCGCGCCGATCGCGCTGCTGCAGTACCGCCACAAGGAAGCCGGCGCCGTGCTGCGCCACGAGCAGGCCGCCGCGCTGCAGGCCCTGTGCCGCCGTCACCGCGTGCCCTTCATCATCAATGACCACGTCGACCTGTGCGTGGAACTGGACGCCGACGGCGTCCACCTCGGCGGCACCGACGCCGAGGTGGCACAAGTACGGGCGCGGCTCGGCAAGCGCAAAATCATCGGCGCCTCCTGCTATGGCGACATGCGGCGGGCGCTGACCGCGCAGGACGCCGGCGCCAGCTATGTCGCCTTTGGCGGCTTCTACCCTTCGCGCGTCAAGCAGTACGCGGTCACCACACCGCCCACCATCCTCGACCAGGCGCGCGAGGTGATCCGCGTGCCCAACGTGGTGATCGGCGGCATGACGCCGCAGAACGCCGCACCGCTGGTGGCGCGCGGGGCGCACATGGTCGCCGCCATCAGCAGCGTCTATCAAGCTGAAAGTGTGGCGCAGGCGGTAAGGCAATTTCAATCGCTTTTCACGCAGCAATAAAAACGCTTGAAATCAGGGGGGATTTCAGTCTTATAATGGGGCGTTAGTATTAGCCCAAGGTTTCCGCCCCATGACTGCATCCACTCCTGCACAGAAGCGCCTGATCCTGATCGTTGACGACGACCCGCTGCTGCTCGACTTCCTCGGCGAAGTACTGGGCCATGCCGGCTATGACGTAGCCAAGGCTTCCTCGGCGGAACAAGCCCTGCAGTCCATCGCCCAGCGCGAACCGGACCTGGCTTTGCTGGACATCCACATGCCCGGCATGAACGGCCTGGAACTGGCCAAGCAGCTGCACGCCACCAGCTCGGTGCCGTTCATGTTCCTGTCCGGCCGCGGCGATGCTGACGCCGGCAAGCAGGCCGCCTCTTACGGCGCGGTCGGCTTCCTGGTCAAGCCGGTCGATGAAAAACACCTGATGCCGGCCTTTGCCGCCGGTCTGGCGCGCGCCGACGAGATCCGCCAGCTGCGCCGCACCGAACTCAACCTGAACGCCGCGCTGGCTGCCGGCCGCGAAACCAGTCTGGCGGTGGGGCTGTTGATGTGCAAATTCCAGACCGACCGCAACACCGCGTTCGAGGTGCTGCGCGACCACGCCCGCTCCAACCGCCGCAAGGTCAACGAGGTGGCGGACCAGCTGCTGGCGGCCGAGGAAACATTGAACAGTCTGCATGCGGCCTTCAACAACCGTCTGAAAAAGTAAACGTTCGGGGTAATTTTTCTTGTCCTAGAGCATTTTTGTTATACACTATCAACTGAGCGGCGGATCACGCGATCCGCCCGCCTCAACTGCGGCAGGGCCTCCAATCTGCATCTGCCGCTTCAATGGCCGCCTGCACCCTGCGCCAGACCGACCCTTCGGCCCAACTCCGCCGAGCTTATTCAGCTTTTCGAGCGGAGAATTCCATGACCAATGATTTCCCTGGCGGCCCCTATCGCCCATTTTCCGAAAACGGCGGCGCCATCGGCTTTTCCATTTTTGCCACGGCGCCGCGCGTGCTGCACGTCGACAGCGACCACGACGCGGCACTGGTGCTGGCTGCGCTGCTGGTGCCGGAAACCCAGGTGACCCATGTGCCGACCCTGGCGGCGGCCCAGGAATTGCTGCAAGCCGAAAAATTCGCGCTGGTGGTGCTGGACCCGGACCTGCCGGACGGCGACGGCGTCGATCTGCTGGCCGACCTGCGCGCCGGGCAGCACAATGCGCGCGTGCTGATGTATTCGGCGCGCCATCCGGAGCAGCATCACGCCGGCCACGCCTTCCTGCCCAAGCCGTGGACCTCGCCGCGCCAGCTGTGGCGCACCGTGTCCGACCTGCTGGGCATCGGCCCTGCGATGCCGGTTGAACCCCAATAATCGCAATATTGATAATAAATACTCGGTGACGCCGGTCCGCGCTTGTTGCGCGGCTGGTTGAGGTGATAGGCTGCCGGATCAACTCAATCAGGACCTCCAAGATGACGTCACCAATCAAACTGGCTATCGTTGGCGTGGGCAAGATCGTCTACGATCAGCACGTGCCGGCGATTCACGCCAACGCCGCCCATTTCACGCTGGTCGCCACCGCCAGCCGCAACAACACCATCGAAAACATCCCGAGCTTCCCGACCATCGAGGCGATGCTGGAAGCCCGTCCGGATATCGAAGCCGTGTCGCTGTGCATGCCGCCGCAGTACCGCTATGCCGCCGCGCGCAAGGCGCTGGCCGCCGGCAAGCACGTGTTCATGGAAAAACCGCCGGGCGCCACCCTGTCGGAAGTGGCCGACCTGGACGCCTTTGCGGCTGAAAAGGGCGTCAGCCTGTTCGCCAGCTGGCACTCGCGCTATGCGCCCGGCGTGCAGCCGGCCAAGGCCCACCTGGCCGCCAACGCCCCCACCGCCATGCACGTGATCTGGAAAGAAGACGTGCGCCAGTGGCACCCGAACCAGGACTGGATCTGGCAAGCGGGCGGCCTGGGCGTGTTCGATCCGGGCATCAACGCGTTGTCGATCGTCACAGAAATCCTGCCGTCGGCGGTGTTCCTGACCAAGGCCGCGCTGGAATTCCCGGAAAACCGCGATGCGCCGATCGCCGCCGACCTGCACTTCCAGGATGCTGCCGGTATCAGGGTGCATGCCGAGTTCGACTGGCGCCAGACCGGCCCGCAAAGCTGGGACATCATCGTCGCCACCGCCAGCGGCGAAGTGCGCCTGGCGAATGGCGGCGCGCGCCTGTGGATCAATGGCGCCGAGCAGGCGCTGGAGAAAGAAGCCGAGTACCCGTCGCTGTACCAGCGCTTTGCCGACATCATCCGCGCCGGCAAGTCGGACGTGGACGTGGCGCCGCTGCGCCACGTGGCCGATGCCTTCATGCTGGGCCAGCGCAAAGTGGTGGACGCCTTCCACGATTGATTTGTTATCATGATGTTCCCTCGCGAAAGGAACACTCATGAAAACCAAAGCAGCCGTTGCATGGCAAGCGGGCCAGCCCCTGACGATTGAAGAAGTCGAACTGGGCGGCCCGCGCGAAGGCGAAGTGCTGGTGGAAATCAAGGCCACCGGCATTTGCCATACCGATTACTACACCCTGTCCGGCGCCGATCCGGAAGGGATTTTCCCGGCGATTCTGGGCCACGAAGGCGCGGGCATCGTGGTGGACGTCGGTCCCGGCGTCAAGTCGCTGAAAAAAGATGACCACGTCATTCCGCTGTACACGCCGGAGTGCCGCCAGTGCAAATTCTGCCTCTCGCGCAAGACCAACCTGTGCCAGGCCATCCGCGGCACCCAGGGCAAGGGCTTGATGCCGGACGCCACCAGCCGCTTCTCGCTCGACGGCAAGCCGATCTTCCACTACATGGGCACCTCCACCTTCTCCAACTACATCGTGGTGCCGGAGATTGCGCTGGCCAAGATCCGTTCCGACGCGCCGTTCGACAAAGTCTGCTACATCGGTTGCGGCGTCACCACCGGCGTGGGCGCGGTGCTGTTCACCGCCAAGGTGGAAGCGGGCGCCAATGTGGTGGTATTCGGTCTCGGCGGCATCGGCCTGAATGTGATCCAGGCCGCCCGCATGGTGGGCGCGGACAAGATCATCGGCGTCGATATCAACCCGGCGCGCGAAGCAATGGCGCGCCAGTTCGGCATGACGCACTTCATTAATCCCAATGAAGTCGAGAATGTCGTGGACCACATCATCCAGCTGACCGACGGCGGCGCCGACTACAGCTTCGAGTGCGTCGGTAACACCACCCTGATGCGCCAGGCGCTGGAGTGCTGCCACAAGGGGTGGGGCAAGTCCATCATCATTGGCGTGGCGGCCGCGGGGCAGGAGATTTCCACCCGTCCGTTCCAGCTGGTGACCGGGCGCGAGTGGAAGGGCTCCGCGTTTGGCGGCGCGCGCGGCCGTACCGATGTGCCGAAGATCGTCGACTGGTACATGGAAGGCAAGCTCAACATTGATGACCTGATTACCCATCGCCTCAAGCTGGAAGACATCAACCAGGGCTTCGACCTGATGAAAAGTGGCGAGTCCATACGTTCAGTCGTGCTGTACTAAGCCCGAATGGATGTAGAAAAAAAGTTCTAGACAACGCGATCTAGATAATTTATTCTACATCCATCATTTGGGAGTGCGGCAATGGAACTACAACTCGCGACTTTAGTGCCGGCTACCGGCTGGGCGCTGCTGCACTTCGTGTGGCAGGGCCTGCTGATCGGCTGGGGTGTCACGCTGGCCATGCATGTGTTGCGCAAGGCGCGTCCGCAGACGCGTTACGCCGTCGCCTGCGGCGCCATGCTGCTGTGCCTGGCGTTGCCGTTGTCGGGCATCCTGATGCAGCTGGCCGATGCGCGCACGGTCCACGAGACTATTACCACCACCATCAGCAGCGATGCCGACGGCCAGCGCTCGGTGGCGTTGACGATCGCCGCCCCGGCCGCGCAGGCCGTCATCGGCAGTGCCACGCTGGAGGCGGCGTATGGCGTGCTGCGCCGGCAACTGCCGTGGATCGTCGGCCTGTGGCTGGCCGGCGCCGCGCTGATGGCGCTGCGGCTGGCGATCGGCCTGAAATGGGTTGCCGACCGCACCCGGCCGGACCAATACAGCACCAATCCCTACTGGCAGCGCCGCTTGTCCGAGCTGGCGCGCCGCTTCGGCATCGCGCAGCATGTGCGGCTGGGCGTGGCCGACAAGCTCGACAGCCCGATCACCGCCGGCTGCTGGAAGCCCGTGGTGCTGGTGCCGGTCGCGCTGGTCACCGGCATGCCGACCGATTTGCTGGAAGCGCTGCTGGCGCATGAACTGGCGCACATCAAGCGGCACGACTACTTCGTGAACCTCATACAAAGCGCGATCGAGATCGTGCTGTTCTATCACCCTAGTGTTTGGGCTATATCGCGCAGGATACGGATCGAGCGGGAACAAATCGCCGACGACCTGGCAGTCGAGATGGTCGGCCAGCCGCACAAGCTGGCGCAAGCCCTGTCGCAACTGGACCGCTTTCAGTTCGACACCACACAACTAGCCCATGCGGCTCACGGAGGAAATCTCATGTCTCGTATCAAACGCCTGCTGCGTCCCGATGTTGAACCGGTCAGCTGGAAGGTGGCCATGCCGCTGGCCGGCCTGCTGGCGGCCGGCGCCGTCCTGTATGCCCACGCCGCGCCGCAGCCACCTGAACCGCCAGCGCCGCCTTCGCCGCCAGCCGTGGTGGAGCCGGCCGCACCTGCGGCGCCACCGGCGCCACCGGCAGCGCCGGCCAAGGAGGCACGCGCCATCCCAGCCATCCCGGCAGTGCCGGCCACCCCGGCGCTGCCGGCGATTCCGGCGCCCCCCGCCGCGCCTGCGGTGCCGGCAAACGTGAAATTTGACCACGCCGTCATCAACGACGGACCGGACCGGGGCGGCAGCTACGCCATCGTGCGCAGCAATCAGGAAGCGATCACCGTTTCGGCCACGACCCAGGATATCCGCAAGGTGGCGGCGCTGCGTGAGAAGGTAAAAGGGAACTTCCTGTGGTTCCGTGATGGCGACAAGAGCTATCTGATCCAGGACCCGGCCGTGCTGGCCCAGATTGATGCGGTCTGGGTGCCGGTCAACGGCCTGGGTGAGCAGATGGATGCGCAAGGCAAGAAAATGGAAGCACAGGGCAAGATCATCAACGCCATCGGCGCCCAGATGGAAGCGGCCGCCAACCAGTTCAGCAAGCAGGCCGAGCGCGACGCCTCGGGCCAGCAGCGCCAGATGGAGCAGGTGGCGCGCGAGCAGGAAAAAGTGGTGCGCCGCATCGACCTGGCGGCGCGCGAGATTGCCGCGGACAACACCCCTGAAAAAGCCGCCGAGTTCCAGAAAAAAATGGCGCTGCTGCAGGCGGAGCTCGCCCCGCTGCAGAAGCAGATGGCGGAACACCAGCGCGCGCTGGCGACCAACAGCGCCAAGCTGCGCGAGCTGAACGGCCCGATGCAGTCGCTCAACCAGAAGATGGCCGAGGCCAGCCAGCCGATGGGCGATCTGAACCTGCGCATGGGCGAACTCAGCCGGAAACACGCCGACGCCGTGCGCGAAGCCGAGCGCGTGATGAAATCGCTGATGCAGCAAAGCCTGCAAAACGGCAAAGCCATCCCCGCCCCGTCCGCCTAAACTCCGGGGTCAAAACTCCGGGGTCAGGTCCGCCATTTCTACACGACCTCAGCTGTAGCGTCCCGCTACAGCTGAGGTCGTGTAGAAATGGCGGACCTGACCCCGGAGGCTGACCCCGGAGGTAGTCGAAATGGCGGACCTGACCCCGGAGGTAGTCCCGGTATAATCACGGGATGCAAAATCTTCTTCATAACCTCAACGACGAGCAGCTGGCCGCTGTTACCTTGCCGGCCCAGAGCGCCCTCATCCTGGCCGGCGCCGGCTCCGGTAAAACCCGCGTTCTGACGACCCGTATCGCCTGGCTGATTCAAACCGGTCAGGTGTCGCCTTCCGGCATCCTGGCGGTGACCTTTACCAACAAGGCCGCCAAGGAGATGCTGACCCGTTTGTCCGCCATGTTGCCGATCAATACGCGCGGCATGTGGATCGGCACCTTCCACGGCCTGTGCAACCGCCTGCTGCGCACCCATCACCGCGACGCCGCGCTGCCGCAGACTTTCCAGATTCTCGACTCGCAAGATCAGTTGTCCGCCATTAAGCGTCTGCTGAAGGCCCATAATGTCGACGACGAAAAGTTCCCGCCGAAAGATGTGATGTATTTCATCAACGGCGCCAAGGAGCAGGGGCTGCGCGCGCACGACATCGAGCCGTACAACGCCGACGAGCGCAAGAAGGTCGAGCTGTATCAGCTGTACGACGATCAGTGCCAGCGCGAAGGTGTGGTGGATTTTGCCGAACTGCTGCTGCGCACCTACGAGCTGCTGCTGCGCAACCAGCCACTGCGTGAACATTACCAGCAACGCTTCCAGCATATCCTGGTCGATGAGTTCCAGGATACCAACGACCTGCAGTACAAGTGGCTGAAGCTGCTGGCCGGCCACGGCGGCCAGAATGGCGGTGTGCTGTTTGCGGTGGGCGACGATGACCAGTCGATCTACGCCTTCCGCGGCGCCAACGTCGGCAATATGAGCGCTTTCGAGCGCGAGTTCAATGTTAAGAATCTGATCAAGCTGGAGCAGAACTACCGCTCGCATGGCCACATCCTGGACGCCGCCAACGTGCTGATCGCCAACAACAGCAAGCGCCTCGGCAAGAATTTGCGCACCGACGCCGGTCACGGCGAGCAGGTGCGCGTGTACGAGGCCAATTCGGACCTGTCCGAAGCGTCCTGGATTATCGAGGAAACCAAGAACCTCATCCACGACGGCGCCTCGCGCAGCGAAATCGCTGTGCTGTACCGCTCAAACGCGCAATCGCGCGTGATCGAGCACGCGCTGTTCTCGGCCGGCATTCCGTACCACGTGTATGGCGGCCTGCGCTACTTCCAGCGCGCCGAGGTCAAGCATGCCATTGCCTATCTGCAGCTGATGGACAATCCGCACAATGATTCGGCCTTCCTGCGCGTGGTGAATTTCCCGGCGCGCGGCATCGGCGTGCGTTCGATCGAGACCCTGCAGGCGGCGGCCGATCAGTACGGCATTTCGCTGTATGCGGCCGTGCCTTACGTCACCGGCAAGGCCGGCACCGCGCTGGCCGGCTTCGTCAAGCTGATCGAGGGCACCCGCTTTGAAACGCAGCAGATGTCGCTGCCGGAGCTGGTGCGCGTGGTGCTGGAGCAGTCCACGCTGCTGTCGCATTACGCGACCGAAAAAGAAGGCGCCGACCGCATCGAGAACCTGGAGCAGATGGTCAGCGCCGCCACCCAGTTCCTGTCGGAAGAGGGCTATGGACAGGGCGCGCCGGCGCATCTCGGTCCGCAGGCGCAGGCTGCCGCCGGCGCGGCGGTGGTCAACCAGGATGGCGTTGAGATCCTGGACGCCGATGCGCCGCTGTCCACCGTGATGTCGCCGCTGTCGGCGTTCCTGTCGCACGCCTCGCTGGAGGCCGGCGACAACCAGGCCACCATCGGCCAGGAAGCGGTGCAGATGATGACGGTGCATTCGGCCAAGGGCCTGGAGTTCAACAATGTTTTCATCACCGGCCTGGAGGAGGGCTTGTTCCCGCACGAGAGCAGCTCGCGCGAGCATGATGGCGTGGAAGAAGAACGCCGCCTGATGTACGTGGCGATCACGCGCGCGCGTCAGCGCCTGTACCTGAGCTTTGCGCAGACCCGCATGCTGCACGGCCAGACCCGCTACAACATGAAGTCGCGCTTCTTTGACGAGCTGCCGGAAGATGCACTGAAGTGGCTGACGCCCAGGGTGCAGCCAAGCTGGTTTGGTGCGAAGAAGTCGGCATGGGACGAGGCGCCGCTGGTGGGTTTGGACCGGGCGCTGGCGCAGCAGATTGCCAACAAGTCGTCCGGCAGCGGCTGGCGGATCGGGGAGTCGGTGGCCCATCCCAAGTTTGGCGAGGGCGTGATTGTCAATATCGAGGGCAGCGGCAACAACGCGCGTGCGCAGATCAATTTTGGCAGCGCCGGCATGAAGGTGCTGGACCTGAGCATCGCCAAACTGGATCGTATTTAAGGCTTGTCGAGATCGACCGTCGTCGGCGCGTCCGACGGCGCGCCGAACAGCTGGCGGTAGCCGGCGTACAGGCTGCAGTGCATCACCACCACCAGCATCAGGATGATGCTGAACACAGCGGCAAATGCCAGTTGCGGCGAACCAAACAACAGCAGCGGGATCACCCCCAGCAGCTGGCAGATCAGGTACAGCGACACCATCATGGTGGCAAAGGCCTTGAACTCGCGCAGCACCGTCATCACGCTGAAGAACAGCGCCTTGCCCAGCGCCATTTTCTGCCAGAAGATCAGCGGCGCGGCCAGGCAGGTCAGCATCCAGCCGCCCATGTAGATCAGCGTGGAGGCAAACACCGCACCGCGCATGCTGTCCAGCAGTCCGGGGTCCAGCTTGCCCGGGCTTTCATTGATCTGGCTGATGGCATCGGCGCCCAGCAGGTGCAGCACGATCAGCGCCAGTTGCAGCACCACCGCGTACACCACGCCCAGTTTCAGCAACTGGTTGCGCTGCGCCGACCTGAAGCCCGCCAGCAGCAGGTTGGGCAAGGCGCGCTTGCCGCTGTCGATGTCGGCGCAGCCCTGCAGCAGGGCCACGCTGAACAGCGGGGCCAGCAGGGCCGGCAGCAATACCCCCACCAGCGGCAGGATCGAGGACAGCAGCGATACGAACATGCAGCTGAACAGGATGGCCATCAGCGCGCCCGGCTGTTTGCGGAAGACCGCAAAGCCTTGCTTGACCCAGTGCCAGCCTGCGCGTGCGGGAAGCTTACTCATCAGAACAATCCCGGCGCCGGGGTGGCGATGCGTTCGCGCAGAATGCGCTCGAAGTGGGTCGGATCGTGCGGGGTCAGCATCTCGGCCTCGCGCGGACGGTAGTAGTCATACAGACGCGACAGCCAGAAGCGCAGGGCGCCGGCGCGCAGCATGGTCTGCCAGGCGTGCGTTTCCGCTTCGGTGAACGGGCGCACGGCGTGGTAGGCGTCCAGCATGGCGCGCACGCGCGCTTCGTCCAGCACGCCGGTGTCGAGGTCGATGCACCAGTCGTTGACGGTGACCGCCACGTCGAACAGCCAGGTGTCGCAACCGGCAAAGTAAAAGTCGAAGAAGCCGGTCAGGCGCTCGCCATCAAACATCACGTTGTTGCGGAACAGGTCGGCGTGCACCGGCCCGACCTGCAGTTGCTTGTAGTGGTCGCAGGCGGCAAAGGTTTCCTGGTAGTGCACTTCCGACTTCAGCAGTTGGGCCTTGTCTTCCGGAATGTAAGGCAGCACCAGCGGCGTGGTTGCGTGCCACCATGCCAGGCCGCGCAGATTCGGTTGCTGCAGCTTGTAGTCGAGGCCGGCCAGGTGCATGCGCGCCAGCATGGCGCCCACTTCGGCGCAATGCACCGGCTGCGGCTCCAGCTGCGAGCTGCCTTCCAGCTTGGTGACGATGGAGGCCGGCTTGCCGTGCAGCGCGGTGATCAGCTCACCCTGGTCGTTGGCGACCGGCGCCGGCACCAGCACGCCGCGGTCGGCCAGGTGGCGCATCAGGTTGAGGTAAAACGGCAGTTGTTCAAACGACAGGTTCTCGAAGATGGTGAGCACGTACTCGCCGCGCTCGGTCGTCAGGAAAAAGTTGCTGTTCTCGATGCCGGAACTGATGCCTTTGAGCCCGAGCGCTTTGCCGAGCGGGAATTGGGTGATCCACTGGGTGACATCTTCCAGCGATACCGGGGTAAAGACTGCCATGTGAAAGTGTAAAGAGTTCGGTCTGGTTATTTAACGGTGGGCGGAGGTGGCGGCGGCGCGTTGTTGTCCTGCGCGGCGTCTTCTTCCGGGGTTTTCTTTTTCTTCTTACCGATGTCGAATTCCAGCACGGTCCACTGCGGGCCGCGGTTGTTGCCGCTCATGGCGTCGCCGGGCAGGGCGGTGCCGACCGGGTGGTTGGGACGCAGGGTGTAGGTGCTGGGGCCGCTTTTGACGGTTGCTTCAACGACATTGCCGCTGTTGTCGCGTTTTTCGGTGATTTTGCCTTCCGCCCCGGGTTTGGCGGTGACAGTGATCGGATCGTCTGCGATTTCCTCGATTTTCTCCAGTTTCGGCGGCGCCTGGCTCGGGGTCGACTGGGCAAAGGCCGCGTGGGCGACCAGCGTCAGGAGGAGGAGTGAGATGCGCTTCATGATGGCTCGCCTTTAGCAGAGAAAAAGCTTTGGATTTTTTGTGTATGATCCATTGTAACACCTGCGATAATGTTGCATTAACGCGTCAGTTTTCTCTTATAGCATCTATGCAAAATACCCTCCTGTTAGTCGACGGCTCCAGCTACCTTTACCGCGCTTTCCACGCCCTGCCCGACCTGCGCAGCCCGGACGGCCACCCCACCGGCGCCATGCACGGCATGGTCAACATGCTGCGCCGCCTGCGCGCGGATTACCCGGCGGCCTACATTGCCTGCGTGTTTGACGCCAAGGGCAAGACTTTCCGTGATGATATGTATCCGGAATACAAGGCCACCCGCGCTTCGATGCCGGACGACCTGCGCCTGCAGATCGAGCCGATCCACGAGGCGGTCAAGGCCATGGGCTGGCCGATCCTGATGGTGGAGGGGGTGGAGGCGGACGACGTGATCGGCACCCTGTCGGTGGAGGCGTACAAGGCCGGCATGAACGTGGTGGTGTCCACCGGCGACAAGGACCTGGCGCAACTGGTCAATGACAAGGTCATGCTGATCAACACCATGACCAACGAGAAAATGGACGAGGCCGGCGTGCTGGCCAAGTTTGGCGTGCCGCCCAACCGCATCATCGATTATCTGACCCTGATCGGCGACACCGTCGACAACGTGCCGGGCGTGAGCAAATGCGGCCCGAAGACGGCGGTGAAATGGCTGAGCGCTTACGAGTCGCTGGACGGCATTATCGCCAACGCCGACAAGATTACCGGCGCGGTGGGCCAGAACCTGCGCGACGCGCTGGAGTGGCTGCCCAAGGGCCGCGAGCTGATCACCGTCAAGCTCGATTGCGACCTGAGCGGCCACATGGTGTCGATCACCGAATCGCTGATCGCGCGCGAGGAAGACAAGGAAGGCTTGCTGGCCTTCTTCAGCAAATACGGCTTCAAGACGCTGCTGCGCGAACTGGGCTCGGCGGCGGCCACCGGTGGCCCGGCTGCCACCGTCAAGGTCTCGCTGGATGCGCCGGTAGGCGGCGCCGCCTCCGCCAACGGCGACCTGTTTGCCGAACCGGTCGTGGCTACCTATGAAACGGTGTACACCGAGGAACAGCTGGACAAGTGGATAGAACGCATCAATGCCGCCGAACTGACCGCGGTCGACACCGAAACCACCTCGCTGGAACCAATGACGGCGCAACTGGTCGGCATTTCGTTGTCGGTGAAGGCCGGCGAGGCCTGCTACATCCCGGTGGCGCATGCCTACCAGGGCGTGCCGCAGCAGCTGGAGCGCGAGCATGTGCTGGCCAGGCTGAAGCCGTGGCTGGAAGACGCCACCAAGCTGAAAGTCGGCCAGAACCTCAAGTACGACAGCCATGTCTTCGCCAATCACGGGGTGTCGCTGCAGGGCATCCACCACGACACCCTGCTGGAATCGTATGTATTTGAATCGCACCGCTCGCACGACATGGATTCGCTGGCGCTGCGCCACCTGAACCACACCACGATTCCGTTCTCGGACGTGTGCGGCAAGGGCGCCAGCATGATCACCTTCGACCAGGTGGCGATCGAGCGCGCTACGGAATACGCGGCGGAAGATGCCGACATCACCCTGCGCCTGCACCAGAACATGATCGGCGAGGTGGAGAAGGACGAGAAGCTGAACTTCATCTACCGCAATATCGAGCTGCCGACCGCCGTGGTGCTGCAAAAGATTGAACGCAACGGCGTGCAGATCGACGCCGCGCTGCTGGAGCAGCAGTCGGGCGAGCTGGGCGCGCGCATCGCGGAACTGGAAGCCAAGGCCCATGAGCTGGCCGAGCAGCCTTTCAATCTGGGCTCGCCCAAGCAGATCGGTGAAATCTTCTTCGAGAAACTGAAGCTGCCGGTGGTGAAGAAGACCCCAAGCGGCGCGCCGTCTACCGATGAAGAGGTGCTGCAAAAGCTGGCCGAGGATTATCCGCTGCCAAAAGTGCTGCTGGAATACCGCAGCCTGTCCAAGCTGAAGTCGACCTACACCGACAAGCTGCCGAAGGGCATCAACAAGCAGACCGGCCGCGTGCACACCAACTACGCGCAGGCGGTGGCGGTGACCGGGCGTCTGGCGTCCAATGATCCCAACCTGCAGAACATTCCGATCCGCACCAAGGAAGGCCGCCGCATCCGCGAAGCCTTCGTGGCGCCGGCCGGTTCACACATCGTCTCGGCCGACTATTCGCAGATCGAGCTGCGCATCATGGCGCACATCTCGGAGGACGCCAACATGCTGCGTGCGTTTGCCGAAGGCGTGGACATTCACCGCGCCACCGCCGCCGAAATCTTCGGCGTGGCGCCCGAAGCGGTGGAGAGCGAACAGCGCCGCTACGCCAAGGTGATCAACTTCGGCCTGATCTACGGCATGAGCGCATTTGGACTGGCCAGCAATCTCGGCATCGAGCGCGGCGCGGCGCAGAGCTACATCGAGCGCTATTTCGCGCGCTTCTCGGGCGTGAAGCAGTACATGGACGACACCCGCCTGCAGGCGAAAGCGCGCGGCTATGTGGAAACCGTATTCGGCCGCCGCCTGTGGCTGCCGGAGATCAATTCGCCCAACGGTCCGCGCCGCCAGGGCGCTGAACGCGCGGCCATCAACGCGCCGATGCAGGGCACGGCGGCCGACCTGATCAAGCTGGCCATGATCGCCGTGCAGGGCTGGCTGGAGGCCGAGAAGCTGGGCACGCGCATGATCATGCAGGTGCACGACGAGCTGGTGCTGGAGGTGCCGGATGCCGAGCTGGAGCTGATCAAGCAAAAACTGCCGGAACTGATGGCCGGCGTGGCGAAATTGAAGGTGCCGCTGATTGCCGAAGTCGGCGTTGGCGCAAATTGGGATCAAGCACATTAACCCGTCGTCCCGGCGGGAGCCGGGACCCCTGCTGAGCGTGCTGAGTATGGACTCCGGCATTCACCGGCGTGACGTAACTTACTACGGAGGTAATGGATGAATGATTTGATGCGGGATGCGGAGAGTTTATTGGGCAAAGCGTTGTCGGACGGCGTGGACCGCCGCGACTTCCTCAAGACCGCCCTGGGCACCGGCTTTGCGGCCGCCACCCTGCCGGTGGTCGCACAAAACGTCATCAAAACCGATACCGCCGGCCTCACTGCCGGCACCATCACCATCCAGGTCAATGGCCAGAACGTGCCGGTGTACCGCGCCCAGCCGGAAGGCAAGACCGATCTGCCGGTGATCCTGGTGATCTCGGAAATCTTCGGCGTGCACGAGCACATTGCCGACGTCGCCCGCCGCTTCGCGAAGCAGGGCTACCTGGCGCTGGCGCCGGACCTGTTCATCCGCCAGGGCGATCCGACCAAGGTGGCCTCGATCGCGGACCTGCAGCGCGACATCATCTCCAAAACGCCGGATGCGCAGGTGTTTGCCGACCTCGACGCCGTGGTGGCCTGGGCCAAGGCCAACGGCGGCAATGGCGACAAGCTGGCCATCACCGGTTTCTGCTGGGGCGGCCGCATCACCTGGCTGTATGCGGCGCACAATCCTGCCATCAAGGCCGGGGTGGCGTGGTACGGACGCCTGAAGGGCGACGTCAACGCCAACTTTCCCAGGCACCCTATCGATGTTGCTGGCATTCTGAAGGCGCCCATCCTTGGCCTGTATGGCGCCAAGGACACCGGCATCCCGCTGGATTCGGTGGCGGCCATGGAAGCGGCGCTGGCCCTCGGCCCGAGCAAATCGCAGATCGTGATCTATCCGAACTCCGGCCATGCCTTCCATGCCGACTACCGCCCGAGCTACGTCGAGGCCGACGCGCGCGACGGCTGGAAGCGGACTTTGGCCTGGTTAATGCAACACAATGTCATTTGAGGGTACAATAACGGCCCGGCCTGTGGGGCCGGTTTCAGTACCAGAGGCTATAACATCGATCCCGTACTCGTTTCCATCATCCTGGCGACCACACTGGCTGGCGTAGTGAGCATCACTGCGGCGGCCGTGTTCTCGTTTACGCTGCTGTCCAAGGTGGTGGAGCGCATGGTCAGCCTGTCTGTCGGTATCATGTTGTCAACCTCCTTGCTGCACGCCTTGCCGGAAGCGTTTGAATCGCAGGCCAGCGCGCGCAGCCTGTTTGCCACCCTGCTGGGCGGCTTGCTGGCGTTCTTCCTGCTTGAAAAACTGGCCATCTTGCGTCATTCGCATCATCACGAGCATGACGGCCATCACCACCACCACGGCCACGACAAGCGCGAAGCCGGCAAGGCCGGCTGGATGATCCTGGTGGGCGACGGCATGCACAACTTCACCGACGGCATCCTGATCGCGGCGGCCTTCCTGGCCAATCCCGAGCTGGGACTGGTGACCGGCCTGGCCATCATCGCGCACGAGATCCCGCAGGAGATCGGCGACTTCATCGTGCTGCTGAACGCCGGCTTCTCGCGCACGCGGGCTTACGTCTACAACCTGCTGTGCAGCCTGCTGGCGATCGCCGGCGGCCTGCTCGGTTACTACACCCTGGACCGCGCCAGCAGTCTGATTCCTTACGTGCTGGTGTTTGCCTCATCGGGCTTCATCTACATCGCCGTGAGCGACCTGATGCCGCAAATGCAGCGCCGCGCCACGCTGCGCGAGTCCATTCCTCAGGTGCTGCTGATCGCTGCCGGCGTGGCCATCGTCGTCTTCCTTACCGGCGGCCGCCACTAAGCCTGTGCCGCCTCAGCGCCGCGCGCCGCCGCAAAGCGGCTTAGTTGGGACCGGTGGCGACCGGACGCGCCGGGTCGCCGACCCACTCGCTCCACGAGCCGGGGTAGAGGGCGGCGCCGGGCAGGCCGGCCACTTCCAGGGCCAGCAGGTTGTGGCAGGCGGTGACGCCGGAGCCGCATTGCATGATCGCCTTCGACGGCTCGGCAAACAGCGGCGCGAAGTCGGCCTTCAGCTGTGCGGCGTCCTTGAAGCGGCCTTCGGCGGTCAGGTTGTCCTTGAAGAAGCGGTTTTTGGCGCCCGGGATGTGGCCGCCGACAGGGTCGATGGTTTCATTTTCGCCGCGATAGCGGTCGTTGGCGCGGGCGTCCACCACGGTGCGCGCTTGCGTCGCCAGGTTGGCCACCACGTCGTCCACCGAGACCGTGGCCACCAGCGATGGCTTGTCGCTGATCGACCCGGCCGGGCGGCTCGCGGTCTGCGTCACCATGGCCTGGCCGGCCGATTGCCATGCCACCAGGCCGCCATCCAGCACCGCCACCGCCGGATGGCCCACCCAGCGCAGCAGCCACCACAGGCGCGCGGCAAACATGCCGCCGTGGGCGTCGTAGGCCACCACTTGCGTATCGTCATTGATGCCCCAGCCGCGCAGGGTGGCGATCAGCGCCGCGCGTTCCGGCAGCGGATGGCGGCCGCGGAATTTGCCGTCCGCACCCAGCTTGGCGCCCGACAGGTCCGTGTCCACATTGGCAAACTGCGCGCCGGCGATATGACCGATGGCGTAGCTGTCGCGCCCCGCGTTCGGATTCATCAGATCGTGGCGGCAATCGAGGATGACCCAGTTCGGATCGTCCAGATGCTGGGACAGGGTGGGGGCGTCGATCAGGGTGGTGTGCATGAATGGTTCCTTATACTTCGCTGGCGATAGGATCGGTAGAGGCAATGGCCTTACCGCGTTCGGTATTGCGGGTATTGTAGAACGTTGCGGCCATGCCCGACGCGAGAATGATGGCGATGCCCGCCCAGCTGTGCCAGTCGAACACATCACCGAAGATGAACACGCCCCAGATACTGGAGAACACGATGCCGGTGTACTGCAGGTTGGCCACCACCAGCGTGTTCCCAAGGCGGTAAGCGCGCGTCATGGCGATCTGCGCGCTGGTGGCGCACACGCCGATGGCCAGCAGCAGCAAGCCGCTGCGCCAGCTGGTGATCGGATGGAATTCGGGGCCGTTGCTGCCGCCGCTGAGGAACACGCCGACGATGCCGGCCGCCAGATTCATCACCGTGAAGTAGAACACCACGCGGTTCTCGGGCTCGCCGGCCAGGCCCATTTTGCGGACCTGCATGTAAGCGGTGGCGGTAATCATGCTGGAACCGAGCGCAATCAGGGCCGGCGTCAGCTGGTTGGCATTGAAGGCAGGGCGCAGCAGCAGGGTGACGCCGACAAAACTCAGCCCCACCGCCACCATCAGCGGCCATTTTACATCGCCGCGCGCATGCCACCAGCCCATGGCAAACAGCCACACGGCGATCCAGATCGGCGACATGTAATTGAGCGTCATGGCGGTGGCCAGCGGCAGCTGGCCGATCGAGTAGTACCACAGCCACAGCGAGATCACGCCGATGATGCCGCGCCACAGGTGGGCGCCCGGCATGGTGGTGCGGAAGGTTTCGCCAGACACTTTGATCATCGTACCGAGGGCGATCACACCGACCACGCCCCGGTACAAAACCAATTCAGATGTTGAGAATTCCACCGAGGCCAGTTTCACACACACACCCATGACGGCAAACATGAAACTGGCAAACAACATCCAAAGTGACTGCATCGTAAAACCTTATAAAGCCATTTTTCTACTGTACCACTCGTGGAAGTGCTGCATGCCGTCTTCCATCGGTGACTGGTACGGACCGCCGTCCGTTTCGCCGCGCGCCATCAGGGCTTTGCGGCCGGCGTCCATGCGCTGGCCGATTTCATCGTCCTCGATGCAGGTTTCCATGTAGGCCGCGCGTTCGGCCTCGATGAATTCGCGCTCGAACAGCACGATTTCTTCCGGATAGTAAAACTCCACCACGTTCTTGGTGCGCTGCGGGCCTTCCGGCCACAGGGTCGACACCACCAGCACGTGCGGATACCACTCGACCATGATGTTCGGGTACAGGGTCAGCCAGATGGCGCCATAGGGCGGCGGTTCGCCGCCGCGGAACTTCAGCACCTGCTCCTGCCAGTGCTTGTAGACTTCCGAGCCGGATTTCTTCAGGCCCTTGTGCACACCCACGGTCTGCACGCTGTACTCGCGGCCGAACTCCCAACGCAGGTCGTCGCAGGTGACGAAGCTGCCCAGGCCGGGGTGGAACGGCTCGACGTGATAATCCTCCAGGTAGACCTCAATGAAGGTCTTCCAGTTGTAATCGCAGTTGTGGACTTCCACGTGGTCCAGCATATAGCCGCTGAAATCCAGATCCTTGGTGACCGACAGGTTGTTCAGCTCCTGCATGACGTTGTAGCCGTTTTGCTCGAACAGCAAGCCATTCCAGCTTTGCAGCTGGGTCTTGGGCAGGTTCAGGCAAGGCGTTTCGGGGAAATGCGGCGCGCCGATCAATTCACCCTTGAGGTCATAGGTCCAGCGGTGCAGCGGGCACACAATGTTGTTAGCATTGCCACGACCATTGAACATCAGCGCCTGGCGATGGCGGCAGACGTTGGAGAGCAGTTCCAGGCCATTGGCGTTACGCACCAGCATGCGGCCTTCATTCTCGGCGGCAAGGGTGGCAAAATCGCCGACATTCGGCACCATGAGCTCATGTCCGACGTAGCGCGGACCGGCTTTGAAGAGTTGCTGCATTTCGCGCTGCAGTAGCGCTTCGTCGAAATAGACGTTAACCGGAAGTTGCGCGGTTGGCCGCGCTAGCTTGGCGTGGGTACCCAGATCGGACATCCAAACCCCCCTTAATTAAAAATTCAAACCAAGAAGAGACAGAATCCGTAAAGACGACCCGCATTCTTATGCGTTGAGGTGGTATTTAGGACAGAACCGGCGATTATACCGTCTTTTCAGCAATTCGGGGTCAGCTCTGTCATTCGGACACGACCTCAGCCGTAGGCGCGCCTACGGCTGAGGCCGTGTCCGAATGACAGAGCTGACCCCGAATTGCGATAAAATCCACTGTTGGCCTCTAATGTCCCACCGGATAAGGTGGTTTGTTCTAAAATATCGGGCTAAGATAACTGAGTGACCTATGTCTAAGAAATTAACCGCCGACGCGACAGCCGCCGCCCTTGCTCCCGCTTCGTTTGAGGAAGCGATGGCGGAACTGGCACAGCTGGTTGCACAAATGGAAGCTGGCCAACTGCCGCTGGAAGCCTCGGTCGCCGCCTATGCGCGCGGCTCGGAGCTGGTGAAGTTTTGCGCCGCCCAGCTGGAAAAAGTGGAGTCGCAAGTCAAAGTGCTGGAAGGCGAGATGCTCAAGCCATTCGTGGTCACCGGCGAGGGCGAACAATGAACGCCGCTTTCGAAGACTGGATGAAAACCGTGCAGGCCCGGTCGGAAAACGATTTATCCGCTTATCTGCCCGCCGCTGACGTTATCCCGGCCAAGCTGCACGAAGCCATGCGCTACGCGCTGCTGGGCGGCGGCAAGCGCGTGCGCCCGCTGCTGGTGTACGCCGCCGGCGCCCTGTTTGGCGCCGATCCGGCGATCCTGAGCCGCGCGGCGGCGGCGGTGGAAATGATTCACGCCTATTCGCTGGTGCACGACGATATGCCGTGCATGGACGATGATGAACTGCGCCGCGGCAAGCCGACGGTGCACGTGGCCTACGACGAGGCCACCGCGCTGCTGGTTGGCGACGCGCTGCAGTCGCAGGCTTTCCTGGTGCTGTCCGAAGCGCAGGGCGACGCCAACCCGGTGCCGCCTGCGCGTCTGGTGGCGATGCTGCGCCTGTTGGCGCATGCCTCCGGCTCGGCCGGCATGTGCGGCGGCCAGGCGATCGATCTGGATAGCGTCGGCATCAGCCTGACTTTGGAACAGCTGGAGCAGATGCATCAGCTGAAAACCGGCGCTTTGCTGCGCGCCTCCGTGGTGCTGGGCGCACTGGCTGGCAAGGAGTTGAGCGACGAGGAATTGAATGCGCTGAATGTCTACGCGCGCGCCATCGGCCTGGCGTTCCAGGTGGTGGATGATGTGCTCGACGCGACCGCCGATTCGGCAACGCTGGGCAAGACCGCCGGCAAGGACGCCGCCGATAACAAGCCGACCTATGTGTCGATTCTGGGTCTGGAACCATCGCGCGCACTGGCAGAAAAATTGCGGCTCGACGCGCACGCAGCGCTCGCGCCGTTTGGAGAAAAAGCTCTGCGATTACGCGAACTCGCGGATTTGATCGTGCAGCGGAAGGCTTAAATGAACTTGCTCGAAAAAATAGATTCCCCGGCCGATGTACGCAAACTGCCGTACAGCCAACTGACGCCACTGGCGCATGAACTGCGCGCTTATCTGCTCGATTCCGTGTCCAAGACCGGCGGCCACCTGTCGTCCAATCTGGGCACGGTGGAGTTGACGGTGGCGCTGCATTATGTGTTCAACACGCCGCATGACCGCATCGTCTGGGACGTGGGCCATCAGACTTATTCGCACAAGATCCTGACCGGCCGCCGCGACAAGATGTCGACCCTGCGTCAGCTGGGCGGCATTTCGGGCTTCCCGAAACGCGACGAATCCGAGTACGACACCTTCGGCACCGCGCACTCGTCGACCTCGATTTCGGCGGCGCTGGGCATGGCGCAGGCGGCCAAGATCAAGGGCGAGCATCGCCACGCGATCGCGGTGATCGGCGACGGTTCGATGACGGCCGGTATGGCGTTTGAAGCGCTGAACAACGCCGGCGTGCAGGACGACGTCAATCTGCTGGTGATCCTGAACGATAACGATATGTCGATTTCGCCGCCGGTGGGCGCGCTGAATCGCTATCTGGCGCGGTTGATGTCGGGCCAGTTCTATGCCGCCGCCAAGAACGTCGGCAAGTCGATGCTGCCTGGCCCGGTGCTGGAGCTGGCGAAGAAGCTGGAAGAACATGCGAAAGGCATGGTGGTGCCGGCCACGATGTTCGAGGAATTCGGCTTTAACTACATCGGTCCTATCGATGGTCACGATCTGGATTCGCTGATCCCTACGCTGCAGAACATCAAGCAGCTGAAAGGCCCGCAGTTCCTGCATGTGGTGACCAAGAAGGGCCAGGGCTACAAGCTGGCCGAGGCCGAGCCTATCCTGTACCACGGCACCGGCAAGTTCAATCCGGCCGAAGGCATCAAGCCGGCCGCCACGCCGGCCAAGAAGACTTACACCGAGGTGTTTGGCGACTGGCTGTGCGACATGGCCGCCGCCGACAAGAAGCTGGTCGGTATCACGCCGGCCATGCGCGAGGGTTCGGGCATGGTGCGCTTCGATCAGGAATATCCGGATCGTTATTTTGACGTCGGCATCGCTGAGCAGCACTCGGTGACCTTTGGCGCCGGTCTGGCGTGCGAAGGCCTGAAGCCGGTGGTGGCGATTTATTCAACCTTCCTGCAACGCGCTTACGATCAGCTGATTCACGACGTGGCGCTGCAAAATCTGGACGTGACGTTTGCGCTGGACCGCGCGGGGCTGGTCGGCGCGGATGGCGCCACGCACGCAGGCAACTACGATCTGGCTTATCTGCGCTGCATCCCGAATATGGTGGTGATGGCGGCGTCGGATGAAAACGAATGCCGTCAGATGCTGACCACCGGTTATCGCTACAACGGCCCGGCAGCGATCCGCTATCCACGCGGCGCCGGCGTTGGCGCGGCGATTGCGAAGGAGTTGACGTCGATTGAAATCGGCAAGGGCGAGATCAAGCGTCGCGGCCAGAAGATCGCGATCCTGGCATTTGGTTCGATGGTGGCGCCGTCGGTCGTTGCTGGCGAGACCCTGAACGCGACCGTGGCGAATATGCGGTTCGTGAAGCCATTGGACGTGGAGCTGGTGAAGCAGCTGGCCGCTGATCACGATTACTTCGTAACGGTGGAAGAGGGCTGCATCATGGGCGGCGCCGGTGCGGCTGTGGCCGAAGCGCTGGCCGCCGAGGGCATCGTCAAGCCTGTGTTGATGCTTGGCCTGCCGGACAAGTTCATTGATCACGGCGATCCTGCCAAGCTGCTGGCCAGCGTGGGCCTGGATGCCGCCGGCATCACCGCTTCGATCAAACAGCGGTTTGCCAGCGACGAGCCGCGGCTGGTCGTTAATAACGGCTGATGATCCGCGCTGCTTCGGCGGCGATTGCTTCGTAGCCGGCGTCGCCGGGGTGCAGGTGGTCGCCGCTGTCGTAGCGTTGCTGCATGCGTGACGGCTGGTCCGGGTCGCGCAGCAGTGCATCCAGATCGACTACTGCGTCGAATTCTCTGCTCTCCCTGATCCATTGATTGACTTGCCGGCGCACCGCGTCCTTGGCTGGCGTGTAGTAGCCGTCGATCTGCGTGCCTTCGAACGGCAGCAGCGTCGCGCCGATGATGCGGACCTTGCGCGCGTGGGCTTGGGCGATCAGTTGGCGGTAGGCGGCGATCATGCGATCGGCGGTCATCAGCGGCTCGTGTGGGGCAAAGATGGATTGCGGCCAGCCGATATCGTTAATGCCGATCAGGACGATGGCGGTGTGGACGCCGGGTTGCGACAGCACGTCCAGCTCAAACCGTGCGACGGCGTTGACGCCCATGCGGTTGCCCAGCAAGCGCGCGCCTGAGATGCCAGCGTTGACGATCGCCGTGCCGTGCAAGCGCGCCGCCAGATAATCCGGCCAGCGCCGATCAGCGTCCGGCGTCGAGCCATTGCCATCAGTGATCGAGTCTCCAAACGCCACCACCGCGCCGCCTGCCGCGGCATCGACCCAGATCGCGCTCAGCAGGGCGCGGCCGTGCAGCGCTTGTGCATCGGGCAGCGTGGCGGCGGCGGTCTGGTTGCCGGCGGCGATGCGGCCGGTTTGCTGCGCGCCCCAGTGGAACGTCGCCAGCGGTGCGCGCTCTGGCAGATACACGCTGATCGCCAGCTTTTCAAGCGCCGCCACCGGCATCTCGACCGCATCGCTTACCAACGGCGCGCCCGCCGGAATCACTGCGCCGTGCTGCCCGCCGAAAGTCAGCGCGATGTCCGCACTCGCCATGTCGCCCAAGTCGCGCGCGATACGCGCCTCACCGATCACGATCGGCTGCGCTCCGTAACGATTCGACAGCACCACCCGCACGCGCCGCCCGCCCACACTGATGCGCGCCGTTTCACGCACCGTCTGCCGCTCCAGCGCCGCAGGCACGCCAGTCGGCAGCACAAAAAACTGATCGCCCCAGGCCGCGTGCGGACTGGCCTGCCACGTTGCCACCCAATTCTCCGCCTGCACAGCCGAGACCACAACCGCGAACACGGCTGCAAAGACATATCGCTTCATGACGCTCTCCTTGATCTGAAAAACGCACGATAGGCCATTCCATATCACGGCGGAAGAGGGTAAAAATGACTATACTTCATTCAAATATGGAATGAGAAAAACATGGACACCATCCGATCACTACGCTGCTTCGTCCGCGCCATAGAACTGGGCAGCCTGTCAGCTGTCGCGCGCGAAGAGGACACAACCCAGCCCACCATCAGCAAACTGATGGCCTCCCTGGAGCGCGAACTCGGCGTGCGCCTGCTTGAACGCAGCACCACCAGCCTGCAAGCCACACCGCAAGGCATGCGCTTCTACCAGCGCGCTCTCGGCGTGTTGGCCGAGTACACCGAAGCCGTGGCCGAAGCACGCGGCCAGACCGAAACCCCGGCAGGCCTGATACGCATCAACGCTCCCGCCGCCTTCGGCCAATTCCGCCTCAATGCCTTGCTCGCGCCATTCCTGGCCGATCATCCCAAAGTCGACATCGAACTCATACTGGACGACCGCATGGTCGATCTGGTGAAAGAAGGCGTCGACATCGCCCTCCGCCAGGGCCACGATCTGCCGCCTGATGCAATCGCACGCCTGGCCGGCATCTCGCCGCGCCAACTGGTGGCCGCACCTGCCTACCTCAAAGCACACGGCACACCACGCCGGCCGCAGGACTTGTCGCGCCACGACTACATCCGTTTTGCCTGGCTGGCCGACGGCGACATGCTCACCCTGCACAACGGCGAACAAACCGAAACCATCCAGACCAAGGGCCGCTACCGCGTCAACAACGCACTGGCCATCCGCGAAAGCCTGGCTGCAGGCGGCGGCATCGGCCTCTGTCCGTTATGGCTGGTGCAAGACCTGCTCGACAAAGGAAAACTGGTGCGCGTGCTGCCAAAATGGCACGGCCAACCGCAGCCGCTGCACCTGCTGTCGCCATCGCGCCGCTACCAGCCTGTGCGCGTGCGCCTGCTGCTGGACTATCTCACTCAACAGATCGCGCTGCTGCCGGGATACAACGCCAGCTGATTTTCCTTGCTCCCGGCTCCAGGTGGCCTATATTGGTATAAACAGTTTATATCAAAGGCCATGATGAAACCGCTCCTTGCAAGCCTGCTATTGTTGGCAGCCAGCGCCTCGGCGCAGGTGCCGGAATCCGGCCGCTGGCAGGAGCTGACCTTCAACCCGGATGAGGTGGACGCCAGCATGGAAGACCGCTACATCGACCGCACTGTCGACCTGGCGGCAGCCGGCAAGCTTGATGAAGACCGCAAACTGCTGGCGCGCGTGCGCTACATCAGCGCAGAACTGATCCGCGTCGCTATTGAACTGAAACCGGAAGCCGCGCAATGGCAATGGGAAGTCCACACCACCAGCGATCCAGAAATCGATGCCATCTGCATGGCGGGCGGGAAGATATTGGTTGGCAGTGCCTTCGTGCGCCAGTTGGCGCTTACTGACGGTGAACTGGCCACCCTGCTGGCGCATGAAGTAGCCCATGTGGTGGCCGAACACCCGCGCGAAACCCTGTCCGAAGCGCTACTGCTCAACCGTTTCCCAGCCGTGCCGCTGGACGTGGTGGTGGCGCGGCTGGACAGCGACCTGTCGCTGCAAATCCGCTTGTCGCAATTATCCAGCCTGCAGGAATCCGAGGCCGATCAACTGGGTATGGTGCTGGCGCACCGCGCCGGCTGGGCGGCGGACGACATGGTCAGCTTTTATCGCAAGCTCGGAGAGGGTGAGCGGGCGGCGCTGGTGTCCAGCGCCTATCCCGCCAGCGCGTCACGCCTCAGCATGGCCAAGGGCATGGCACGCCTGTTCGGGGACTGATCAGCCGCGCTTGCGCTCATGCTGCCACAGCACGTCGCTGCCGCCGGCGTAGCGGTTCAAGACGCGCGACAGCACAAACAACAGATCCGACAAGCGATTCACATACTGGCGCGGATGCTGGTGGATGGTCTCCGCTTTGCCCAGCGTGACAATCGCGCGCTCGGCGCGACGGCACACGGTACGGCAGACATGCGCCTGCGCCGCCGCGCGCGAACCGGCCGGCAGAATGAATTCCGTCAGCGGCGGCAAAGTGGCGTTGTACTTGGCCAGCAGCTCGTCCAGACGCTCAACGTGCGCTTCCTTGATCATCTGATAGCCAGGGATGCACAACTCGCCGCCCAGATCGAACAGATCATGCTGGATGGTGACCAGTTCCTCGCGCAGATCGGCCGGCATATCCTCGCACAGCAGCAGGCCGATATGCGAATTCAGTTCATCCACTTCGCCAATCGAAGTGATGCGCACGCTGTCCTTGTCGGTGCGGCTGCCGTCACCGAGACCGGTGGTGCCGCCATCGCCGGTACGCGTGGCGATTTTTGAGAGTCGATTGCCCATGATGGATCAGCCTTTCGGTGCGATGCTGGCGCGGCGCGGGTTGTAGGGATCGAAGCCCGGCGTGTTCCAGAAATCCTGGATGCCCTTGGATTCGTACATCGGCACTTCCTCGTCGTACATCGGGAACAGGCCGGCTAGGAAGATGGTGCGGTCGGGTAGCTCGAACCTGATCTGCTCCTCGTTCATGAACTGGGGGCGATATACGAAGCAGGCGTTCATGGCGCTGTCCTTGGACATCGGCTGATCCAGCTTGAACGAGGCCTGGTAGTGGAACGAGCTATCGTTAAAGAACGATTGCGCGATGTAGGCGGCGGCGCTGCCCCAGCCGGTATCCTTGGTGTGCAGCGTGAAGCTGAGTTCCGGCTTGCCGTGCTTCCAATTCGGGTGGTTGGCATTGGAAAGGCCGCAGGTGACGGCAGTGAGCATGCCCTGCGCCGGGAAATCCTCAAAATAAAAGATCAGCATGCGCGGACGGTTATCCAGCGCCACCTGACCGATCCTGGCCTGTACGCCGAACCGTTCTTCCAGCGCCAGGAGCCAAGCCTTCTCGAAATTGTATTCCATACTCGTGTTCCAGTGGTTGTAGTAGCTGCGCCCGAAAGAATACAACAAATCAGCGTTTGTGCTTACAATTGTCTCAATCTGTGTTTTCAGGCGACTAACCCATGAACACTGTTTCGGATCTTGCTGCGCGGCGCGAGCGGGTGGCGGCGGCTTTGCTGCAGGTGCTGCCGGCGCGCGCTGTTTTGTCGGCGGTGGAGGATACCCGTCCGTATGAGTGCGACGGCCTTGCCGCTTATCGCCAGCTTCCCATGATTGTGGTGCTGCCCGATAGTGAAGAGCAGGTGGCGGCAGTGCTGAAGGTCTGCCGCGAGCTGGGCGTGCCGGTGGTGCCGCGTGGTGCCGGCACCGGCCTGTCCGGTGGCGCGATGCCGATTGCGGATGGCGTGGTGCTGTCGACTGCGCGCCTGAACCGCATCGTGCGCATGGATGCGTTTTCGCGGACGGCGGTGGTGCAGCCGGGCGTGCGCAATCTGGCGATTTCGGAAGCGGCGGCGCAGCATGGTTTGTACTACGCCCCCGATCCCTCCTCGCAGATCGCCTGCACCATTGGCGGCAATGTGGCCGAGAACTCCGGCGGCGTGCATTGCCTGAAATACGGCCTGACGGTGCACAACGTGCTGCGCGTTCGCATGGTGACGATCGACGGCGAGGTGGTGGAACTTGGCAGCGAGGCGCTGGATGCGCCGGGGCTGGATTTGCTGTCGGTATTTATCGGTTCCGAGGGCATGCTGGGCATCGTCACCGAAGTGACGGTCAGGCTGGTGCCCAAGCCTGCCACCGCGCGCGTGATCATGGCCTCGTTCGATGAGGTGGTGAAGGGCTGTCACGCAGTGGCGGCGCTGATCGCTGCCGGCATCATTCCGGCAGGCCTGGAGATGATGGACCAGACTTCCTCGCGCATGGTGGAGCCGTTTGTGAAGGCGGGCTATGACACCGATGCCGCCGCCATCCTGCTGTGCGAGGCCGATGGCACGGTGGAGGAGGTGGAGGAGGAAATCGCCCGCATGTCGGCGGTGCTGAATACGGCTGGTGCGATCGCCATCGCCGTGTCGCAGTCGGAGACGGAGCGGCTGAAATTCTGGTCCGGCCGCAAGAACGCCTTCCCGGCCGCCGGTCGCATCTCGCCGGATTACTACTGCATGGATGGCACGATTCCGCGCAAACGCCTGGGCGAAGTTTTGGCCGGCATTGCGGCGATGGAGGCCAGGTTCGGCCTGCGCTGCGCCAACGTATTCCATGCCGGTGATGGCAATCTGCATCCGCTGATTCTGTTCAATGCGAATATTCCGGACGAGTTCCATCGTGCCGAGGCGTTTGGCGCGGAGATTCTGGCACTGTGCGTGGAAGTCGGCGGCACCATCACCGGCGAGCATGGCGTCGGCATCGAGAAGATCAATTCGATGTGCGTGCAGTTCAAGCCTGCCGAATTGCAGGCGTTCTTCTCGGTGAAGCGCAGTTTCGATCCGCATGGTTTGCTAAATCCCGACAAGGCTATTCCCACGCTGAACCGCTGCGCCGAATTTGGCAAGATGCGCGTCAGCGGCGGCGTGCTGCCGTTCTCCAACCTTCCGCGTTTTTGAAGATGACTGTCTACGACGATTTCGCCGCCCGTATCCGCACTACGCAAACGCCGCTGCGCATACGTGGCGGCGGCACCAAGGACTGGTATGGCCAGGCGTTGAACGGCGAGGTACTGGATACGCGCGTCAACAGCGGCATTGTGTCTTATGAGCCGACCGAGCTGGTGATCACCGCGCGCTGCGGCACGCCGCTGGCCGAGATCGAGGCATTGCTGGCGCAGCACAACCAGATGCTGGCATTTGAGCCGCCGCGCTACGAGGGATCGACTATCGGCGGTGTGGTGGCCAGCGCGCTGTCCGGCCCGCGTCGAGCCTATGCCGGTGCGGTGCGCGACTTTGTGCTGGGTGCGGTGCTGATGGATGGCCGAGGCGAGATTCTGCGCTTCGGCGGGCAGGTGATGAAGAATGTGGCTGGCTACGATGTTGCGCGCTTGCTGGCCGGTTCGCTCGGCACACTGGGGTTGATACTGGAGGTGTCGCTCAAGGTGCTGCCGGTGCCGCTGCGCGAGGCCAGCCTGCGGTTTGAGATGAGCGAGATCGACGCGCTGCGCCGCTTGAACGAGTGGGCCGGGCAGCCATTGCCGGTGTCTGCCAGTTGCTGGCATCAGGGTGTGTTGTCGCTGCGCTTGTCGGGCGCGGATGCGGCAGTGGAAGCGGCGCAGCGCAAGCTGGGCGGCCAGGCGCTTGCCGATGGCGAGGCTGCGGCTTTCTGGGCATCCCTGCGCGATCAGACGCACGCCTATTTTAATGGCGGCTGCTTGTGGCGCATGTCAGTGCCATCGCATGCCAGTGCGATCATCCTGCGCGGCGAGCAGCTGATGGAATGGGGCGGTGCACAGCGCTGGCTCAAGGTGGATGACGCCGCGCAGGCAGACAGCATACGCCGTACAGTCGCTGCTGCGGGCGGGCATGCGACGCTGTTCCGTGGCGGCGGCAAGAATGTGGGCGTGTTCCATCCACTGGCGCCGGCGGTGGCGAAAATTCACGAACGGCTCAAGCAGTCGTTCGATCCGAACGGCATCTTCAATCCCGGGCGCATGTATGCAAACTAATCTGGCGGACTTCATCAAGAACACCCGTGAAGGTGAAGAGGCCGACGCCATCCTGCGCGCCTGCGTGCACTGCGGCTTTTGCACAGCGACTTGTCCGACCTATCAACTGCTGGGCGATGAGCTGGATGGGCCGCGTGGCCGCATCTATCTGATCAAGCAGGTGCTGGAAGGCGCCGAGGTGACTGCGAAAACGCAGACGCATCTGGATCGCTGTCTCACCTGCCGCAATTGCGAGACTACCTGTCCGTCCGGCGTGAAGTATGGACGGCTGGTGGATATCGGCCGCAAGGTGGTGGAGGATCGGGTGGCGCGTCCGCTGGGTGAGCGGATCAAGCGCAAGGTGCTGGTGGAAGGCCTGACGCGCAAGACCCTGTTTGGCGCGGCGTTGAGGGCTGGGCAGATATTCCGTCCGCTGTTGTCGCCGGCCTTGCAGGACAAGGTGCCGCAGCGTCAGGATGCCGGCGTGTGGCCGGCGCGCGAGCATGCGCGCAAGATGCTGGTGCTGGATGGCTGCGCGCAGCCGGCCATGGCGCCCAATATCAACGCCGCCACCGCGCGCGTGCTGGATGCGCTGGGCGTGCAGCTGATCGTCGCCTCACGGGCTGGCTGCTGCGGCGCGCTGCGTCATCATATGAATGAGCAGGAGGCAGCGCTGGATGACATGCGCCGGAATATCGACGCGTGGTGGCCGTATGTGCAGAACGGTGAAATCGAAGCGGTTGTCATGACCGCCTCTGGCTGTGGCGCCACCGTCAAGGAGTATGGTCATTTGCTGGCGCACGATCCCGCGTATGCGGACAAGGCGGTGCGCATTTCGGCGCTGACGAAAGACCTGAGCGAGATCATGCCGCAGTTTGAGGCGCAGCTGGCGCAGCGTGTGCATGTTGGCGACAAAGGGCGCGTCGCCTATCATCCTCCCTGCACGCTGCAGCACGGCCAGCAGATCCGGGGCAAAGTCGAAGGCGTGTTGCGTGCGGCCGGTATCGATGTGGTGCTGTGTGCAGAGAGCCACCTGTGCTGCGGTTCGGCCGGCAGCTACTCGCTGCTGCAGCCGGAGCTGTCGCTGCAACTGCGCGACCGCAAACTGGCCAACCTGCAAGACACTGGCGCGCACACCATCGTCTCGGCCAACGTCGGCTGCACCGCACACCTGCAATCGGGTACCGACACGCCGGTCATGCACTGGATCGAATTGATCGACAAAGCCTTAAATTAAAGCCAGCTGCGACGTGCCGCCCGCCGGTTCGGTATGCAGATTGAGGATGGGCGGCAGGGTGGCTGCAGCCTGCCACACCGAAGCCGTATCGAAGCTGGCTACCCACGACAGTACGTCATCCGCCGGCATCGGCCGCGCGATGCCATAACCCTGGGCCAGATCGCAGCCCAGCCGCATCAGCATGGCGCCGTGCTCGATGGTCTCGACGCCTTCCGCAATCACGCCAAGGCCAAACGAACGCGCTAGGCCAATCACCGCGCTGACCAGGTACAGATCATCGCGATCCACCAGCATATTGCGTACAAAGCTCTGGTCGATCTTCAGCACATCGGCCGGCAGGCGCTTGAGGTAAGACATGGACGAATAGCCGGTACCAAAATCATCCAGCGCAAAGCTGATGCCCAGCGCCTGGCAGTCCAGCATGATGCTGCGCACATGGGCGATATCGCTCAGCGCCGAGGACTCCAGGATCTCCAGCTCCAGCATGTGCGGCGGCACGTCCGGATATTCGGCCAGGATCGCCGTCAGGCGCTCGACAAAGTCATGACGCTGGAAATGGCGCGCGGCGATATTCACGCTGATGACCCAGTTGGCATCAAACGTGCGCCATGACTGCAGCTGGCACAGCGCCTCGCGCAGCACCCATTCTCCGATATCGACAATCACATCGCTGTGCTCAACGATCGGCAGGAACTCGCCCGGTCCGATGGTGCCGCGTTGCGGATGCTCCCAGCGCAGCAGCGCCTCCATGCCGATGATGCGGCCCTTGCGCATATCCAGTTTGGGCTGGTAGTACAGTACCAGCTCATTGGCGCGCACCGCGTTGCGCACCTCGGTGCGGCGGTTGTGATGGGTGCGTACCTGCTCATCCAGATCGGCGTCGAAGAAGTGATAACGGTTGCGGCCCGTGATCTTGGCCTGGTACAGCGCCTGGTCAGCGTGGCGCAGCAGCGAGTCCGCGCTGATGTCATTGCCGGTATAAACCGCGATGCCGGCACTGGCCGACATGTTGACCGCTTCGCCGTCGCAGACATAGTCGCGCGACAGGGCGGCCATCAGCTTGCCCATGGCGTAATCGATGGCGGCGCGGTCGTTCAGCTCCGGCAGCAGCAGCACGAATTCATCGCCCCCGAGGCGTGCCACGTAGTGGCGCTGTCCGGCGAAATCGTGCAGGCGGCTGGCGGCCTGCTTCAGGATCTCGTCGCCCACCGCCTGGCCCAGCGACTGGTTCACATGCTGGAAGTGATCAAGGTCGAACAGGCATACCGCCAGCAGGTGATTCTGTTCGCGCGCGCGCGCCACCTCCTGCTCGAAACGCATGGCCAGCGCCGCGCGGTTGGGCAAGCCGGTCAGGATGTCGTGATTGCTCTGCCAGGAAATCTGCTGCATCAGCTGGCGGCGCTCGGTCACATCGCGGAACACCAGCACCGAACCCTGAACCTCACCCAGCGGCGTGCGGATAGCGTTGGCGGTGTACTCCACAATGCAGGTCTGGCCCATGCGGTTGCGCAGGCTCTGGTTGCCCACCTTGACCACTTCGCCGCCGGCATAAATCGCCTTCATCGATTTCAACAGCGAGTGCTGGCCGAAGTTATTCGCCAGGACAAAGACCTGATGCAGCTCCATGCCGCGCGCGCTGGACGCCGGCCAGCCGGTCAGCTTCTGCGCCACCTCGTTAATGGTGTCGATCCGTCCGGTCAGGTCGGTGGTGATGACGGCGTCGCCGATCGACGTCAAGGTCACCTCGATGCGGTCCTTCTCCACCTGCAGCTGCTGCTGCGCCAGCAGGGTGCGCGTCAGCTGCGTGCTCAATTCGTTCTGGCTTTGCTGCAGCTTGTGCACCAGCGCCTGCACCCGTTGCGCCATGTTGTTGAAGGTACTGGCCAGCATGCGCGCTTCCAGCGTGCCGCTCACCGGCAGGCGCACATCGTGGTCGCCGTTCTGGAAGCGGTTGGTGGCATCGGCCAGGCGGCGCAGCATGCGCTTGTTGGCGAAGATGATAATCCCCAGCAGCGTATAGATGATGGTGACGTTGACCGCGGAGATCACTGCCTGCTGATGCACGCTGCGCCATACCTGGCCGATGGGCAGCGTGGGCTCAAAGCTCAGCGCCAGCGTGGCGTTACCCAGATCGATGCTGCGGTGGATGGCGCTGATGCGGCTGAAGCGCGGGAACCAGTCAGGATACTCCGCTGCCGCACGCACGCTGCGCAGTGCTTCAAGATGGCCGCCGGCGTAATCCAGGCGCGCCGCCGTGAGATCGGGATTGAGCAGCAGGGACGCCGACAGCGCCGCATCCATGGCGCCGCGATTCGGCGCGGCCAGGATCGGCAGCAGCGTCTTTTGCAGGTGTGCCGCCAGCTCGCCGGCGTCGCGCTGGTAGCGGGTCTCGGCGTAACTGGTTTCGGACTTCAGCATCAGGTGATAGCGCACGCCCACCACCACTGCGATGATGACGAAGATGGGCAGGAACAAGCGCGAATACATCCCCATCCGAAGCCACGGCGAGACTATTTTTCCTAACAAGGACATAGGCAACTGATGTGATAGGAACCAAAGCCCATTATTACGTAAAAGTTAAACTTTTTGACGTTTTTTGGAAAACGTTTTCAATTTTTTTCCCGTTGTCGTGGACATTTTGTTGCGGCGATTATTCCGCCAGCAGCTTTTCAATGTCCGCGATCAGCTCTTCCGGTTTGGTGGACGGGGCGTAGCGGTCGTAGACCGTGCCGTCCTTGCGGATCAGGAACTTGGTGAAGTTCCACTTGATGCCCTCGGTGCCGAGGATGCCGGGCGCGTCCTTCTTCAGTTTCTGGAACAGCGGGTGGGCATTGTCGCCGTTGACGTCGATCTTGGCAAACAGCGGGAAGGTCACGCCGTAATTCTTTTCGCAGAAAGCGCCGATTTCCCCGGCCTGGCCCGGCTCCTGTGCGCCAAACTGGTTGCAGGGGAAGCCCAGCACCTCGACGCCGCGGTCCTTGAACTGCTGGTACACCGCTTCCAGCCCCTTGTACTGCGGCGTGAAGCCGCACTTGCTGGCGGTGTTGACGATCAATAGCACCTTGCCCTGGTACTGGCTCAGGTTGACGGGTTGGCCGGACAGGCTGTCGGCGGAGAAGTCGAAAATAGTGTTCATTAGACGATACCCAAATGTTCGGTGCCGGCCGACAGGTCGCGGTTCTTCGCGGCCTTGCCTTCCAGCTTGATAGCCAGCCGCAGGTCGTTGACGGAGTCCGCGTTGCGCAAGGCGTCTTCGTAGGTGATGAGGTCGGCCTCGTGCAGGTCGAACAGCGACTGGTCGAAGGTCTGCATGCCGAGCTCGCGGGATTTCTTCATCAGCTCCTTGATCTCGTGCACCTGGCCCTTGAAGATCAGGTCCGAAATCAGCGGCGAGTTCAGCATGATCTCGATTGCCACCGCGCGGCCCTTGGATTCCTTCTTCGGAATCAGGCGCTGGGAAATCATGCCCTTCAGGTTGAGCGACAAATCCATCAGCAGCTGCTGGCGGCGTTCCTCGGGGAAGAAGTTGATGATGCGGTCGAGCGCCTGATTGGCGCTGTTGGCGTGCAGGGTGGCCAGGCACAGGTGGCCGGTCTCGGCAAAGGCGATGGCGTGGTCCATGGTTTCGCGGTCGCGGATCTCGCCGATCTGGATCACGTCGGGCGCCTGGCGCAGCGTATTCTTCAGCGCCACCTCCCAGTCGTCGGTATCGACGCCGACTTCGCGCTGGGTGACGATGCAATTCTTGTGCGGGTGGACGTACTCGACCGGATCCTCGATCGTGATGATGTGGCCGTAGCTGTTTTCATTGCGGTAGCCGAGCATGGCGGCCAGCGTGGTCGACTTGCCGGAACCGGTGGCGCCGACCATGATCACCAGGCCGCGCTTGGCCATCACCACATCCTTGAGCACTTCCGGCAGGCCGAGGTCTTCCAGCCTGGGGATCTCGGAGGTGATGGTCCGCAACACCATGCCGACCGAGCTCATCTGCACAAACGCCGAGACGCGGAAGCGGCCGATATCGCCGGGGCTGATGGCGAAATTGGCTTCCTTGGTCAGCTCGAAGCTGGCGGCCTGCTTATCGTTCATGATGGAGCGGGCCAGATCCAGCGTATGGGCGGCGGTCAGCACCTGTGACGACACCGGCGTCATCTTGCCATCGATCTTGATTGCGGGCGGGAAGCCGGCGGTGATGAACAAGTCCGAGCCCTTCTTCGCCAACATCAGGCGCAGCAGATCGAACATGAATTTGGAGGCCTGATCGCGTTCCATAATAATCCTTTCAATCCGGGGTCAGGTCCGTCATTTCTACACGGCCTCTGCTGTAGCGTACGCTACAGCAGAGGCCGTGTAGAAATGACGGACCTGACCCCGGAGTTTAGCCGGGGAAGTTTTCCGGGGTTTTGGCGGCGCTGCGGGCGGCGGCGGCGCTGATGATGTTGCGGCGGACCAGGTCGGTCAGGTTCTGGTCCAGGGTCTGCATGCCAACCCCGCTGCCGGTCTGGATCGCGGAGTACATCTGCGCCACTTTCGCTTCGCGGATCAGGTTGCGGATCGCCGGCGTCGCCACCATGATTTCGTGCGCCGCCACGCGGCCGGCGCCATCCTTGGTTTTCAGCAGGGTTTGCGAGATCACGGCCTGCAGCGATTCCGACAGCATGGCGCGCACCATTTCCTTTTCATCGGCCGGGAACACGTCGACGATACGGTCGATGGTTTTCGCCGCCGACGAGGTGTGCAGGGTGCCAAACACCAGGTGGCCGGTCTCCGCCGCCGACAGCGCCAGGCGGATGGTTTCCAGGTCGCGCAGCTCGCCCACCAGGATCGCGTCCGGGTCTTCGCGCAGCGCCGAGCGCAGCGCGTTGTTGAAGGACAGCGTGTGCGGCCCCACCTCGCGCTGGTTGATCAGGCATTTCTTGGATTCGTGCACGAATTCGATCGGGTCTTCAATCGTCAGGATGTGGCCGTACTCGTTTTCGTTGAGGTGGTTGATCATCGCCGCCAGCGTGGTCGATTTGCCGGAGCCGGTCGGACCGGTCACCAGCACCAGGCCGCGCGGTTTGAGCGCGAAGTCGGCAAAGATCTTGGGCGCGTTCAGGTCTTCCAGGCTGAGGATCTTGGACGGGATGGTGCGCAGCACCGCCGAGGCGCCGCGCTCCTGGTTGTAGGCGTTGACGCGGAAGCGCGCCAGCCCCGGAATCGCAAACGAGAAGTCGATCTCCAGCATTTCCTCGTACACCTTGCGCTGGCCATCGTTCATGATGTCATAGATCATGCCGTGCACGTCTTTGTGCTCCAGCGGCGGCAGGTTGATGCGGCGCACGTCGCCGTGCACCCGTATCATCGGCGGCAAGCCGGCCGACAGGTGCAGGTCCGAGGCCTTGTTCTTGACAGAGAATGCGAGTAGTTCGGAGATGTCCATTTATAATCCCTGCTGAATATTGCCCGAGTGGCCCAGTTTTAACGCTTTTGACTCGATGATTATGTCCCCGATCCGCCAGAACTTGCAAGCAATCACCGCGACAATTGTTGCCTCAGCCCAAGAATCGGGCCGGCAGCCGGATACGGTGCGGTTGCTGGCCGTGTCCAAAACCTTTGGCCCGGAGGCGGTGCAGGAAGCCGTGGCGGCCGGCCAGCGCGCCTTTGGCGAGAATTATCTGCAGGAGGGCCTGGACAAGATCCGCGCACTGAATGATGCCGGCGCGCCGCCGCTGGAGTGGCATTTCATCGGCCCGATCCAGAGCAACAAGACGCGCCCGATCGCCGAGCATTTCGCGTGGGTGCACACCGTCGAGCGCGAAAAGATTGCCGCGCGGCTGTCCGAGCAGCGGCCGGCCGGCATGCCGCCGCTGCAGATCTGCCTGCAGGTAAATATCAGCGGCGAGGCCAGCAAGAGCGGCGTCGCCCCGCAAGCAGTGGCGCAGCTGGCCCATCAGGTCGCCGCGCTGCCGAATCTGACCTTGCGCGGCCTGATGGCGATCCCCGAGCCGGCCGTGGCATTTGAGCAGCAGCGCGCGGCTTTCGCCCGCCTGCGCGCTCTGTACGAACAACTGCGGGCCGACGGGCTGGCGCTCGATACGCTGTCGATGGGCATGTCGGCCGACATGCGGGCGGCGATCTTCGAAGGCGCAACCATTGTGCGCGTCGGCAGCGCGATTTTTGGCGCACGAAACTACAACAAGGCTTGAGACATGAACATTGCATTTATCGGCGGCGGCAACATGGCCGCCGCCCTGATCGCCGGATTGGCCAACAAGTTGACCGATGGGGCCAACATCCATGTGGTCGATCCGAACGCGGACGCGCTGGCGCGCCTGCACCAGCAGTACGGCGTGACCACGGCGCCCGCCACCGACGCGGCAGTGTCGGCCGCCGATGTGATTGTGCTGGCGGTGAAACCGCAGAGCATGCGCGAGGTGGCGGCACAGTTGCTGCCGTTTATCGATCCGGCCAGGCAGCCGCTGCTGGTCTCGATCGCGGCCGGCATCCGCGGCGCCGATCTGTCGCGCTGGCTCGGCGGCTATGGCGCCATCGTGCGCTGCATGCCGAACACGCCGGCCCTGATCGGCATGGGCATCACCGGCATGGTCGCCATGCCGGGCGTGAGCGAAGCGCAGACCCGGGCCGCCGACGACATCCTGCGCGCGGTGGGCGAGACTGTCTGGCTGGATGACGAAGGCAAGATCGATGTGGTGACGGCGGTATCGGGCAGCGGCCCGGCCTATGTGTTTTACTTCATCGAAGCGATGCAGCAGGCGGCCGGAGAAATGGGCCTGAGCGCGGAGCAGGGCACGCAGCTGGCGCTGGCCACCTTTGCCGGCGCGGCGCAACTGGCGACCCGCAGCAGCGAACCGGTGTCCTTGCTGCGCGAGCGCGTCACCTCCAAAGGCGGCACCACCTATGCCGCCCTGACCAGCATGGAGGCCAGCGGCGTCAAGGCCGCCATCGTCACCGCCCTGAAAGCCGCCGCCGCCCGCGGCAAGGAGCTGGGCGACGAGCTCGGCGCCGCCTAGGTTTTGCTGTCGCAGCCTTGCTTCATGGCTGCGATCCATGCGCGGATCAGGGCTACGCCTTCCTTGTGGACTGAGCTGCGGCCCAGTTCCGGCATCATGACGCCCGGCTCGGCCGAGTTCAGGCGGTACAGCATGATGGAGTCGTCCGGCAGGCCGGGGGTAATGTCGTGGCTGCGGCCGCCCGTGCCGGCGCCCGCGGCGACCGGCGGTTTGCACAGGCCCAGATGCAGGTCGGCCGGTGCGCCCATTTGCAGATGCAGCGCGGTGGTGTTGGCCGCGCCTTTGTCGTTGTGGCAGTGGGCGCAGTTGATGTCGAGGTAGGCGCGGGCGCGGGCATCGACGCTTTGCGTGCTGTCATGCCAGTTGGCGTTGCGCGGCACGCCGTCTGCCGGCACGCCTTTCAGATAGCCCACGCGCACCAGGTAGTCCAGCTGGTTGGTGCTGACGCCGTCATACGTGTAGTTGCGGTTCAGGTGGCGCGCCTTTGGCCCGATCGGCTGGAACTGGCGCGACTTCACATCCGCCACATGGCAGGACGCGCACTGGTTGACGTTCGGCACCACGTAGGTCAGCTTGTTGCTGCGCTTGTCTTGGTGGATCACCTCCAGCGGAATCTGGTCGCCGGTGCGCGACAGCACGGCGTCGGTCTGCTCGGCATTCCACACGTAGGGCAGGGCGATCCAGCCGCTGGCGCGCTTCACCAGCAGGCGTGTTTCGATCAGGCGCACTTTGCTGGTGTCCAGCCGGTCGCCGTCGCTGTCGTAGGTGGCCAGCACGGTCTTGCCATCGGCGCCTTTGGGATAGTAGAAGGTCTTGCTGATGATGGTGCCGACCGGGAAATCAAAGGTGGCGTCGGCGTGGTAGGCCGCGCTCTGGCCTTTCGGCATCCACACCGTGCGCAGCTTGTGCGCGTAGTCGGTGAACAGCGGCGTGTTCAGGTCGTACGGCACCACATCCTTGTTGAGGTTCAGCTTGCCGCTGGCGACCGCCATCAAATGCCAGTCGCTGAGTTTGTCCGGATTGCCCGCGGCGATGAAGCTGACCGGCGCCTGGCTTTGCGTGCATGCCGTCAGCGCGAGCACGCACGCCGCCCCCAGCAGCGGACGCGTGAGGAAGGTCGGCATCATGACTGGGCGCCGAGTTGGGCGATGGTGACCGGCGGCAGCTTGGCCAGCGCGCAGCGGAACGGCGCGCTGTCCTTGCTTGGATTCTTGTATTTGTTGGGACCGTCGGCATTCAGCACGTCGGCATCTTTTTGCACGCAGATGCGCTGCTCGGCCGGCAGCACGCCTTTGACCATCAGCCTGGTATCGACGTAGCCGTCCCACAGCACGTCCGGCAGATGGCCGCTCAGGCCGTACATGGCGATCTTCAGCGCTTTCAGGTCCAGGCCATCCGGCGAATCGCCACCGCCCTTGAAGCGGTTGTCGTAGACATAGATCGCTTTCGGATACGGATCGTAGCCGGCCGCCACGCCTTTTTCGGTGTAGTAGCCGGTGGAGTGGTAGCTGGAAATGATGACGTTGGCGGTCTGGTTGTCGATCACGTCGTTGTCGAAAATCTCCACCTTGGAATTGGAGTTGATGACGATGCCGGAACCGGCCGGCACGCTGGCCACGGCCGTGCCCTTGGCGGCAAAGTTGCCGAGATTGTTTTTCTCGACCTTGTTCTTGTACACGCGCGTGCTGTGGCCGGCCTGCGACAGGTTGGGCATGTTGAACACCAGGATGCCGCCGGTGTTGTTGGTGGCGACGTTCTCGTAGACATCGGCATTGACGGTGTTTTCGATCTCGATCCCTGCCACATTGCCCTCGGCGCGCGAGCGGCGCACGATCACGCCGTTGGACTGGCCGACATAGATGCCGGCGTCGGACGCGCCGATCGCCACGCTGTCCTCGATCAGCACGTTTTTGGTCTTGACCGGATAGATGCCGTAGGCGCCATTGGTCACTTTCGGGCCACCGGTCCATTGCACCTTGACCTTGCGTACGGTGATGGTGTCGCCGTCATTGATCTTCAGGCCGTCGCCCTTGGAGTCTTCAATGGTGAGGTTTTCGATGGTGAAGCCGTTGCCATACACCAGCAAGCCTTCCGGCCCGGTGACCTGGCCTTTGAACGACAACACGGTTTGGTCCATGCCGGCGCCGCGGATGGTGACGCCGTCGCCGCGCAGGGTGAGGCCGGAGGTGAGGTGGTAGTTGCCGGCCGGGATGTCGATCACGCTGCCGGGCTTGGCGTCCAGCAGCTGCTCCTGCAGTTGCTTCTGGAAGGCCGCATCGGCGCTGACCTTTTCCGCCGATGGCGCCGGGCCGTCGGTCTTGGTGCAGGCGCTCAACAGCACGCCGATGGCACCATACAGTGCAATGACGCGTAACGCTCCGTTCATCTGCTGCCTCCCCTTCATTTTGGTTTTATGAAACGAGTATAACAGTATGTTTTGCGCGGTTACTTCAACTACATGCTGCCGCTTTTGCCGCGTTTGAGGTCGAGCGCGAGCGCCGCCTGGCGCAGCCGGCCGTTGCGGCGCAGGTAGGCAAATGCGGCGCGGGTGTCGTACATCAGCTGGTAATGGTAGTAGTTGATCTGCTCGGCCGCGACCAGGGCCAGCACACAGCCGGCCCACCACAGATCTTCCGTGGTGACCGCCGCGCTGCGCTGCGTGATCAGGGCCAGCACGGCGCCGATGCCGATCACATTGGAATATTTGAAGATCTGGTAAAGCCGTTGGAAACATCCCGGCAAGGGCTGATGCCGGGTCACGGTCTGCAGCTTCAGATGCCAGTACAGCGCGCCCTGCAGCAGGACATAGCTCATCAGCGCCGCGGCTGCGATGCGCAAGTCCCACGCCACCGGCCCCTCGGTCCTGCGCCAGTCGTTCCAGAACAGCAGCGGCAGGAACACGGCGCAGAAAGTCTCCGCATTGCGCAGATACTTTATCCGGGATTGTAGTGCGTGCATGTTTGCATCCTCGCTGTGTTGGTGCAGCGAGGATAGCATATTGGCAATATTGTGAGGGGTTATTTGCGGGACAGCAGCATGCCAACCACAACGCCCAGCGCGACGCCGATGCCGGCGGCTTGCCACGGATGCTCGCGCACGAAGAGATTGACGTTGTCGGCGGCGTCGCGGCTGTGGGCCAGGAAGCTCTCTTCCAGCTTGCGCAAGTCGCTGCGGGCGGTGCGCAGGGTGTCGTCAAAGCGGGCGCGGGTTTCGCTGCGGACGCCGGTTTCTTCGCCGGCGCTGTCCTGCAGCCATTTTTCCGCTTCGCCGATGGTGTGCTGCAGATCGTCCATCAGACGGTCGCGCACGGTCGCGCTGGCGGCCTGGGTTTCTGCGATGGTGTTGTTATGTTCCATGGGGGTGACCTCGTTAAAAATTAGCCAGTGTAAGTATCGACGATGTCACCGTTTTGCGCCTGCTCAATTGTGCTCAGCGTAGCGCGTAGTCCAGCGCCACGCCGGCAAAGATCACGCCGCCCAGCCAGTTATTGTGGCGGAAGGCGTAGAAGCAGGCGTCGCGCTCGCGGTTGCGGATCAGGGTGTAGTGGTAGCAGGCGATGCCGGCCGCCGCCGCCAGGCCGGCCACGAACCAGAAGCGCAAGCCCTGCTGCCAGCCGCACACCAGCAGAATCGCCAGGTGCAGCGCGTAGCACAGCATGATGATGGCGACGTCGTAGCGGCCAAAGGTGATGGCCGAGGTCTTGATGCCGATCTTCAGGTCGTCATCGCGATCGACCATGGCGTATTCGGTGTCATAGGCCAGGGTCCAGAAGATGTTCCCGATCAGCAGCAGCCACGCCAGCGGCGGCACCTGGTTCTGGATGGCGGCAAACGCCATCGGGATGCCGAAGCCGAAGGCAATGCCCAGGTAAGCCTGCGGGATGGCGAAAAAGCGCTTGAAGTAAGGATAGGTGCCGGCAATGATCAGGGCCGCCACCGACATCTGCTTGGTCAGCGCGTTCAGCGGCAGGATCAGGCAGAAGGCGATGATGGACAGGATGGCGGCAATTGCCACCGCTTCCTTGCCGCTGATGCGCCCGCTGGTGATGGGACGCTGCGCGGTGCGCTTGACGTGCTTGTCGAAGTCCTGGTCGGCATAGTCGTTGATGGCGCAGCCGGCCGAACGCATCAGCAAGGTGCCGAGCGTGAAAATCACCAGCAGGCGCCAGTCCGGCACGCCGTCGGCCGCCAGCCACATGGCGTACAGCGTGGGCCACAGCAGCAGCACGGTGCCGATGGGTTTGTCCAGCCGGATCAGGCGGAAATAGAGCTGCAGCTTGTTCATAGACGGCTTCAGAAGACAGGAAAGCGCTGATTATCGCAAATCCTGACGCCGGCCGTCACTGATCGGCGCAGAGCGTGGTGATGCCGGGCAGGTTGCACGATGCCACCACCTCGCACACGGCGTCGATGGCGGCCTTGCGGGTGAAGCTTTTCCGCCACACGATCACCACGCGGCGCGAAGGCACCGGTTCGTCGAAGGGGCGGAATTGCAGCATGCCGTCCTTGGCCGCCATGTCCGGCACCGAGGCGCGCGGCAGCACGGTCAGGCCGATGCCGCTGGCCACCATGTGGCGGATGGTCTCCAGCGACGAGCCTTCGAAGGTGCGCTGCATGCCATTGCCGGGCGCCGAGAAGCGTGCCATTTCCGGGCACACTTCCAGTACCTGATCGCGGAAGCAGTGGCCGTTGCCGAGCAACAGCATGTTCTCGGTCTTGAGGTCGTCGGCCGGAATGGTCTTGCGCTTGGTCCAGGGGTGGGCCGAGGGCATGGCCACCACGAACGGTTCGTCATACAACACTTGCATCGCCATACCGTGCTCCGGCAGCGGCAACGCCATGATGGCGGCATCCAGCTCGCCCTGGCGCAGCATCTCCAGCAGCTTGACAGTGAAGTTCTCCTGCAGGATCAAGGGCATCTGCGGCACTTTGTCGATCATGCCCTTGACCAGCGGCGGCAGCAGGTAAGGGCCGATGGTGTAGATCACGCCCAGACGCAGCGGGCCGGCCAGCGGGTCCTTGTTCTGCTTGGCGAGTTCCTTGATGGCGGCGGTCTGTTCGAGCACGCGCTCGGCCTGGGCGACGATTTGCGCGCCCAGCGGCGTGACCGAGATTTCGGCGCCGCCCCGCTCAAACAGGACCACGCCCAGTTCATCTTCCAGCTTCTTGATGGCGACCGACAACGTCGGCTGGGCGACGTAACAAGCTTCGGCCGCGTGTCCGAAGTGCTTCGCCCTGGCTACGGCGACGATATATTTCAGTTCGGTCAATGTCATGAATGTATTTGAACACACTCGATGCTGGGATGCAATAATGGTACGCCAAGTTGAGCTATTGTAGCGGAATGCTGTCGATATAATGCAGCGTATTCCTGAAAGGCGATGTATGTCCTCCACATTTGGTCCGGAAGAAGCGCAGGCGTATCTGCACAAGCTGCTCAAGGTCATGCACCATACCGGCGGCTCGGATTTGTTCATTTCCGCGGATTTCCCGCCCAGTATGAAGTCGCAGGGCGCCATGAAGCCGCTGAGCCAGCAGAAGCTGACCGGCAGCGTGACGCGCGCGCTGGCGCTGTCGATCATGAACGCCAGGCAGCAGGCCGAGTTCGAGACTGAACTGGAATGCAACTTTGCCATCTCGCTACCGGATGTCTGCCGCTTCCGCGTCAACGTCTTCGTCCAGCAGCAGAACGTGGCGATGGTGATCCGCACCATCGCCTCCGAGATCCCCTCGCTGGAAAAGCTGGCACTGCCGGAGGTGCTGAAGGACATCATCATGACCAAGCGCGGGCTGGTGCTGGTGGTGGGGGGCACCGGTTCCGGCAAGTCGACCACGCTGGCGGCGATGATCGACTACCGCAACGCCAATTCGGCCGGCCACATCATCACGGTGGAAGACCCGGTCGAGTACGTGCACAAGAACAAGGGCTGCCTGATCACCCACCGCGAGGTCGGCGTCGACACGCGCTCCTGGCACAACGCCCTGAAAAATACCCTGCGCCAGGCGCCGGACGTGATCCTGATCGGCGAAATCCGCGACACCGAAACCATGGAGCACGCCATCGCGTTTGCCGAGACCGGCCACCTGTGTCTGGGTACGCTGCATGCCAACAACGCCAACCAGACTATGGACCGCATCATCAACTTCTTCCCGGAAGAGCGGCGCAACCAGCTGCTGATGGACTTGTCGTCGAATCTGCGGGCCATCGTGTCGCAGCGCCTGATCCGCACCGAGGATGGCAAGGGGCGCAAAGCGGCGATTGAAATCCTGCTGAATACGCCGACCATTGCCGAGATGATCTTCAAGGGCAACTTCCAGTCGATCAAGGAAATCATGCAGAAGTCGCGCGAGCTGGGCATGTGCACCTTCGATCAGGCGCTGTACGAACTTTATAATAAAGGCTACATCGCCTACGAAGAGGCGCTGCGCAATGCCGATTCGGCCAACGGCCTGCGCCTGCAGATCAAACTGCACGGCGGGCGGCCGGAGCCGGGCGAGGGCGGCGGCGCGTTTGGCGCGCTGAGCATCGAAGAAGACCAACCTGAAGACGAAGACCCCAAGACCTGACTATGCCTCAATTTGAAGACAAAATTTGCACCCGCGCCGAACTGGCCGCACGTGTGGCTGCGTTGCCGAAGCCGGTGGTGCTGACCAACGGCGTGTTCGACATCCTGCATCGCGGCCATGTGACCTACCTGGCGCAGGCGCGCGCGCTGGGCGCGTCGCTGGTGGTGGCGGCCAACACCGACGCCTCGGTCAAGCGGCTGGGCAAGGGCGACGACCGGCCGCTGAACACCTGCGGCGACCGCATGGCGGTGCTGGCGGCGCTGGAGTCGGTCAGCCTGGTGGTGGACTTTGACGAGGACACGGCGCTGGAAGTGGTGCAGGAAGCGCGGCCGGACATCTACGCCAAGGGGGGGGATTACCAGATGGACGCCATCCCCGAAGGCAAGGCCGTGATTGCCTACGGCGGCGAAGCGGTGGCGATCGACTTCGAGCATGAGCGCTCGACCACCAAGCTGCTGGCCAAGGTGCGGTCGTTCAAATGAGGATCATCCTGATCCTGGTGGCGGTGCTGGCGTTCCTGGTGGCGCTGTGGGGGCCGCCGCTGATGGTGGCGCGCAGATACTGGCTGCGCGAGAACCCGTGGGCGTTCCGCAATCTGCGGTTCGTGCTGCCGGCGCAGTTGATCGCGGCGGTGACGCTGGCGTTTGCCGCCGAATTCTCCGGTCTGCGCAATCCGGCCGCGCTGATGGCGGGCGCCACCATCCTGGTGGGCCTGCTGGGCGCCGGCCTGCTGGCGCTGCTGGCCGTCTGGTCCGCCCGCCGCTAAATCCGGGGTCAGGTCCGTCATTTCTACACGAGCTGAGCTTTGGCGTTACACTGACCGGCATGACTTCCACCGAAATCGATCTGCGCAGCTACGGCCTTCCGTTTTCGGACGCACACGATTTCGCCCAAATGGTATTGCCGCTGAGCGGCAAGCTGACGCTGGATATCAACGGCAGTGGCGAGGTGCTGCACCCGTTGCGCGCCGCCTTCATCGCGCCCGGCCTGGTGCACACGCAGTTTTCGCACGAGCCGAATGCATCGCTGATCCTGGACTTTGACCTGGCCGCCGTGCCGGCCGAAACGGCGGGCCTGCTGGCGGCGCGGCCGTTCGCGCCGGTGAGCGCGGCCACGGCCAAACTGATCGACTTCATGGGCCTGCTGCAGGGGCAGGGCGCGGCCAGCGCCAGCGTGCTGGCCAACTGGACGCCGTTGCTGCTGGAATCGCTGACACAGCAGCCCCTGCGCCCGGCCTCGCGCCTGCAGGCGGCGCTGACGCAGTTTGAAGCCGCGCCCGGCCGTCCGTGGAATACCGGCAGCATGGCGCAGGTGGCCTGCCTGAGCGTAAGCCATCTGCACCGTGTGTTCCGTGAAGAACTCGACACCACCCCGCTGGCCTGGCTGAACGCCATGCGCCTGCGCTTCGTTTGCCGGCAGTTGGTGGAATCCTCGCTGCCGATCGCGCAACTGGCGACGCTGGCCGGCTACGCCGACCAGAGCGCGCTGACGCATGCCATGCGCCGCGCCATGGACACCACGCCGCTGGCTTACCGGCAGCAGAATCAGACAAAAATCCGCTAGTCCTGCACAATCCTTGCTAGCCGCCTGGCGCCACACTGTCTGCCGAAAGGAGACTGACATGTGGTACGGAGTTTTATGCGGCCTGACGGCCGGCGCCTTCTGGGGCATGATTTTTGTGATGCCGCGCTGGCTGGCGGAATTCTCGCCGGTGGAGCTGGCGCTGGGGCGCTATCTGGCGTATGGCCTGATCACGCTGGTGCTGCTGGCGCCGCGTTTGCGCCCGTTGCTGCGCCGGCTGACGCGCAATGACTGCCTGGTGCTGCTGCGGCATGCGCTGGCCGGGAACATCGTCTACTACCTGCTGCTGTCGACCGGGGTGCAACTGGCTGGCGTGGCGGCGGCGTCCCTGATTATCGGCTTGCTGCCCTTGAGCGTGACCTTGCTGGGGCGGCGTGATCACGGCGCGCTGCCGCTGCGCGCGCTGGCATGGCCGCTGGCGCTGGTGGTGGCGGGCATCGTCTGCATCAACATCGACGTCTTCAGCCATGCGAAAGCCGGCGGCCAGCCGTGGCCGATGGTCGCGCTGGGCATGCTGTGCGCGTTCGGCGCGCTGCTGTGCTGGACCTGGTACGCGGTCGACAACGCCCGCTTCCTCAAGCGCAATTTGCATTTCAGCGGCGCCGAGTGGTCCGGCCTGTATGGCATCAGCACGGGCGTGGTGGCGTTGGCGCTGGGCGCGGTGGTGCTTGCGCTGGGGGGCACTGGCGGGCCGGGCGAAGGCGGTGCGCAGCGCGACTGGCTGCGTTTCTGGATGATCGTCTCGGTAGTCGCGCTGGGTGCGTCGGTGATTGGCAACCAGCTGTGGAACATCGCCAGCCGGCGCGTGCCGGTCACGTTGTCCGGCCAGCTGCTGCTGTTTGAAACCCTGTTCGGCCTGCTGTACGGCTTTATCTACCAGCATCAAGCGCCACGTCCACTGGAACTGCTGGCGATCGTGCTGCTGATCGCCGGTGTGGCCGGCGCCGTGTGGCTGCACGCGCACCCCAAAATCGGGGTCAGCTCTGACATTCGGACACGCACGCAAGATGTTTGATGTATCTCAATACGTCAGGAGACGGCTGCAGCTGAGCGGGCGGTGAGGCGTTTTGCGCGCGATCAAACTTACACGCTGCGTGTCCGAATGTCAGAGCTGACCCCGAATTCAGGCACCGCCGGCGTAGCCGTTCTGGCGCCAGGCTTCGAACACGACGACGGCGACGGTGTTGGACAGGTTCATGCTGCGGTTGTCCGGACGCATCGGCAGGCGGATGCGCTGGGCCGGCGGGAAGCTTTCGCGCAGCGCCACCGGCAGCCCGGCGGTCTCGGAACCGAACACGAACACGTCGCCCGGCTGGAAGCTGCATTGCGCGAATGGCGACGACCCGTGCGTGGTCATGGCGTACATGCGCGCCGGATCGGGTTGGGTGTCGGCCAGGAAGGCGTCCCAGTCCTTGTGCACTTTCATGCGCGCGTACTCGTGGTAGTCAAGGCCGGCACGCTTGAGCTTGGAGTCTTCCAGCGGGAAGCCCAGCGGTTCGATCAGGTGCAGCTGCGCGCCGGTGTTGGCGCACAGGCGGATGACGTTGCCGGTGTTCGGCGGGATTTCTGGATGGACCAGGACGACGTGAAACATGCTCTTTTCTCTTTCTCTAATGTGGCGGCGTGCGCGCGAACACGAGGTTGCTCACGCACGCGGCGCCGTGGCGCTTCAATGTGGCCGCCAGTTCATGCAATGTCTGGCCGCTGGTCATGACGTCGTCAACGACGCCGATATGGCGGCCAGCCACCAGCGCAGCATCCGGCACCACGAAGGCGCCGGCGATGTTTTGCCGGCGCTGCTCGGGCGTGACGCTGCTCTGGGCGGCGGTTTCATTCACGCGCATGACCAATTGCGCATGCAGGGCGACACCCATGCTGCGCGCCAATGGCCGGGCGATTTCCAGCGCCTGGTTGTAGCCGCGTTCCGCCAGCCGCCGCGGCCCCAGCGGCACCGCACACAGCAGGGCGGGCAGGGTGTAGTCCGGGTGCGACAGCACGGCGTCGCGCAGCAGCCGGGCGCACAGCGGGGCCAGTGCCAGGCGGTGGCCGAATTTTAGCTGCAAGACCAGTTGGTCGACAGGTAAAGCGTAATCAGCCGCGACCAGCGTGCGGTCGAACGCCGGCGGATCGGCCAGGCACTTTCCGCACAGTCTACTGTCGGGGCCGTGTAGAAATGGCGGACCTGACCCCGGAGTACTGTCGAGGCCGTGTCCGAATGACAGAGCTGACCCCGAATCTGGCAGCGGGTTGGCGCAGCGCGGGCAGCGGACGAGGGCGGCGGCGGGGCCGAAGATTTGGGCCTCGCAGCCCGCGCACAACGCGTCGTCGCTGGCGCCGCCGCACAGGGCGCAGCTGTTCGGCAGCAACTGCCGCAGCAGGGCGCGGCCCCAGCTTGCCGCTCGGGCTATCTTGTCATTCATGCCACGCGGCCACGCCGAAAACCAGACCGGCAGCCGTCGCGATCGCGTGCAACCATGTACACTGCCGACATTATCGCATTACATTGATTCATCACCATGCAAGTCCCCGCTAATCCGCCCAAATTGAGCGCGCCCATCGATCTGGAGCGCGTCCGCCAGCTGTTTTCCCGCCCTGAACGTGTCGCGCCCGCCGATTTCCTGCGTCGTGAGGTATCTTCCCGCATGTTCGACCGGCTGGAATTGATTAAAATAGCGCCTCAGCGCGTTTTGGATGCCGGTTGCGGCACCGGCGCCGATCTGCCGTTGTTGCAAAAAGCTTATCCCGCCGCCCAGATCCTGGGCCTGGACGCCGCCCCAGCCATGCTGCGCGCCGCCCAAGCTCCCGGCGCCAGGTCGTCCTCGCTGAATCAGTTGCTGAGCAAGCTGTTGCCGTCCAAAAGCGGCGTCGATCTGCTGTGCGGCGATTTTGCTGACTTGCCACTGGGACCGAACTCGCTGGATCTGGTCTGGTCCAACCTGGCGCTGCACTGGCACCCGCAGCCGGACCGCGTATTTGCCGAATGGCGCCGCGTGCTGCGCGTGAACAGCCTGCTGATGTTTTCCTGCTTCGGCCCGGATTCGCTGCGCGAGCTGCGCAGTGCCTTTGCCGAGGCCGATCTGGCGCCGCATGTGCTGCCTTTCGTCGATATGCATGATTTCGGCGATCAGCTGGTGGAAGCCGGTTTTTCCACCCCGGTGCTGGACATGGAAACCATCACGGTGACCTATGACACGCCCAAAGCGTTGTTGTCCGACGTGCGCGCCCTGGGCGGTAATCCGCTGACGACATTGCGCCGCAGCATGATGGGCAAGGCGGCCTGGCAGCGTATGCTGGACACGCTGGAGCGTGGTCGTCGTTCCGATGGGAAACTCGGCCTGACCTTTGAAGTTATCTACGGTCACGCCTTCCGGCCCGCCCCCAAGCTGACTTCCAAGGGCGAAGCCATCATCCGTTTCGATCCGCCGCGCAAGCCGCGCTGAGAGGGGACGGTATGTTGCCATGCGGCGTAAGGTCCTGTGGCACACCCTAGTTGTGAAATCGATTATTTCTTGATGTGGCTCGTTTTTGTTCTATATAATCATTCACTAATTTTGCCAGCATGTCACGTCGCCAGCTATAAACCCGCGACGCCAGGCAAAATCAGGTTACATCGAGCACGAACGAGCAGTTGAATTAAGCAGAATCGAGCGTCGGCGTTGTCCCGTGGCAGGTTGCGGCACACACTGGCGTCAGTTGTTTAAGGAGCGTCGCCGGTTCAGTTCACCGATAGCCGGTAAGACGTTAAAAAAATATTTTAATTTCTTGGGCAGTTGGGGAAAACATGAAACATGCGAAGCGACTTCAAGCGTTGATGCTCGGATTGTCGATGCTGGCGGCCGGTCTGCCAGCGTGGGCAGCTGAGACCGCAGCAAGCACTGGCACCTACGCCGCCGCCACCGGCGGCACTGGCGGACCGGTCGCCAATGAACTGAACCTGCAACCTCCCGCCACCCAAATCGCTACCGAAGTCTATAGCCTGCACAACTGGATGATGGGCGTCTGCCTGGTCATTTTCATCGCTGTGTTTGGCGTGATGTTCTATTCCATTTTCAAGCACCGCAAGTCGCTCGGCCACAAGCCCGCCACCTTCCACGAATCCACCGCCGTCGAGGTGGCCTGGACCATCGTGCCGTTCCTGATCGTGATCGGCATGGCGCTGCCCGCCACCCGCACCGTGGTCGGCATGAAGGACACTTCCAACGCCGACATCACCATCAAGGTCACCGGCATGCAGTGGAAGTGGGGCTACGATTATCTGAAGGGCGAGGGCGAAGGCATTTCCTTCCTGTCCAACCTGTCCACCCCGCGCGCGCAAGTGGGCGCGCCGGGCTTTGCGCCGACCGAGAAGCGCGGCGACAACTATCTGATGGAAGTCGATAATGAGGTGGTGGTGCCGGTGCACCGCAAGATCCGCCTGATCACCACCGCCAACGATGTGATCCACTCGTGGTCGATCCCGGCCTTTGCCGTCAAGCAGGATGCGATTCCGGGCTTCGTGCGCGACACCTGGTTCAAGGCCGAGCACACCGGCACCTTCCGCGGCTATTGCTCGGAACTGTGCGGCAAGGAGCACGCCTTCATGCCGATCGTGGTGCGCGTGGTGACCGACGCCGAGTACAAGACCTGGGTCGACGGCAAGAAAAAAGAAATGGCCGCGCTGGCCGATGATCCTAACAAGACCTGGACCATCGATGAGCTGAAAACCAAGGGCGAAAAAGTCTACAACACCAACTGCGCGGTGTGCCACCAGGCCAACGGCAAGGGTGTGGCCGGCGCCTTCGCGCCGCTGGACGGCTCGGAAGTGGTGAATGGTCCCAAGGCGGAACAGATCAACGTTCTGCTGCACGGTAAGAAGAGCGGGAAATATCCCGCCGAAATGCCAGCTTGGAAGCAACTGTCGGATACGGATATCGCGGCTGTGATCACTTACACCCGCAATAGCTGGTCGAACAAGGCCGCCGAGAACATCGTTCAACCAGCCGAAATCGTGGCTGCACGTAAGTAATCAGGAGCGTTACAACATGAGCACGAGCACTTTGGATCACGCACACGACCACGATCACGCACACGACCATCCGCATGGCCTGTCGCGCTGGCTGTTCGCTACCAACCACAAGGATATCGGCACGCTGTACCTGTGGTTCTCCTTCGTCATGCTGCTGTCGGGCGGCGTGCTGGCGCTGGGCATCCGCACCGAGCTGTTCAAGCCGGGCCTGCAGTTCTTCCAGCCGGAGTTCTTCAACCAGCTGACCACCATGCACGGCCTGGTGATGGTGTTTGGCGCCATCATGCCGGCCTTCGTCGGCTTCGCCAACTGGATGATCCCGCTACAGATCGGCGCCTCGGACATGGCGTTTGCCCGCATGAACAACTTCTCGTTCTGGCTGCTGCCGCCGGCGGCGCTGCTGCTGGCCACCTCGTTCCTGGTGCCGGGCGGCGCCACCGCGGCCGGCTGGACGCTGTACGCGCCGCTGTCGACGCAGATGGGGCCGGGCATGGACATGGGTATTTTCGCCATGCACCTGATGGGCGCGTCGTCGATCATGGGCTCGATCAACATCATCGTCACCATCCTCAACATGCGCGCTCCCGGCATGACGCTGATGAAGATGCCGATGTTTTGCTGGACCTGGCTGATCACCGCCTACCTGCTGATCGCCGTGATGCCGGTGCTGGCAGGCGCCATCACCATGACCCTGACCGACCGCCACTTCGGCACCACCTTCTTCAACGCGGCCGCCGGCGGCGACCCGGTCATGTACCAGCACATCTTCTGGTTCTTCGGCCACCCGGAGGTGTACATCATGATTCTGCCGGCGTTCGGCATCGTGTCGCAGATTCTGCCAGCCTTTGCCCGCAAGCAGCTGTTCGGCTACGCCTCGATGGTGTACGCCACCGCGTCGATCGCGATCCTGTCGTTCATCGTCTGGGCGCACCACATGTTCACCACCGGCATGCCGGTGACCTCGCAGCTGTTCTTCATGTACGCCACCATGCTGATCGCGGTGCCGACCGGCGTCAAGGTATTCAACTGGATCGCCACCATGTGGCGCGGTTCGATGACCTTTGAAACCCCGATGCTGTTCGCGGTCGGCTTCATCTTCGTGTTCACCATCGGCGGCTTCACCGGCCTGATCCTGGCGGTGACCCCGATCGACATCCAGCTGCAGGATACCTACTACGTGGTGGCGCACTTCCACTACGTGCTGGTGGCCGGCTCGCTGTTCGCGCTGTTTGCCGGCTTCTACTACTGGTCGCCGAAATGGACCGGCCACATGTACAACGAGACCATGGGCAAGGCGCACTTCTGGCTGTCGCTGATCACCTTCAACATCACCTTCTTCCCGATGCACTTCCTGGGTCTGGCCGGCATGCCGCGCCGCTACGCCGACTACTCGGCGCAGTTCACCGACTTCAATATGATTGCCACCATCGGCGCGTTTGGTTTCGGCCTGTCGCAGGTGTTCTTCCTGTTTGGCGTGATCATCCCGACCATCCGTGGCGGCAAGAAAGCCGAAGCCAAGCCATGGGAAGGCGCGGAAGGCCTGGAGTGGACCGTGCCGTCGCCGGCGCCGTTCCACACCTTTGAAACACCACCGCAGTTCAAATAATCATGGCCAGCCGGAATAAACCGAACAATGTGCGCACCGCCCTGATCCTGGGCGGGCTGGCCTTGTTCTTCTTTGTGTCAGTGTTTGTCAAACGGATCTGGCTGAGCTGACATGGAAAATCGCGTCCTGCTGCGCAAGCTGATCATCATCGCGGTCGTGATGTTCGGCTTTGCGTATGCGCTCAACCCGTTCTACCGCCAGATCTGCGAAGCGCTGGGGCTGAACGTGCTGACGCAGAAGGATGGCACGGTGGAATTCGACAAGAACACGCAGGTGGATACAACCCGCGATGTGACCATCGAGTTCGACGGCAATGCCCAGGGACCATGGCGCTTCCGCCCCACGGTCAACAGCATGAAGGTGCATCCGGGCGAGCTGACCACGGTGATGTATGAAGTGGTCAACACGCAAAAGCGCGAGATGCATGCGCAAGCCATTCCCAGCTACGCGCCGCAAAGCGCGACGCCGTATTTCCTGAAAGTGGAGTGTTTCTGCTTCAAGCAGCAAACGCTGAAAGCGAATGAAGCGCGGCAGATGCCGGTGGTGTTTTACATCGATCCGAAACTGCCGAAGGACGTCAAAACCATCACGCTGTCGTACACCTTCTTCGAGGTGGGCGGCGGCCTGGTCAAGACGGCGGCCAACTGATGAGCAAGAAGCCCGGCTTCCTGTATTCGGTCAAGGCCGTGCTGTGGTCGTTTGTCGGCCTGCGCCGCAAGCGCGATTTCGATGAGGACCAGCAGGGCATGAACCCGCTCCACATCATCGTCGCGGCCTTGCTGGCGGTGGCTGTGTTCATAGGTTTACTGATAACTATCGTCAAACTCGTAGTAGCTCAATAAAAGTTGATTAGGGAGATGAAGATGAGTTCCACACATACGCACGGCGGCACTGCACCGTATTACTTCGTGCCCGGCCCATCGCGCTGGCCGCTGCTGGCGGGCATGTCCCTGCTGGTGACCATGGCCGGCGCTTCCGGCTGGGTCAATGACGCCGCGTGGGGGCCGGCCGCCAATCTGCTTGGCATCGTGGCCACGCTGATTGTGCTGTACTTCTGGTTTGGCGACGCCATCAAGGAATCCGAGGGCGGCTTGTACAGCCAGCGCATCGACCATTCCTACCGCTGGTCGATGGGCTGGTTCATCTTCTCGGAGGTGATGTTCTTTGGCGCCTTCTTTGGCGCGCTGTTCTACGCGCGCACCATCACCATGCCGTGGCTGTCGGACCTGGACCACAAGTTCATCTGGCCGGACTTCGCCGCCCATTGGGGCAATGTCGGCCCGGCCGGCACGGTGGAAGAGTTCAAGACCATGGGGCCGTTCCCGATTCCGACCATCAACACCGCGCTGCTGCTGACCTCGGGCGTGACGCTGACCATCGCCCACCACGCGCTGCGTGCCGGCCACCGCGCGCAAACCGCGATCTGGCTGTTTGCCACCATCCTGCTGGGCGCGGTCTTCATGGGTTTCCAGGCGTATGAATACCACCACGCTTACACCGAACTGAACCTGAAACTGACCTCGGGCATCTACGGTTCCACCTTCTTCATGCTGACCGGCTTCCACGGCTTCCACGTGACCATGGGCGCGATCATGCTGTCGGTGGTGCTGTACCGCGTGCTGCGCGGCCACTTCACGCCGGACCACCACTTCGCGTTTGAAGGCGCGGCCTGGTACTGGCACTTTGTGGACGTGGTCTGGCTGGGCTTGTACGTCGTGGTGTACTGGCTGTAAACTCCAGAGACACCAAAGCCGCACTCCGGTGCGGCTTTTTTTTATCCGGTGCGGATGCCGGTCGGGTGGATGTAGCCGAGCCGGTAGGCCAGCAGGATCAGCAGGAACAGGGTGATCGACAGCGCCACGCGCACCGCCAGCGCGCGCACGGTGTTGTTGCTGCGGCCCTTGTCGCGCATCAGGAAAAAGAATGCCGCCCCCAGGCTGCCGATGATCAGGATGAACGCGATGGCAACGGCAATTTTCATGGCATGAAGGAGCGGTGATTTGATCGAGGTTCCATTGTAATGGCGTTCCGCTTTAAATTGATTCCTTTCGTGGCCACGGTGCTGGTGGCGGCCCTTGGCATACAACTCGGCAACTGGCAAACCCGCCGTGCCGAACAGAAAATCGCGTTGCAGGAAAAGCTGGCGCAGGGCGCCCAGGCCGCGCCGCTGGTGCTGGACGGTGCGCCACTGGCGGCCGACGCGGTGGCCTACCGCCGCGTGACCGCGCGCGGCACCTTCGTGCGCAACTGGCCGGTCTATCTGGACAACCGTCCATATCAGGGCCGGGCCGGTTTCTACCTGCTGATGCCGTTTAAAATATCAGGCTCGAATATGCATGTGCTGGTGGCGCGCGGCTGGCTGCCGCGCGATCCGGCCGTGCGCGACAGGCTGCCGGCCTATGCCACCCCGGACGGCGAGGTGACGCTGCAGGGCGTGGCGCGCCTGAATGCAGGCCATGTGATGCAATTGGGCAGCGCACCGCCGCTGACGCCAAATGCCATCGTGCAAAATGCCGATCCCCTGCAACTGGCCAAGGACAGCGGCCTGACCATGCAGCCGTTTGTGCTGGAGCAGGGCGCCCCGGCCCAGCCGTCCGGCGACGATGCGCAGATGGTGCGCGACTGGCCGGCGCCGGCGCTGGGCGTGGAAAAACATCAAGGCTACGCCTTCCAGTGGTATGCGCTGGCGGCGATGGCGGTTATCTTTTTTGTAGCGAATGGATTCAGACGTGGAAAAACCAAGTAAGCAAGGCCGTGGGCGCTGGAAACTGTTCGCGGTGCTGGCCGTGTGCGCGGCGCCGCTGATTGCGTCATACTTCACTTATTACGTGATCAAGCCCAAGGGCGGCGTCACCAATTACGGCGCGCTGATCGATCCGCGCCAGTATCCGATCCCGGCCATGGCCAGCACCACGCTGGACGGCAAGCCGGCCAGGCTGGAGGACTACAAGGGCAAGTGGATCATGCTGAAGGTGGGGCCGTCCGACTGCCAGCAGGAGTGCCAGGACCAGCTGTTTGCCATGCGCCAGTTGCGCACCATGCAGGGCAAGGAAATGGGCCGCATCGAGCGGGTCTGGCTGATCACCGACGATCAGCCGCTGGACACCATGCTGCTGCGCGTCAACGACGGCACCCGCATGCTGCGCGCGCCGGCCGGCGTGCTGGAGAAGTGGCTGCCGCTGGAAAGCGGCGTGGCGGACAAGGCCGCTGATCATGTGTACCTGATCGACCCGCTGGGCAATCTGATGATGCGCTTCCCGAAAGGGGCGGTGTCCAGCGATATTGAAAAAGTGAAGCGGGTCCACAAGGACATCGCCAAATTGTTGAAGGCTTCGGCCATAGGTTAATTTGTATGCACCTCACTCTTGCACAAATGGCGGTCACGGCGCTGCTGATCGCGCTGCTGCCGGCCACCATCGTCTGGACTTCGTCGGACGCCAATAAATACCGCAAGCTGGTGTGGGTGAGCGTGTTTCTGACGTTTGACCTGATCGTGTTTGGCGCGTTTACGCGCCTGACCGATTCCGGACTCGGCTGTCCGGACTGGCCGGGCTGCTATGGCGCCGCCAATCCCTTCCTGGCCCATGAGCAGATTGTTGCCGCCGAAACCCTGATGCCGACCGGCCCGGTCACCGTGGTCAAGGCCTGGATCGAGATGATCCACCGCTACCTGGCCATGTGCATCGGCGTGCTGATCGTGGCGATGATGGCGCAGTCCTGGTATCAGTGGCGCAAGACGCGGCGCGTCGAATACGCGCCATGGATGCCGACCGCGCTGTTTTTCTTTGTCTGCCTGCAGGGCGCGTTTGGCGCCTGGACCGTGACCCTGAAGCTGCAGCCGGTGATCGTCACCATCCACCTGCTGCTGGGCATGGGCTTGCTGTCCATGCTGGTGTGGTACGGCGGCCGCCAGAACCACCTGATCGCGCCGCGCACGCTGGTGAGCGCCTCGCCGCCGGCCATGCGCAAGATCCGCATCCTGGCCGGCGTGGCGGCAAGCTTGCTGTTGGTGCAACTGGCGCTGGGCGGCTGGACCAGCACCAATTACGCCACCCTGGCCTGCACCGATTTCCCGCTGTGCGGCGGCAAGGTGGTGCCGGAGATGGACTTCGAGCACGGCTTCACCCTGTGGCGCGAGCTGGGCAAGACCGCTGCCGGCCACTACCTGCCATTCTCGGCGCTGACCGCGATCCACTGGGTGCACCGCAATTTCGGCTTCATCGTGGCGCTGGTGGCGGGCTATGCGGCCTGGCGCGCGTGGGGGCACGATGCCCTGCACAAAACCGCCCGTTACATCGCCCTGACGCTGGCGGCGCAGCTCCTGACCGGCGTGGCCACCATCTACCTGAGCTTCCCGCTGACCATCGCGGTGCTGCACAATGCCGGGGCGGCGCTGCTGGTACTTTTGCTGACCATGTTAAACTACAAGGCTAAGTACCAGTACGACATTGCAAAAAAAGCAGCTTCAGGCGCTTCGCATCCTCCCGCGTCGACGGTACGGCATTGAATAAGTTTCCCTCATGACCACGCAAACCGTAACCACCAAACACCAGAACCGCGCCTCGCAATTTTGGGCGCTGACCAAACCGCGCGTCACCATGATGGCCGTGTTCTGCGCCGTCATCGGCATGTTCCTCGGGACTGCGGATGGCTTGCCGTCGTTGTCGCTGGTGTTGTACGCCACCGTGGGCATCTGGCTGCTGACCGGCGCGGCGTTTGCCGTCAACTGCCTGGCCGAGCGTGAAATCGATGCGCGCATGGCACGTACCGCGCGCCGGCCGATGGCGCTGGGCGATATTTCCGTGCCGCAGACCGTGGTGTTTGCGCTGGTGATCGGCGGCGCCGGCATGTGGGTGCTGTACACGCTGGTCAATCCACTGACCATGTGGCTGACCTTTGTCACCTTCCTTGGCTACGCGATTATTTACACCATGATTCTGAAGCCGGCCACGCCGCAGAATATCGTCATCGGCGGCCTGTCGGGCGCGATGCCGCCGGCGCTGGGCTGGGCGGCGGTGGCCAACGATGTGCCGATGGAAGCCTGGCTGCTGGTCTTGATCATCTTCGTCTGGACCCCGCCGCACTTCTGGGCCCTGGCGCTGTACCGCCGCGATGACTACGCCAAGTCCGGCCTGCCGATGCTGCCGGTCACGCATGGCATGAAATTCACCCAGTTCCACGTCTGGCTGTACTCGATCGCCCTGGCGGCCACCACGCTGCTGCCGTACGCCGTGCGCATGAGCGGCCTGATCTATCTCGTCAGCGCCATCGTGCTGAACGCCGTGTTCCTGCGCCACGCCTGGAAAGTCTACCGCCACTACACCGACCTGATCGCCCGCAAAGCCTTCGCCTGGTCCATCATCTACCTCGGCCTCCTGTTCCTGGCCCTGCTGATAGACCACTACTTCAAAATCTGACGCGGAGCAGGGCAGCTTGGACAGTATTACTCCGATGTTGATTTCGGCGGTTGGCCTGGAACGGTCGCAGACCTTGAAATCATCGCCTGCAACGTGGCGGGAGCGCTAAGGCCGACTGAGAAAGCTAAAAGCGGGCGTAGCGTGGCCAGGCCTGCTCCCGCGAGCGGCCAGAAAATGAAGAATATCCAGAAGGCCAGGTTTTTTTGCGTTCGATCTGCCTTAAGTTTTTTGCTGTCCTCCCATAAGTTCATCATGTCCAAAATAAAACCTCCTGCTCCCGCAATTAGGACGAGCTGGGTGGTGGTAATGGGATCATGGGAAGCATGTCATACTCCGACTTTATTCGTGAGTGCGTCCATTAGCTTTTGAGTCCAAGGGGCGTCTCTCCGATATTTTTCTGTCGTTGTATAGAGCGTTTGCCCCTTTGGGTTGGGACGATAAGCGCGCAAAAAACCGTCGGCTGTCTCAAGGAGATGCACAATGGTTTCTGGCGTTATCCCAGTATCATCAGAGATGCCTTTCACCGTGCGCCACACGTATTTGGATTCGCGGATGGCGGTGAGAATTTTTTCTTTGGCGTCGCGTTCGTCCATGATGGCCCCCTCTAGCGGTATCATGCTGGTCAGACTCAGTTCAAGCTCAACAAGTTCAACCGAAAGACCATCGCAGATGAAAAAAGTTCTCGCCTTTGCCTTGATTGCTGTGTCCCTGCTTGCCGCTTGCGGCGAGAAGAAGGGGGAGGCGCCCAAGCCGGCGTTTCAAAGCACCGACCTGACCGGCGCGACATTTGCCAGGGACTTTGCGCTCACCGACCACAACGGCAAGCCGCGCACCATGGCGGATTTCAAGGGGAAAGTCGTGGTGATGTTCTTCGGCTATACCCAGTGCCCCGACGTCTGCCCCACCACCATGGCCGAAATGTCGGAAGTCATGACCCAGCTCGGCCCGCAAGCCGATCAGGTGCAGGTGCTGTTCGTTACCGTCGATCCTGAGCGCGATACGCAAAAGTTGCTGGCCGAATACGTGCCGGTGTTCGACAAGCGCTTCCTCGGCCTGTACGGCACGCCGGAGCAGACCGCCGCTGTCGCCAAGGAATTCAAGGTGATGTACAACAAGGTGGAAGGCAGCACCAAGGGCGGTTATACCATGGACCATACCGCGGCCAGCTATGTGTTCGACAAGCAGGGCAAGCTGCGCCTGCTGCTGCGCTCCGGCCAGGGCGTGGCGCCGGCTGTGCATGACATCAAACTGTTGCTGGGCTGATCCATGCAGCAGCGCTTCCAGCCCTTTACCCGTCTGGCCGCCATCATCCTGCTGGTGATCGGCTGCCTGATCGTGCTGCGGCCGTTCCTGGCCGCGATCCTGTTTGCGGCCGCCATCACCATCTCCAGCTGGCCGCTGTACCTGCGTCTGCTGGCGCGCCTGAAGCAGCGCCGCACCATCGCCGCGCTGGTGATGAGCATCGGCCTGACCCTGCTGATCATCGTGCCGCTGACGCTGGTTACCTGGAACATTGCCGACAACGCCTCCGATTTCTACGACCAGGTCAAGGCCGGTCTCGGCAGCGGCACGCTCGATCCGCCGGCCTGGCTGCGCGATATCCCGGTGGTGGGCGAGGCCGCCTACACCTACCTCGGCAAGCTGCTGCACAGCCGTGAGGAACTGCTGAACGCCGCGCGCAACCTGCTGGAGCCGGGCCGCCGCGTCCTGCTGGGCGGCGGCATGGTGCTGGGCAGCGGCGTGGCGCAGGTCAGCCTGGCCGTGTTCGTCAGCTTCTTCCTGTACCGCGATGGCGCGGCCATCCTGCAGGCGCTGGCCACCGGCATGGACAAGCTGATCGGCCAGCAAGCCGTTACCGTGGCCGACACCGTCAGCCGCACGGTGCGCGGCGTGATGTATGGCCTGCTGGGTACCGCGCTGGCGCAAGCCGTGGTGGCCGCCGTCGGCTTCCTGATTGCCGGCGTGCCGGCGGTGGCGCTGCTGTCGGTGGCCACCTTCCTGTTCTCGCTGATACCGGTCGGTCCGCCGCTGATCTGGGGCGGCGCCACCATCTGGCTGTTCAACCATGGCGACACCGGCTGGGCCATCTTCATGCTGGTGTGGGGCATGTTTGTGATCAGCGGGGTCGACAATGTGGTCAAGCCGATGCTGATCTCGCGCGGCAGCAGCCTGCCCTTCATCCTGGTGCTGCTGGGCGTGATGGGCGGCGTGCTGGCGTTCGGCTTTGTCGGCCTGTTCATCGGCCCGACCCTGCTGGCGGTCGGCCTCGGCCTGCTGCGCAACTGGACCGCCAACGAACTTTAAAAGTTCAGCAGCCTGGCGGCCAGTTCGGCGTCCAGATGGCGTTCGAAGATGCGCTTGAGCGTGCCATCCTCGCGCATGGCGCGGATGGTCTGGCGGAAGCGCATGGCCAGCGCCTCGTCGACGTGCTGGCGCGACAGGATCAGGCCGCCCACCACGGCATCCTTGGGCGGCGCCCAGTCCATGATGCGGTAGTTGCCGCTCATCTGCTCCTGCTTGAGCAGTGGATACCAGCCGGAGCTGATCGCCATCATGGCCTGCACCCGGCCTACCTTGAACAGGCGCAGCATGGCCTCGTAATCGGGCGCCTCGTACACCCGGCCCTTGGCGCGCAGGCGCTCCAGCCAGGCATCGTAGGCCTTGCCATGCTTGAAGGATTTGATCACGCCGATCTTGATGGCGGGATCGGCCAGGAAGTCGTCCATGCTGCGGATGTGGGCACTGACATCCTTTTGCAGCAGCACGTAATTGCGCTCGGACAGGTAGGGGATCACCCGGCCGATCTTTTCCCGCTCCGGCGTCGACACCGCCGACACCGACATATCGATGGTGCCGCCGCTCAGTCCGGCCCAGATGCGCACCCGCGAATCGGTGGAGGCCTCAATGGTGCAGCCCATGCGGCGCGCCACCTCGTCCACCACATCCTTGTCGATGCCGGTCCAGCGGCCATCGGCGGCCTTGTAGTACAGGGCGCCATATTCATAGAAAGCGCTGCGCAGGTGGCCGCAGGCCTGCTGTTCGGCGGCCGCCGTGGCGCTCAGGCCGAGCAGGGCGCCGCACAGGATCAATCGGGCTAACATGTCTCCTCCCTGGCGCCCCAGGGCGCCGGTCAGTCCTGATCGGCGTTATCCTCGGTATCGTCTTTCGGGATGACCTTGACCAGCAGGATACGCGGACCGTTCATTTTCTTGGCGACGATGTCAAAACCGCGGAAACTGATGCGTTGTCCCTGTTTCGGGATATCGCCCAGTTTCAGCATGATCAGGCCGCCCACCGATTCTACCTCTTCCAGGCCCAGTTCCTCATTTTCGATGTCGATGCCCAGGGTGCGCTCCAGCGAAAAGATCGGCAGGCTGGCCTTGCCGATCAGGGTGCCGTCCGGCTGCTTGAGCCAGTCGTTCTCGTTGAGGCGGAATTCGTCGTGGATCTCGCCCACCATGGCGCCCAGCAGATTGTCCAGCGTGATGAAGCCGACCGGGCGCTTGCCCTTTTCGCCGATCAGGGCAAAGTGCGGCGCGCCGTCGCGGAAGCGGCGGAACTGTTCCAGCGCCGGGGTGCGGGCGGAAATCGTCTCGACCGGGCGCAGGAAAGGCACCAGATCGGTAATCGGCTTGCCGGATTGCATGGCAAAGAACAGGTCTTTCAGGTGCACCACACCGAGCACCGTCTCGCCATCCTTGTCATAGTAAGGATAGCGGCTGAAGCGGTTGCGCAGCATGGTGGCCAGATTGTCGTTGAGCGAGCGCGCCGCATGCAGGCTGATCACCTCGTTAATCGGGCGCATCAGATCGGACACCGACAGGTCGCTGAAGTCCAGCGAGTGGGCCAGGATATTGCGTTCGTCCTGATTGAATTTTTCGCCCGGCTGGCTGGTGCGCAGGATCAGCTTCAATTCTTCCACCGAATAGTGGCTGTCATGGCCGCCTTTGCCGGCCAGGCCGGCCAGGCCCAGCACCATATTGGCGCTGGCGTTCAGCAGATAGATGAAGGGGTACATGGCCCAGTAGAAAGCGTACAGCGGGATTGCGCTCCACAGGCCGACCACTTCCGGCATGCGGATCGCCATCGACTTCGGCGCCAGTTCCCCGACCACGATGTGCAGGAAGGAAATCACGCCAAACGCGAAGATGAAAGCGATGCCGTGCACCAGCTCGGGCGAGGTGATGCCGGCCAGGGTCAGCAGCGGCTCCAGCAGGCTGGCGAAGGCTGGCTCACCGACCCAGCCCAGGCCCAGCGAGGCCAGCGTGATGCCCAGCTGGCAGGCGGACAGATAAGCATCCAGTTCGCCGTGCACCTTGCCGAGTATCCGCCCCTTGAGTCCCTGTGTCTTGGCGATGGCGCGCACCCGCGTTTTTCGCAATGTGACGATACCGAATTCGGCAGCGACGAAGAAACCGTTCAAAGCAACCAAAAAGATGGCGAGAACGACAAGCAGGAAGTTTTGCATAGGGGCCGAGCGGCGTGTTTCCGTAGTTGAAACCTGCATCTTAAACGATAATCCGGGGTCAGGTCCGCCATTTCTACACGTGCTCTGCCGTAAGCCCGCTTACGGCAGAGCACGTGTAGAAATGGCGGACCTGACCCCGGAGTTAGGCGAACAGGCCGCTGTGCACTTCGTTGAGGATGGCTTCAATCGCCGGGTGGGTGATCTTGCGGGCGTTGGAGATGGCGTAGAAGTGTTCGCGCAGTTCAGGGGCGTTGCCGACCAGTACGGCGCCAAACTGGTCTTCAATGTCCTGCGCCAGCGCGGACGGCGCAAAGAATAACCCTAAGCCGTTGCGGCCGAAGGTGTTGAGCATGGCGTTGTCTTCAAATTCTCCAACGATTTCCGGCCGCACTTCATGCTGCACCAGCCAGGCGTCGATGCGGCCGCGCAGGGCGTTGTTGCGGGTCGGTACCAGCAGCGGCGCGCCATCCAGACTGGCCGGGAAGTTGCGCCGGTATTTGCGCGCCAGGCGCGGCACGCCAAACAGTTGCATGTCGCTCTCGCCCAGCAGGTGGCTGAAGACTTTCAGGCTGCCGCCAGCGCGCACGGTGCGGTCGGTCAGCACTACGTCCAGCTTGCCCAGCGCCAGATCGGCCAGCAGGCTTTCAAATTCATCTTCCATGCACACCAGCCGCACTTGCGTGCCCATGCGCTGCGTCGCCTGCAGCAGGCGGTAGGCGATCAGCTTGGGCAGCGAGTCGGAGATGCCCACCGTCAGCCGCATTTTGCCGGTCTCGGCTTGCTCCAGCGCATCCTGCAACTGGCCGCCCAGCGCGAAGATCTGGTCGCAATAGCTGAGCGCCAGCTTGCCCGCTTCGGTCGGCACCAGCCGCCGTCCCTGCGGTTCCAGCAGCTGCTTGCCGATCGCTTGTTCCAGCAAGGCCAGTTGCATGCTGATGGTCTGCACCGCCAGCCCCAGACGCTCGGCAGCACGCGTGACACCGCCTTCTTTGGCCACCATCCAGAAGAAATACAAGTGCCTGAAATTGAGTCCGCTGTTTTTCATAGTTCGATTTTTACGAAGTAATACTTCAATTATCTTCTATTTTTCAAAGTGACGGTTTTCTTTACACTGCGTCCATCGATTGATAACAACGAGAGAAAACGATGAAGCATTTCAGGATTTCTTTCCTCGTCAGTTTTATCTGCCTTGGTTTGGCAGGCTGGTGGGGCTATGAGCTGGCAGGGTGGGGCGGCGCTTTGTCCGCCTTTGGCGTGGCGCTGATTCTGGCCGCCATGGAAGTGTCGCTGTCCTTCGACAACGCGGTGGTGAACGCCTCGGTGCTGAAGAACTGGGATGAATACTGGCAGAAGCTGTTCCTTGGCGTCGGCATCATCATCGCCGTGTTCGGTATGCGCCTGGTGTTCCCGCTGGTGATTGTGGCGGTGGCTGCCGACATGAATGTGTTGGATGTGTGGACCCTGGCGCTGAATGATCCCAAGACGTATTCGACGCACCTGACCAATCACCACGCCGAGGTGGCGGCATTTGGCGGCATGTTCCTGCTGCTGGTGTTCCTGAACTTCCTGCTGGATTCGGAAAAGGAAACGCACTGGCTGGGTAACTTCGAGAAGAAGCTGGGCTCGCTGGGCCGCATCTCCTCGATCTCGGTGATGCTTTCGATCGGCGTGCTGCTGGCCTGCATGGGCCTGGTGGAAGAAGGCCAGAAGCTGGTGGTGCTGATTTCCGGCCTGTGGGGCATCCTGATCTACGTCGGTGTCGACGGCATCAGCAGCCTGCTGGAGAAGGAGGAAGAGGGCGGCGGCAATGTCGGCGAGATGGTCAAGCGCGGCGGTATCGGCGGCTTCCTCTACCTTGAAGTGCTGGATGCCTCGTTCAGCTTTGACGGCGTGATCGGCGCCTTCGCGATCACCACCGACGTTGTGATCATCATGCTGGGCCTGGCGATTGGCGCGATGTTTGTGCGCTCGATGACGATTTATCTGGTGAAGAAAGGCACGCTGGACAAGTTCCTGTACCTGGAACACGGCGCCCACTACGCGATCGGTATCCTGGCCGCGATTATGTTGGCCAGCATGAAGTTCCATGTGCCTGAGATCTTCACCGGCCTGATTGGTGTGGCGTTTATCGCGGCTTCGGTGTGGTCCTCGGTGCGCCACCGCCGTCAGCAGGAAGCGATCGCCGTCACGGCGTAAAGAATCCGGCGGGCCGTTTTATACGGACAACGGCCCGCCCCTTGTAGTACCCAAGTCCGGTTTTCATTTAAGGAGCATTACAAATGGCAATCAGTCTGCAAAAAGGTGGCAACGTTAATCTGAGCAAGGAAGCGCCCGGCCTGACCAAAATTGTGGTCGGCCTGGGCTGGGACGTGCGCAGCACGGACGGCAGCCCGTTCGACCTGGATGGCTCGGCCTTCCTGCTGAAAGTCGATGGCAAGGTGCGCAATGACAGCGACTTCATCTTCTACAACAACCTGAAATCGTCCGACCAGTCGGTGGCCCACTCGGGCGACAACCGTACCGGCGCCGGCGATGGCGACGACGAAACCGTCACCATCGACCTGACCAAGGTGCCGGCCGATGTGGAGCGTATCGCGATCTGCGCCACCATCCACGAGGGCGACGCCCGCCGTCAGAACTTCGGCATGGTGCAGAAGGCTTTCATCCGCACGGTCAACGGCGCTAGCAACACCGAGATCGCCCGCTACGACCTGTCGGAAGACAGCTCGACCGAGTCGGCCATGATCTTCGGCGAGGTGTACCGCAACAACGGCGACTGGAAGTTCAAGGCCGTCGGCCAGGGCTTCAAGGGCGGCCTCGGCCCCCTGGCCGGTTCGTTCGGCGTCGGCGTTTAATGCACAGGAAAGGACTCGTTAATCATGCCTGTATTTACGATCACTGGTGACTTCGATCCCTTCCTCCATGTGTCGCTGCGTCAGGGAGAAAAAATCTACTGCGAATCGAACGCCATGGTGATGATGGAAGAGGCGCTGGAACTCAAGGGCAAGATGACCGGCGGCATCGGCGCCGCGCTGATGCGGCGCTTTGCCAACGGCGAGTCCTTTTTCCAGCAGCACATCGAGGCGGTGCGCGGCAACGGCGATTGCCTGCTGGCGCCGACCTTGCCGGGCGCGCTGCAGATCCTCGACGTCGGCCACAACCAGTACATGCTGAGCGACGGCTGTTTTGTGGCCGCCGCCGACAGCGTGGAGCTGAAGGTGCGCACGCAAAATGTCGGCAACGCGCTGTTTGCGCAGAGCGGCGGTTTCTTCATCACGGAAACCAGCGGCGTCGGCCAGGTGGTGGTGTCCGGCTTCGGCGGCATCTCGGAACTGGAAGTCGAGCCGGGGCGCGACGTGATTATCGACAACGCCCACGTGGTGGCCTGGGACAGCCGGCTGCGCTACGACATTTCGATGACGACCAGCAGCAGCGGCGGCTTCCTCAGCAATCTGGTGAACAGCCAGACCAGCGGCGAGGGCATGGTGCTGCGTTTTTCGGGCAAGGGCAAGATCCTGATCTGCTCGCGCAACAGCGCGGCGCTGCAATCGTTCCTGATGCGCCAAAGCGCACAGTAATCAATAGGAGTAACTATGTCAGTCAATTTAAGCAAGGGCCAGAAGATCTCTCTGGAGAAGGAAGCCGGCGGCGCACTGGGCCGCGTGACCATGGGCCTGGGCTGGGACGCCATCAAGAGCAAGGGCTTCCTCGGCTTTGGCAGCAAGACCGAAGCGGTCGATCTGGACGCCTCGTGCGTGCTGTTCGACGAAGGCCACCGTCCGGTGGATGTGATCTTCTTCCGTCAGCTGAAGAGCAAGGACGGCAGCGTGGTCCACACCGGCGACAACCGCACCGGCGCCGGCGATGGCGACGATGAGCAGATCAACGTCGACCTGAATGCGGTGCCGTCGAATATCAAGAGCCTGGTGTTCACGGTGAATAGCTTCACCGGCCAGACCTTCGCCCAGGTGGAAAACGCCTACTGCCGTTTGCTGGATGCCGCCAATGGCCGCGAAGTGGCGCGCTTCAACCTGTCGGTGCAGGGGCCGCACTCGGCACAGATCATGGCGAAGGTCTATCGCCACAACGGCGAGTGGAAGATGCATGCAATCGGTGAGAACGGCAATGGCCGTACCTTTGACGATCTGCTGCCGCAGATAGCCACTCACCTGTAAAACAAGTTTCGCGCTGTGTGTTTTAAGCGGAGCACTGTACCGGCAGTGCCCCGCTTTTTTTTCGTCAGAAGGAGTGACGGATGCCCAGGCTGAGCATGGTGGTGCGGGCGTCGATGTTCTGACCGGCGCCGGAGAACAGCGGCACTTCCTGGGTGCCAAGCGGGATCAGGATGGCGCCAGGGCCGCCGGCCAGCGGCAGCGGGGTAGCGCTGCTGACCACCACGTTGCCGCGTTTGTCCTTGATGCCGCCGAAGCGGGTGTACAGCGCGGTGCGCTTGGAGAAGTTGTAGTCCACGCCCAGCATCAGGCCGCGATCCTTGCCCTTGGTGTAGTTGGTGAAGTAGGTGTGCAGGAAGGCCGCGGTCAGGTCGAACGAGCCGACCGGATGCTTGATGGTGGCGGTCCAGGTGCGCACTTCCGGATCGGTGTTGCCGCGCAGCGAGAACTGGGCGTTGTGGCCCGCCACCGCGATCGAGGTGCCGACGCCGGGGAAGGTGTACTTGGCCGCCGCCATGAAGGAGGTGAAGCGCTCGCCGAAGAACAGCGGCACCAGGGTGGTGCCCGACACCACGCCGATCGGCACGCCGTCGAAGTTGTTGCGGTGGTAGGACGCCAGTGCCACCAGTTCGTCGCTGCGGTAGGCGACCATGGCGCCGGCAGTCTTGCCGCGGCCGCTGGCGGTTTCGGCGCCGGCCGTCAGGCCGCCGACGATCTGGCCGGTGGTGCCGCTGGCAACCGGGGTCGACGAGGTGGCCACCGAACGCGCCGCGCTGATGCCGCTGCCGATGCCGGAGTTGGTGGCGTAGGAAGCGATCGCGGTCCACGGGCCTTGCTTGATGGCGTAGCTGATCTGGTTGTCCTGCCAGGTCTGCACCGTGTTGACCACCAGGCCGGCGGCCAGCAGGTCGGTGCTGCCGATCGCTTCCGGCGTCACCAGATAGTAGGAGATCAGCATCGGGCTGGCCTGGCGGCCCAGCTTGACTTCACCGACCGGCGTGGTCAGGCCGACATAGGCCTGGCGGCCGAACAGACGGTTGTCGTTGGCCTGGCCGCCGTTGTCGATGGTGACGCCGCCTTCCAGCACGAACAGGCCGCGGTAGCCGCCGCCCAGGTCTTCCACGCCGCGGAAGCCGATATTGCTCTGGCGCGTGTGCGATGGGGTCAGGCGGGTGGTGACGGTGGCCGGGGCGGCAATGCGGTTCGGCACCGGCGTGGTGCCGCTGACGCCAAACAGGGTGCCCTGCACATTGCCCTCGCCCTTATCAATACGATCGAGGCCTACGTCGAGCGTGCCGTAAATTGTGACCGAAGATTGCGCGACAGCGTGACCCGAAAGGAAGGCAAGCGCGGACAGGCACGCTGCGTAGGCGGCAGTTCTCTTCATGTGGTTGTCTCCGATGTTAGTGTTGTAGCTCGACTCTATAGCAGTGGGCCGAAAATAGCACGAGTGTTCATCTCAAACGTGGCATGAAATACACACTTGCCTATCCGTACGCGCGCTAGCGTTTTGCTAGTCAGCGTGCGGAAACTTCCGCCGTGCGTCACAATGCGCGTTCGGACAACGCGGCAAGGGCAGCTTATGCAAGGCAGTACGCGCACGCCGGCTGACAGCAAGTGGATTGCCTTGCTGGTGGCGGGCGCCTTCTTCATGGAGAACCTGGACGGCACCGTCATCACGACGGCAGTGCCGGACATGGCGCATGCGTTTGGCGTGGCGCCGCTGGCGCTCAACGTCGGCGTCAGCGCCTATCTGCTGACCTTGGGGGTGTTCATCCCGATCAGCGGCTGGGTGGCCGAGCGCTTTGGCGCACGCCGCGTGTTTGCCGCCGCGCTGGCCATCTTCACGCTGGCCTCGGTGCTGTGCGGGATGGCGCACGGCCTGACGGAATTTGTCTGGCTGCGCGTGCTGCAGGGCGCGGGCGGCGCCATGATGGTGCCGGTCGGCCGCCTGGTGGTGCTGCATAACACGCCCAAGGAAAAGCTGATCGGCGTGATTGCCACGCTGACCTGGCCGGCGCTGGTGGCGCCGGTGCTGGGGCCGCCGGTGGGCGGCTTCATCACCAGCTATGCCTCGTGGCGCTGGATTTTTTATCTCAACCTGCCGCTGGGCCTGATCGCGCTGGCGCTGGCGTGGCGGCTGATTCCTGATCAGCGCGCAGCGCAGCAGCGGCCGTTCGACTGGCCCGGCTTCCTGCTGAGCGGCAGCGCCTTGCTGCTGCTGACCTGGGGCGCGGAAGTGACCGGCGGCCAACATCCGGACTGGCGCGAGGCCGGCGCCTGCCTGGCGCTGGGGACGCTGCTGCTGGCGGCGCTGGGCTGGCATTTGCGGCGCGCCGCGCATCCGCTGATCGATCTGTCGTCGTTCGCAATTCCCACCTTTGCCATCACCATCGTTGGCGGTTCGCTGTTCCGCATGGCGATCGGCGCTGTGCCTTTCCTGCTGCCGCTGATGTTCCAGTTGGGCTTCGGCCTGGACGCCTTCCATGCCGGCCTGCTGGTGATTGCCGTCTTTGCCGGCAACCTGATGATGAAGCCGGCCACCACGCCGATCCTGCGCCGCTTCGGCTTCAAGCCGGTGATCCTGGTGAACGGCTTGGCCAACGTCAGCGCGCTGGCCGCCTGCGCCTTGCTGACGCCGTCCACGCCGGTGTGGCTGATCGCGGCCGTGCTGTTTGCCGGCGGCCTGACGCGCTCGATGCAGTTCAGCGCCCTCAACACCATTGCCTTTGCCGATGTGCCGCAGCCGCGCATGGCGGCGGCCAACACGCTGTTCAGCACCGCGTTCCAGGTGGCGCTGGGCCTCGGCATCGCCCTCGGCGCGAGCGGCGTGCGGCTGGGGCACTGGGGCGCGCAGGCGCTGGGCATCAGCCACTGGCCGGCCATCGATTACCGCCTGGCTTTCCTGCTGGTGGCGCTGGTCAGCCTGCTGGGTCTGGCCGATGCATTGCGGCTTGCTAGCAACGCCGGCGAACAAGTTGCCAAAGGCGCGGCGCGTTAGCGCTATAATGTTGCCATGGAAAAACTAAAAGACTTCTCGGAAATCGTCAGCCAGGCCGCACGTGGCGAGCTGGTTTTTCCAACCAGCGTCAATGCGGCCTTGCGCCTGCAACTGGCGCTGGCCGATCCCGATTGCGAAACCGACGATGTGATCCGCAAGGTGCTGGGCGAGCCGCTGCTGGCCGCGCGCACCGTGGCGCTGGCCAACGCGGCCGTGTTCAACCGCAGCGGCGTGCCGGTCACCAGCGTGCGCGCGGCGGTGCAGCGGGTCGGATATCGCAACCTGTACACCATGGCCGCGGCGATGGTGGTGCGCCAGTTCGGCGCCCGCCTCCGCGACGAGCAACTGCGCCGCCAGGCTGACCAGCTGTGGCGCCACACGGCCCACGTGGCGGCGCTGGCGCGCGTGATCGGCGCCAGACTGACGTCCACCGATCCCGACACCGCGCTGTTTGCCGGCATCGTGCACGAGGCTGGCGGCTTCTATCTGCTGTCGCGCGCCGACGAGATGCCGGGCCTGCTGGACGACCCGGCCGAGTGGATGGGCGCGGCGCAGGAAATCATCTCGCGCGAGATGATGAAGAAAATGAACATTCCCGAGCCGGTCAGCCAGGCCATCGTCTCGCTGCGCGGCGCCACCCTGACGCCGCCGCCGCTGGGCCTGCGCGACACGCTGCTGCTGGCCAAGCGGCTGGCGCCGGTGCGCTCGCCACTGGCGGCAGGGCAGGACAGCCCGTCGCTGAGCGGCTTTATCGACGACAACGCGCTGCTCGACCAGATCCTGCTGGAATCCGCCGACGAGGCTGCCTCCATGAGCGCGGCGTTGCTGGTATAAGGCCGATTTGTGGCAAAAATGATGTTGTAGATATAATCCACGCGCCAATGCGTGTATTCTATCGTCGTCATACAACAAACTATCGCCCATGAATCAGCTCGTCCCAGCCGCCGCCCCCAAGAAAAAGCATCGCAACCTCGCCCAGGGCGTGGTGGAGAGCTTTACCGCCAGCATCCAGGCCGGCACGTTGAAACCGGGCGAGAAGCTGCCGACCGAATCGGTGATCATGGAAATGCATGGCGTCAGCCGCACCGTGGTGCGCGAGGCCATCTCGCACCTGCAGGCCGCCGGGCTGGTGCAAACCCGCCACGGCATCGGCACCTTTGTGCTGGAGCCGCAGCCGGCCAATATCTTTGCCGCCGACACCATCCGCACCATCGGCGATGTGTTGTCGATACTGGAGCTGCGCATCAGCCTGGAGACCGAGGCGGCCTGGCTGGCCGCCACCCGCCGCAGCGATGAGCAGGTCGAGCAGATGGATGCCGCGCTGAAACGCATCGTCGCCTCGCAAAACCGCCAGGGGGCAGTGGAGTCGGACAAGGCGTTCCACCTGCTGATCGCCCAGGCCACCGGCAACCGCTATTTCGTCGATATCCTGAGCGATCTCGGCAATACCATCATCCCGCGCGCGCGGCTGGACTCGGCGCAGCTGGCGCATGACGATCCGGTGGCTTACCAGGAACGCGTCAACCGCGAGCATGACGACATTTATAACGCCATCCTGCGCAAGGATGCGGAAGCGGCCCGTGCCGCCATGCGCACCCACCTGAGCAACAGCCGCGAACGCCTGCGCCGCGCCCAGCAAGAGGCCAGCACCGCGCAGTAACGTTAAAGCAACGCGATTCGACGGTTGTGGTTAAATCGCTTGCTTCCAATCGCATCTAGTTGTACGATGTCATACAACACGACACGCAATGTCGTCCTCATCCTCACCCCAGACGTCAATATTGGAGACTGTAATGCAACCGAATGACCTGAAAAAAATCCTTTCCTCCGGCCTGCTGTCTTTCCCGGTCACCGACTTTGACGCTGAAGGCAACTTCCGCAAATCGACCTACATTGAACGTCTGGAATGGCTGGCGCCGTACGGCGCCAGCGCGCTGTTCGCCGCCGGCGGCACCGGCGAGTTCTTCTCGCTGACCCCGCAGGAATACCCGGAAATCATCAAGACCGCGGTGGACACCTGCCGCGGCCAGGTGCCGATTCTGGCCGGCGTCGGCGGCCCGACCCGCGTGGCTGCCGCTTATGCGAAAGAAGCAGAAAAAGCCGGCGCGCAAGGCCTGCTGCTGCTGCCGCACTACCTGACCGAAGCGTCGCAGGACGGCCTGATCGCCCACGTGCAAGAGGTCTGCAAGGCCACCAACCTCGGTGTTGTGGTCTACAACCGCGCCAACTGCCGCCTGAGCCCGACCTCGCTGGCCATCCTGGCCGACCGTTGCCCGAACCTGATCGGCTTCAAGGACGGCATTGGCGACATCGAACTGATGGTGTCGATCTGGCGCAAGCTGGGTGACCGCTTCAGCTACCTGGGCGGCCTGCCGACCGCGGAAGTGTACGCAGCGGCCTATAAGGCGCTGGGCACCCCGGTGTATTCGTCGGCGGTGTTCAACTTCATGCCGAAACTGGCGATGGACTTCTACCACGCGGTGGCCTCGGACAACCACGCCGAACAAAACCGCATGATCGACGAGTTCTTCCTGCCATACCTGGAGATCCGCAACCGCAAGGCTGGCTACGCCGTCTCGATCGTCAAGGCCGGCGCCAAGCTGGCGGGCCACGATGCCGGTCCGGTGCGCGCACCGTTGACCGACCTGACCGCCGAAGAAACGGATATGCTGCATAAGCTGATGCTCAAGCAAGGCGCCCAATAATCGGTTAAGCTATTAGTTGAATCGAAAAACAAATTCAAGCGCGGCCTCGTCCGCGCTTTTCACACATGAGGAGCCGCAAAAATGCAAGTCGCAGGAGAAATGATTATTGGCCGCACCGCCTTCGTTGGTAAAGAAGGCACTGTCAAGGCCGTCGACCCGTCGCGCAATGTGGAAATCGAACCAGCGTTCGGTTTGGCCAGCACCGCCGACCTGCAACGCGCCGCCGAGCTGGCCAATGCGGCGTTCGACGTGTACCGCGCCACCGGCCTGGAACAACGTGCCAAATTCCTGGAAACCATCGCTGACCGCATCATGGATCTGGGCCCGACCCTGATCGAGCGCGCCATGCAGGAAACCGGCCTGCCGCAAGCCCGCCTGGAAGGCGAGCGCGGCCGTACCGTGGGCCAGCTGCGCCTGTTCGCGAAAGTCGTGCGCGACGGCCGCTTCCAGAGCGCCACCCTGGACAGCGCGCTGCCGGACCGCGTGCCGGCACCGCGTCCTGACCTGCGCCTGCGCAAGATCGGCCTGGGTCCGGTTGCCGTGTTCGGCGCCTCCAACTTCCCGCTGGCGTTCTCGGTGGCCGGCGGCGATACCGCCTCGGCACTGGCGGCCGGCTGCCCGGTCATCGTCAAGGCCCACTCGGCCCACCTGGGCACCTCGGAACTGGTCGGCAAGGCGGTAGCCAAAGCCGTGGAAGAGTGCGGTCTGCCGGAAGGCGTGTTCTCGATGCTGATCGGCTCCGGTCAGACCATCGGCCAGAACCTGGTGGCGCACCCGTTCATCAAGGCGGTCGGCTTCACCGGCTCGCGCGCCGGCGGCGTGGCGCTGATGCAAACCGCCGCTGCCCGTAAAGAACCGATCCCTGTGTACGCGGAGATGAGCTCGATCAACCCGGTGTTCCTGCTGCCAGGCGCGCTGGACAATCCTAAGCTGCCGCAAGCGTTTGCCGATTCGCTGACCCTGGGTTCGGGCCAGTTCTGCACCAACCCGGGCCTGCTGATCGGCCTGAAGTCGGACAAGCTGCAAGCCTTCGTTGACGCTGCCGCCGGCACCATCGGCGCCAAGCCAGCCACCACCATGCTGACCCCGGGCATCCACAAAGCCTACACCAGCGGCGTCAAAGGCCTGGCTGGGGTGGAAGGCGTGCAGCAGGTTGCCGCCGGCCAGACCAACGATCTGCCATGCGGCGCGCAAGCGTTCCTGTACCAGGTTGAAGCCAAGCGCTTCCTGAACGATCCGGCGCTGGAAGGCGAAATCTTTGGCCCGACCTCGCTGCTGGTGGTGGCTGAGAACGAAGAAGAACTGCTGGCCGTGGCCGAGCACCTGGAAGGCCAGCTGACCGGCGCCGTGCACGCTGCCGCCGACGACAAGGCGCTGGCCACCAAGCTGCTGCCGATCCTGGAGCGCAAAGTGGGCCGTATCCTGTTCAACGGCTTCGGCACCGGCGTGGAAGTGGCGCACGCCATGGTTCACGGCGGCCCGTTCCCGTCGACCTCGGACAGCCGCACCACCTCGGTGGGCGCGTCGGCCATCGACCGCTTCCTGCGTCCAGTGTCGTACCAGGACGTGCCGGCCTACCTGCTGCCGGAATCGCTGCAGGACGCTAACCCGCAGAAGATCCCGCGCGTGGTGAACGGCGACCTGGTATGGAACGCGTAACAGGCGTTCAATGCACGGTGGGCGAAAGCCCGACGTGGAGCGCGGCCGAAGGCGCGTGGTACTGGGTCGATATCCCGGCCAGGCGCGTCTGGCGCCTGGCCGGTTCGAGCGGCGCCGCGCGCTATTGGGACAACGCCGAGATGGTCGCCTGCGTGGCGGCCAAGGCTGGCGGTGGACTGATCGCGGGCATGGAAACCGGCATCTTCAGCCTTGAACTGGGCGCGGGACAAACCGCGACTGCGCTCAAGCTGGCGACGCCGGCCTCCGGCCTTGGCGAAGGCATGCGCTTCAACGATGGCCGTTGCGACCGTCAGGGCCGTTTCTGGTCCGGCACCATGTTCATGGACATGAGCGCGGCGCGCGCGGTGGGCCAGCTGTATCGCTACGATGCGGCGCGCGGCATTTCGGCGCCGATGGTGTCCGAGCTGCTGACCCAGAACGGCACGGCGTTTTCGCCGGATGGCCGCACCATGTATCTGTCGGATTCGCATCCGCAGCGGCGCATGGTGTGGGCCTTCGATTACGATATCGCTGACGGGGTTCCGAGCAACCGCCGCGTGTTTGCCGATATGACCGGCGAAACCGGCCGTCCGGACGGCGCCGCGGTCGATGCCGACGGCTGCTACTGGGTGTGCGGTAACGATGGCGGCTATATCGCACGCTTCACGCCGCAGGGCAAGCTCGATCGCCGGGTCGAAGTGCCGATGCTGAAGCCGTCCATGTGCGCCTTTGGCGGCAAGGATCTGGACACGCTGCTGGTCACTTCCATCGTCTCCGGCAAGCCGGAAGATGCGGAGTGGGGCGGTTCGGTGGTGATGCTGAACGTTGGTGTCAAAGGCGTGGCTGAAACGCCGTTTGGAGCATGATCATGGGGCGGATACTGCTACGGTGTCTGCCCTTTTTGTTTGCGGCCTTGCTGGCCGCGTGCAGTACCGTTCCGCGCGAATACCAGAATCCCATTATTCACGCCGACTATTCCGATCCGGATGTGATCCGCGTCGGCGATCAGTACTATCTCGTTTCCTCAAGTTTTAACAACGCGCCGGGCCTGCCGCTGCTGCAGTCGCCGGACATGGTCAACTGGACCCTGGTCGGTCATGCCTTGCCACAGCTGGTGCCGGCCGACGTATTCGCCAGGCCGCAGCATGGCAAGGGCGTGTGGGCGCCATGCCTGCGCTACCACGACGGCAAGTTCTGGATCTTCTATCCCGATCCCGATTTCGGCATCTACGTGATGACCGCCAAGGATTTCGCCGGCCCCTGGAGCGCGCCGCACCTGCTGGCCGCCGGCAAAGGCTTGATCGATCCAACGCCGCTGTGGGATGACGACGGCCAGGCCTACCTGCTGCACGCATGGGCCAGGAGCCGCGCCGGTTTCGCCAATGTGCTGACCCTGCGCCGCATGGCGCCGGACGCCAGCCGTCTGCTGGACGACAAAGGCACCGTCATCATCGACGGCAACAAGCTGCCCAAGTACACCACGCTGGAAGGACCGAAGTTCTACAAGCGTGATGGCTACTACTACGTGTTTGCACCAGCTGGCGGCGTGGAGTTTGGCTGGCAGTCGGCTTTCCGTTCGCGCAGCATCTACGGGCCGTATGAAGACCGCATCGTGATGGCGCAGGGCAGCTCGCCGGTGAATGGTCCGCATCAGGGTGCATGGGTGCAGACGCCGCAGGGCGAAGACTGGTTCATCCACTTCCAGGACAAGCGCGCTTACGGCCGTGTGGTGCATTTGCAGCCGATGATCTGGCGCGATGGCTGGCCGCTGATCGGCAAAGACGTCGGCGGTGCTGCCGGCGAGCCGGTGCTGCATTACCGCGTGCCGGTGTCCGGTGGCGTCAGCGCCGCGCCGCCCACCAGCGATGAATTCAACGGCGCCGCGCTTGGTCTGCAATGGCAGTGGAATGCGAACTGGCAGCCCTCGTGGTACGCGCTGGGCGACGGCAAGCTGCGTCTGTTCAGCCAGGCGCGTTCCGGTAATCTGTGGGACGTGCCGTCGCTGCTGCTGCAAAAGCTGCCGGCCGAAACCTTCACGGTGACCACCAAGGTTGACGCCTCCGGCCTGTCCGACGGCGGCGTCGCAGGCCTGGTCATGTACGGCGCCGACTACGCCTGGCTCGGCACCCGCCGCAGCGACGGCCGCACCCAGCTGGCGCTGGTCAGCTGCTATAAGGCCGACGCCAACTGCCACGAGCAGCAGGAAGCCGGCGTCGAGCTGCCATTGCCGCAAGTCTGGCTGCGCATGCAGGTGCTGGCGGGCGGCGTCACCCAATTCTCCTACAGCGTCGACGGCACCAGGTACACACCGATCGGCGCCCAGTTCACCGCCAAAATGGGCCGCTGGGTCGGCGCCCAGATGGGCCTCTTCAGCGCCGGCCCCGCCGGCCACGCCGACATCGACTTCTTCCGCGTCAGCCCGTGATTATTGCTTCTTGAGGGTCATCTTGAATTGGGTGACCCATTTGTCTTTGAGGTACATTTCGCTGACGGCTTCGTAGGCGTCGGTGTGGACGCTCCAGTGGGCGCGGTAGGGCAGGGTTTGGCCGCCGGCGATGTAGTGGGCTTCGGGGAATTCCAGGCCACTGATCGACGGCTTCATGGTGCCGCGGCTGTAGCCGCCGGTGTTTTCGACGTACAGGTAAGCCACCGCCTTGGCGGCGGAGTCGTAGTAGTAGATGGTCTCGCCCACATAATCCGGCTTGCCCGGTGCGCGCACGGTGTGGATGTCGCGCAGCGCCTGGCCATCGAGCGCCCACGAGAAGCAGTGTTCGTCGGTCTGCTTCCCGCCGGGGAATTCACCCTTCCAGCAATGCCCGGCCAAAAAAGCCATCGGTTTGAGCGCCTCCGCAGGCGCGGCCTGGACGGCAGTGGAAGCGAACAGCAATAGCGGGAGCAGTGGACGCATGGCAGTCCTCTCAATGTCATTCCGGCCAGTATATGCCAATCTCAGTGCCGCGCCCAGTCGCCTAAAACCCACGCTGGATTGCTGTAGTTGCGGATGGTCTGCGCATCCTTTTCCATGGTCAGCTGGCGCGATGCGGGATGGCGCTGGCTCACATCGACCGGCGTGCCGTCCGCATTGCGGCTGTTGTATTCCCAGAAGCGCACATTGGCCGTGTCGCCATCGATCTGTCCCCAGCCCGCAGGACTGATGCCGCTCAGCGTGGCGTTGATCAGCACCGCTTCCGCATACGGATAGTTCTTGCCCTTGTTGGCCGGCAGGCGTGCCAATTCAGTCTGGCCGCCGATCGCGGTGAAGCGGCAGTCGACAAACACATTGCCGTGGTTGGTGGCCGGATTGCGTATCCACATGAAGGCGTGCCGCGACTGGATGTCGCAACGTTCAAAGAATGCCGGTCCGCGGCCCAGAATGGTGTCGCCATGGCCGACCACTTTCACGCCGGGGAGGTAAGTGCTGCCGTTGACCTGCAAGGCATCGCCCGAGCCGATGACGGTGGTGTTGGCGACGATGTTCTCGGCGCCGGTAATCAGCAAGCCCTCGGCCTGGCCGGCGAGCGTGGTCTCCAGCGTCAGATCGCGCAGGTGTACAGCCTTGACGTTATCCGCCGCGAAGGCCGCGCGGCGCGAAGGGAATGTGCCCGCCACTTCATTGGTGCTGATATTGGGCGGATGCGGATTGAAGACTTCATTGTTCGCGTAGTGAATACGGACCTTGTCGCGCTGTTCGCCCTGCAGCGTGATGTTGGACTTGTTGCGGAAGTAGACGATTTCCTCGTAGTCGCCATTGCGCACAAAGATGGTGACGCGGCGTACCGGATGGTCGGGCACGTAATCCAGCGCGCCCTGCACGGTGTTGAAATCTCCGGTGCCGTCCGCACTGACCACCACACGCTGCGCGTCTGCCGCAGGCCCGCCCGGCCTGGTGCTGAACTCCCACGCTTTCACCGCATGGCCAAACACGGCATCGTCAATCTGCACCCGATAGCGCTTGCCGTATTCGAGCAGATTGTTGTGTGGGTAAATCGTCGCCGTCTTGTCGCGCACAATCACCGGATGAAAGTGGAAGCCATCGGTAAAGCCGCCGATGATGGTGAGCTGGTACTTGCCGGCGTCACCCGGCTCGGCGCCGGCAGACGGCGTGCCGGCCTTGGTGTTGGCGTTGGTTGCGCGCGGGCCGTCGGCGTAGACGTAGGGCGTGCTCAGATAGGGCGCCGCAGGCAGCTTGGTGCGCTCGGTCGGGCCAGCGGGAATGCTGAGGTCCAGCGCGTCCACCAGCCTGCCGCTGGCGGCATCATAGATGCGTATCAGGCCGGATGTGCCGAGCACCGGCGGCTGGTCGAAGCGCAGCACCAGATGCGTGTCCGGATTGACCTGCTGGGCGCCGTGCGCGGGCTGCACGGACGTTATCGCTGCACCCACCGGAGCGGCAGCCGCGGTCAGTATCAGCGCCCACAGCGCGCGCGCCGCCATTATGCCGACAACACCGTGTTATGCACCTTGCCGCCAATGGTGACGTTCTTCAGCGCCAGATTCTTGACGTTGTAGAGGAACCATGGCGACGCACTGTTCACCGGTGTGCCGAAATCGCAATCGCTGATCGACACATTCGTCACCGGGAATACCGGTGGCGCCGGCTGCGGGCCGTTGTAGTCCGAAGCCACCGGGCCAAGAATCACGATCGCCTGGAAGCAGGACGCAGTCTTGCCATCCTTGGTGACGTTGCCGGCCTTGATGTTGGATATCTGGATATTGTCGACCACCGGCGGACGAATCCGCACATTGTCGCTGATCGGCGTGTAGTCGCAATCGAAGGTGACGATGGCGCCGGCCGCCGTGGCTACTGTCTTCGACTGGATCGGAGAACCCGGCAGCGACGCATAGAACGACGGCGAAATCTGCACGCCATTCGGCACTGTGCAATCACGCACGTAGAAGTTACGCAGATAGCCGCCGCGATTCATATTGGTCTTCATGCGAATCGCCGTGTTGAGCGGATTGGTTTTCCAGTTGGCGTTCTCGAACACCAGCTTTTGCGCGAACACGTTCTGGATGCCGCCAGCCATCTCGCTGCCCAGGGTCACACCGCCGTGGCCACTGTGCATGATGCAGTTCTGGATGACGATGTTTTGCGACGGCCCGTACTGCGTGTCGAGATCCTTGCCGGCCTTGATGGCGATGCAGTCGTCGCCGGTATCGAACGTGCAGCCTTCCACCAGAACGTGATCGCAGGCTTCCGGATCGAAGCCGTCGCTGTTAGGGCCGTGGCTGTGCATCTCCACATTACGGATGACCAGATTGCGGCAGTGGACCGGGTGGTGCTGCCAGAACGGCGTGTTCTGTACGCGGTAACCTTGCAGCAGCACGTTGGTGCAGCCGATCAGCTGAATCATCGGCGCACGCAGATAGTGGCCAACGCCGAAGATGCGTTTGGACAGCGGCACGCCCGCTTCCGACAGCGCCGGCAGATACTGCGCGTCCGAACGCCATTTATCGCCTTCGCCTTGAATCAGCACGCGCTCCGCCTCGGTCAGTGCCGGCGCCACGGTGGCCAGCGAGACCGGATTCAGTGGATTGACCGTGTTCTCCGACATCTTGCCGGCTTTGAAGTTGGGCGTGGTGCCCTGGCCGATGGAGTTGATGGTTTTCTGCTTGCCCTTCCAGGTCCACCAGCAGTCGCCGGCATCGTTGAACGGCACGCCGCCCTGGCCGTCGAGAATCGCGGTCCAGTCGTCGCCGGTGAGGGCGATATTGTCCTGGCCGTAGGCGTACACCATCGGCGAGTAGTTCAGGCAGTCGTTGCTCTGCCAGCGCGAGATGGTCAGCTTGCCATGCTTGCCGCAATCGATATCGCCATACTTGGCGAAGTCCGCTGGGTTGTGGCTGAAGTAGACGTGCGCGCCCTTGTTCAGGTGGACGTTCACGTTCGACAGCAGCACGATAGGGCCGGCCACGAACCAGTCGCCGGCCGGAATCACCACGCGGCCGCCGCCGGCGTCATGGCAGGCCTTGATGGCGGCCTTGATGGCGGCGTAGCAGTCCGGCGCATCGGCAGCCGGCGTGCCCAGTTCTTCCTGGTCTTCGTGCGAGATCCATGCTTTCACCTTGGTCAGCTTACAGGTCCTGGCGCCAAACGCGGTGATGTTGAAGTCTTCCTTGCGGAACCTGGGCGGCTTTGAGACGTGGTCGATGATGGCTTGTGCCTGCAGCCACGGGTCGGGTGCAGTAGCCGCAACGGCCGGCAAGCCGAACGACAGGCCCGCTGCCGGCAAGGCTTTCATCAGGTTGCGGCGTTGGTTATTGATGGTCATGCTGTAGTCCTTATTCATCTGAATTGTTGAACTCACCGAGGAAAACGTCGGGTGGCGAAGGCGGCGCGGTGTAGCCGAGATCCTTGACGGGATCGATGCCGGCTTTAATCAGGTTGTTCCAGTGGTCGTCCGAGCTGTATTGGGCCGGGCGGTAGGAAATGGTGCCTTTCTTGTTCCAGTCGGACCAGGGCTGCTGTTTGTTGATGTGCGCGCCGATGCGCGAGTTCAGCACCACCATCTTGCCGACCGCTTCCAGCGACACGCGCGCCACCGTTCCGGTCGGTGCCTTGTAGCCGTTGGTCGGGCCATAGGTGCAGCTATAGCCTTCCACTGGCAGCGGCGCGTATGGTGTGCAGCGGGCGCTGTGGAACCACTGGCGCAGCAGATAGAAGTTGCCGGTCTTCGCACCTTCGTGCGTGAAGCGCACATTGTCGAAGACGAAACCGTATTTGCTTTTTACATGCGTGTCCGGTGCGGTGACGTACGACACGCCACGGTCGCCCAGCGTGCGGATCTCGCTTTGGTGGAAGTAGGCGGTGCTGTCGCCGAAGATGAAATCGACATCGCCTTCGATATAGGATTTGTTGAAGAAGCTGCGCACCGTGCTGCCGGGTTGCGGTGATTTGAGGAACAGCGTGTCCTGGAAGCCGATCAGGCGGACGTTTTCGAATTGCGCCTTGTCGGCGCTATCCACGCTCAGCGCGATCGCCTGGTGGTGGATGTTGTTGATATTGGGGAGCGCTTCCGCGCGGGCGTTGCCGGTGTCCTTGTTGTAGCCGTTTTCAAACGTGATGTTACGTGCCTGGAAGCCGCTGTTCTGCGCCCAGACGGTTTGCGTGCCGAAGGTGCCGATTTGCGCGCGGTCCTTGATGCTGGCGTACATCGCCTGCACCGCCGGCGCGGCCTTGACGAATTGCGCGCCATGCTGCGCATCGTAGGCGGCGCCGGTGACCGATGCATCCAGCCTGGCGGTGATGCGCGTGGCGGCAGCATCCTTGCCTTCGCCGTACAGCGTGATGGGCGCGGCGGAGGCCGGAATATAGACCAGCTCCGGATAGACGCCCGGCTTCACCAGCATGTACAAGCGCTTGCCGGCGCTGTCCAGCACCGCGCGGCTGACGGCTTCCTGCACCGTGTTGAAGATGCGGACGCCGTCAGCGCGCGCGGCCTTGTCGACGATGTAGTCCGGGGTGAAGGCCGCGCCCCTGGCCAGCGGATCGGACAGCGGATCCCAGGGATCGATGGTTTCCTTGCCGGCCACGCCGACGTATTTCAAGACCTCGCTGTACGCATATTGCCTTGCCTGCTCCAGCGTCAGTTGCGGGCGTGTGCTGGCCGCTGTTTCGGGGAAGGGCGCGAAGCGGTTGGCGCAGGTGCTGGTATCGACGGCGCTGATTGCCTCGCCAGCCAGGTTGGCATATTCGATCTTGCGGTCTGCCTTGCCGGCGATGCTGACGTTGCGCAGTCTGGCCAGCACCGGACGTTGTTCGTCGTAGCCCTGCACGCTGACGCGGCCCGGCGTGACGCTATGCACGTCGTCGAAGCTGATGTTGGTGTAGACCGGAATCAGCGTGCCTTCGGCCTTGCCGTCGTAGCGGGCGCCGATATCGATCGGCGTTTTCACATTGCGCAGGCAGACGTTGCGATAGCTGACCTGATCCACGGCGCCGCCGCGCGAGACGTCGCTCTTGATGCGCAGGCCGGAGGTGGTGCCGTCCATGCTCAGGTCTTCCACCAGCACGCGGCGCACGCCGCCATTGGTTTCGCTGCCAATGGACATGCCATGGCCGCTGTAGAAGCGGTTGTGCAGCACGGAGATGTTCTCGGTGGGCCCGTTGTTGCCGGCCTTGATGGCGATGTTGTCGTCGCCGGTGCGGATATGACTGTAGGCGACGGTGACGTTGCGCGAAGAGATGGGATCGATGCCGTCCGTATTGCGCGCGGTGGCTGGCGTGTCGATCCGGATGCCCCAGGCGGTGAAGCCATCCACTTTGTTCAGCGTGACGTGGAAGTTGGGCGAGTTGTGCAGGGTGATCTTGTGCAGCGTGATGTCCTGCGAATTGGTGACCTCTATCAGGCGCGGCACGTTCTGGCGCGCGTCTTCCTTCTGTGCGCGGCGCGCCAGCTGCCACCATGATTCGCTGCCGCCTTCGACCACGCGGCCGCCCTGGCCGTCGATGCTGCCTTCGCCGTAGATGCCGCTGGCTCTGGCATTGTCGATGGTGATGAAGGGTTTGCAGCCGCGTCCCTGTTTGTCGACGGTGCCGCAGGTGTTGGCGCCACGGTCGTACAGTCTGGGATTCGGACTGGCTTGCAGCACGGCGCCGGCGTCAAGCAGCAGACTGACGCCGCTGCGCAGCCTGAGCGGACCGGAGACGAAGCCGCCGGTCAGGCGCACGGCGCGGCCTGCGGGGCATTGGTCGATGGCGGACTGGATGCGCGCGGTGTCATCGCCGGCTGCCGCCGCTGCGGTCAGCACGGTGCATGAAGGGGGCGCGACCGGCTCATTGACCTTGCGCGTGTCTTGCGCTTGCGTGGCGCCGGCGGCCAGCAGCAGCGCCAGCGCGGCCGGGATGCGATGACGCGTCACTGTTCGTTCTCCGGCTTGAACTGGCCGGCCAGTTCGGGAATGGCGCGCTTGAGTTCTTCCATCACCATGCGCGAGAAATAGGCCGCGCCTTTGGGCCCGACGTGGGTGCGGTCGAAGGCAGTTTTGGCGGCCCCCGCGACTTCCACTTTACCGGCGGCCGGCGCCGCGCCATAGTCGGCGGGACGCGGCACCATGGCCAGCGTGTCCGCCTCATCCTGGCCCATGGCCTGCACGGCGGCGTAGCTGTCCGCGTTCAGGTCCAGCAGCGGTGTTTTTTGCGCGGCCGCGGTGGCGCGGATGACGTCAGCCCAGGGGCCAAGATTGTTCTCCAACACGCCATCCTTGAAGGTGCGGCGGGTCAGCGGCGTGACCAGCACCGGCACGCCGCCCAGCGCTTTTACTTCCTGCGCATAGCGTGCCATGTTGACGGGGAATTCGGTTTTCAGATCGGTCGAGCGCCCGGGCTTGCCCGGCTGGTCGTTGTGCCCAAACTGGATCAGCACATAGGTGGCCCGGTAGGCGGCCGCGCCGCGCAACAGGCCTTCCACTTCATCCCAGCGGCCTTCGGCGCGGAAGCTGCCGGAACTGCGCCCGCCTTTCGCCAGGTTGATGCAGGTGTTGGCGCGATTGACGCGCGCGCAGAAAGCGTCGCCGTAACCGCTGCTGTTGGCCATGGTGGAATCGCCGACCAGGATGAAGCGGACAGGCTTATCGGCCGCGTGCACGCCGCCGGCCAGCAAGGTGGTTGCGGCGGCGAGGCAGGTAATCAGGGTTTTCATGGTGAGGTCCCGGCAAAAAAAAGGCGCCGGCCGTGGTTCCGGTCCGGCGCCCCTACTCAGGCGGATTAGAAGTTGTAAGTCACACGTACATTGTAGGCGCGGCCGATCGGGCTGGCGGCGCTGCTCAGGTAACCAAAGCTATACAGGCTGCTGTTGGTTGCTGGCGGCGGCGCGTTGAACAGGTTGGTGATGCCAGCCACCACTTGCATGTTCTTGAAGCCGTTGTAGGTCGCGGTGTAGTTCCATTGCTTGTACGAGTTGATGTTGCGCCAGTACTGCTTGGCCACCAGATTCTGGTCGGTGTATTTCGAGTTGTAGTTCTGGGTCAGCTGCATGTTCCAGTTACCCTTGGCCCAGTTCAGCTTTGCCGTATGCTTCCAGCGATAGGTGATGATCGGGAAGCTCGACGTGGTGCCGTTGCTGGCCAGGCCGAACTGGCCGATGTTCGACACGAACGGGCTGCCTGCATACAGCTGGTTGTCGAACTGGGTCAGGTAAGTACCGTCGATCGACACCTTGAAATCACCGTACGCGGTTTTCGGGAACGAGTACGAACCCGACACGTCCACACCAGCTGCCTTCTGGCCACCCAGGTTCATGGTGGTGTTGTTGATGTAGTTGATGGTGCGGTCGGCGTTACGCACGAAGTACGACGCATACTGCTGCGGGTACAGGAAGTAAACCTGCTCCGGCAGGTTGGCCAGCATGTCGGTCATGCGGATGTTCCAGTAGTCCAGCGAGATCATGCTGTTCTTGATCGGTTCCATCACCACGCCCAGCGTGTAGCCTTTCGACTTTTCCGGTTTCAGGCCGGCGTTGGAGCCGGTCTGCTTGGGCAGGGTGGTGTTGCAGACGGTCGAAGCCACGTAGCCCGGCAGCGCGGTGCCGGTGCCGGCCACGCCCGGGGTGCCGCCAGGGCACAGTACCGGATCGTCCCACTTGGCGGCGGTCAGGCCGGTGGCGCCCGGCAGGCGGTAGCCGTAGGCGTCGAACAGGGTCGGCGCGCGGAAGCCGGTGTTGGCCGAACCGCGGAACATCAGTTGCTTGCTAGGCTCCCAGCGGAAGCTGATCTTTGGATTGACGGTGGTGCCGAAGTCGCTGAAATGGTCGGCACGCACGGCGCCGTTCAGTTCCAGGGTCTTGGTGATAGGCGCGTTGATCTCGGTGAACACCGCGGCCACGTTACGCGCACCTTCGCCGTGCGATGGGCTGGTGTTGGCATAGGTGACGTCGCTGACCACGGCCAGCTTGGTGTCCTCGGTGGTATCGCGGTGCAGGTCGGCGCCGATTGCCAGTGCCAGCGAACCGCCTGGCAGTTCGGTCAGGGCGCGGCTGGCGGTGATGTCGATGCCGGTGAAGGTCGACTTCGAGGTACGGTTCTTGGCGCCGTCCACGCTGATCGAATCCAGATACGCCTTGCCTTCGGCATCCTGCAGGCCGAATGGATTCAGCTTGCCGTTTTTCAGACCGTCCAGCAGGCCCTGGCCTTTGACGTAGCCGTCGTAGTAGTAATTGTCGCGGTTCGAGATACCGATCACCAGGCCGGCCTTGTAGTCCCAGCCTGCCAGCGTGCCTTCATCGCTGACGGCCAGGCGCTGGTTCAGCTGCACGTCCTTGGTGGTGGCCAGGCCCAGGTCGGCCACGGCCCAGGTCAGGGTCAGTGGCGCGCCGTTCAGGCCTGCCACGGCAGGCACGCCGCCGCTGCCGCCTGGATACCATTTGCTGGTCGACGGCAGGATCGGCGCTACGCCATTGACGGCCAGCGCATTGGTCGGGTTGCGGGTGGCCTTGATGAATTCTTCGCCGCGCGAGTAGTCGACGCTGATCACGTGGTCTTCGCTGATCTTGTAGTTGCCGCGGGCGTAGAAGGTGACCTGCTGGTTGGCGTACAGCGCGGTGCCGTATTCATTGGCATCCAGTACGCACGTGCCTTTCTGGCCGACGATGGAGTACGGCGCCAGGCAGCCGCTGGCCGCGTAAGGGTTCTGCGCGTTCTTGTTGGTTGGCGTGGTGAAGTTGGCCGGGGTGGCGTTGCCGCCGGTGCCCAGGGTCGGCGCGCGACCCAGTGCGGTCAGTTTTTCTACCGAGCTCAGATAAGCGCGATCCGATGCGGCCAGGCGCGAGCGCTGGTGTGCGTCGATGGTGGCGTAGAAGCTCCAGCCATCGCGTTCCAGGTTGCCCTTGCCCCAGGTGGCAGTCAGGCGCTGTTCGTCGCCGCCGCCTTTTTTCTCGGGCTGCACGGCTTGTGCGGTCAGCTGCGTGCCTTCGAACTGGGTCTTGGTGATGAAGTTGACCACGCCGCCGATGGCGTCGGAACCGTAGATCGAAGAGGCGCCGTCGCGCAGCACTTCAACGCGGGCGATGGCGGACATCGGAATCACGTCCAGGTTGGCGTAGCCGTCGGCAATCGCCTCGTTGGCCAGGCGGCGGCCGTTCAGCAGTACCAGGGTGCGGTTCACGCCCAGGCCGCGCAGGTTGATGTTGGTGCCGGAGCCGGCGTTCGATGGCGCCAGCGAGGCCGATTGCGGCAGCGCCATCATGAAGTCGGCCAGGGTGGTCATGCCTTGCTTGACCAGGTCCTCGGCTTTGACGGTGGTAACAGGCAGCGATGCTTCATTGGCGACGCGCTTGATGCTCGAACCGGTCACTTCGACGCGGGTCATGTTGGCATCGTCGCTGGCGTTTTGCGCCGCTGCCTGGTTGGCCAGTGTCAGCACAGCCAGGCTAATGGCGGACAGCAGCAGGCGGGGTTGTGCGGAACGTTTCTGGACCGGGTGCTCGGACTTCATGGTGTTGTCTCCTTCGTCTCTTGAATAAAGTTATACGCTGCGCTGAAAAGCGCCGGCGTGAGTGGAGCACCTCGCGTACTCCGTGCCGCTAAGACGAGGGCCGCTGCGCTGCCTGCGCAGCCGGGCCGAGGTCGAGTCGGTCGATAACTTGATTGCTTTATTGACGCGGCCGGCATCGAGGCCGGACCTGCGTTTGCTACAGATACTGTCTAGCCGCGCGAGAAGGTACGGGTCACGCGCTCCAGGTGGGCGCGCATGGCCTTGCGCGCCGCGGCCGGATCGTGGGCGGCAATCGCCTCCAGGATGCGGCGGTGGTCCTTCAGCGTTTCCTGACGCAGTTCCTCGGTCTGGAAATGTTCCTTGAGCTTGTGCCACAGGCGGCCGCGCTGATCCCACAGGTAGTTCAGCGATCCAACCAGCGCGCTGTTGCCGGTGGCGCGCGCAATGGCCAGGTGGAAGTTGCGGTCGGCCTGCTCGTTGCTTGAATAATTGGCGTGGTGTTTTTCCATCTCCACCACCGCTTGCAGGATGGCGTCGATGGCGCTGTCAGTAGCCACCCGGGCGGCAATCGCGGCGATCTCGGATTCGATCAGGCGGCGCGCGGACAGCACTTCAAAGGGACCGGGGCCGGCTTCCGGCAGGTCGGCTTCGGCCGGTTCCGGCAGTTCGCTGACGTACACGCCGGAGCCGCCGCGCACTTCGATCACGCCGCCCAGCTCAAGGGCGATCAGGGCTTCGCGCAGGGAGGCGCGGCTGACGCTCAGCTTGGTGGCCAGGTCGCGCTCGGACGGCAGGCGCTCGCCGGCGGCGATGTTTTCGTTGCGGATCAGTTCCTGGATGCGGTCAGCCACCACGCGGTACAGGCGCGGCTCGTGGGCATTGCTGTCGGCAGGAAGTGCGGTCTTTTTCAGCATCGGTGTCTCGTCTCTTTTGTGGCTTATTGATTTGCCATCTGGTCAGGCCATTCTAAGGTGGTCAGACCAAATACGCAATGTGGACTAGCCAAATTAATTTTTAAATGGCATACTGAATTCATCGGGCAGCCGTCTGCGCCCCATGTCAACCAGGTCTCTTCCCTAGGAAACATGCGGTTTTCAGACTGTGGCGCGCAGGCCACAACGCAGAGATGGCCGGCCAACAACAGAAGTGGTCAGACCACTTTTCGAGACTAAAAAACAACGTAGGAAAGCCAGATGACCACTCCCGCCAGCGCAAACACTCCGCGCTACATCCTCATGCACGACAACGATAACGTGGCGATTGTCGTCAACGACGGCGGCCTGCCGGCCGGCGCTGTGTTCCCCAATGGCTTGGCGCTGCTGGAAGCGGTCCCGCAAGGCCACAAGGTGGCGCTGCGCGACCTGGCCAAGGGCGACCGCGTGATCCGCTACAACGTCACCATCGGTTTCGCCGCCAAGGATCTGCCGGCCGGCAGCTGGCTGGCCGAGCACAATGTCGAGATGCCGGCCGCGCGCGAGCTGGAAGGCCTGCCGATTGCCACCGTCAAGCCGCCGCCGATGGAACCGCTGGAAGGCTATACCTTCCAGGGGTATCGCAACGCGGACGGCAGCGTCGGCACGCGCAACATCCTGGCGATCACCACCACCGTGCAATGCGTGTCGGGCGTGGTGGAGTTTGCGGTGGAGCGCATCAAGCAGGAACTGCTGCCGAAGTACCCCAACGTCGACGACGTGGTGGGGCTGGAGCACACCTACGGCTGCGGCGTGGCGATTGACGCGCCGGGCGCCAACATCCCGATCCGCACCATCCGCAATATCGCGCTGAACCCCAACTTCGGCGGCCAGGCCATGGTGGTCAGCCTTGGTTGCGAAAAGCTGCAGCCGACGCGCCTGTTCCCGAAAGGCTCGATCCCGATCCAGAACGCCGGCGGCGCCGATCCGGGCCTGGTCTGTCTGCAGGACGCGCAGCACGTCGGCTTCATGTCGATGATCGAATCCATCATGAAGCAGGCCGAAATCAATCTGGCGGAACTGAACAGGCGTCAGCGCGAAACCGTGCCTGCCTCCGAACTGGTGGTGGGCGTGCAGTGCGGCGGCAGCGATGCCTTCTCCGGCGTGACCGCCAACCCGGCGGTGGGCTTTGCCACTGATCTGCTGGTGCGCGCCGGCGCCACCGTGATGTTCTCGGAAGTGACCGAGGTCCGTGACGGCATCGACCAACTGACCTCGCGCGCCACCACGCCGGAAGTGGCCGAGGCCATGATCCGCGAGATGGAGTGGTACGACAATTACCTGACGCGCGGCGGTGTAGACCGCAGCGCCAACACCACGCCGGGCAACAAGAAGGGCGGCCTGTCCAACATCGTTGAGAAAGCCATGGGCTCGATCGTGAAGTCGGGCAGCGCGCCGATTTCCGGCGTGCTGTCGCCGGGCGAAAAGCTGACGCAGAAAGGCCTGATCTACGCGGCCACGCCGGCCAGCGATTTCATTTGCGGCACGCTGCAAGTGGCGGCCGGCATGAACCTGCACATCTTCACCACCGGCCGCGGCACGCCGTACGGCCTGGCCGAAGTGCCGGTGATTAAAGTCGCCACCCGCAACGACCTGGCGCGCCGCTGGCACGACCTGATGGACGTCAACGCGGGCCGCATCGCCAGCGGCGAAGCCACTATCGCGGAAGTGGGCTGGGAGATGTTCCAGTTGATGCTTGATGTGGCCAGCGGCCGTGAGACCTACGCTGAAAAGTGGAAACTGCACAATGCACTGGTGCTGTTCAACCCGGCCCCAGTGACCTGATAACAAGAGAAGAGACTAACATGGCAAAACCATTCAAACGACTGCTGCTGACCGGCGCCGCCGGCGGCCTGGGTAAAGTTCTGCGCGACCGCATCAAACCCTGGGCGGATGTGGTGGTGCTGTCCGATATCGCCGACATGGGCGAAGCGCGCGAAGGCGAAGAAATCGTGCAGTGCGACCTGGCTGACAAGGCCGCGGTGATGAAGATGATGGAAGGCGTGGACGCGGTGCTGCACTTTGGCGGCATCTCGACCGAGAACACCTTCGAGAACATCATGCACGCCAACATTCTCGGCACGGCCAACATCTATGAGGCTGCGCACAAGAAGGGTGTGAAGCGGATCATCTTCGCCAGCTCGAACCACACCGTGGGCTTCTACCGCAACACCGACTACATCGACGCCACCGCGCCGACCCGTCCGGATTCGTTCTACGGCGTGAGCAAATGCTTTGGCGAGCAGCTGGCCAGCTACTACTGGGACCGCACCGGCCTGGAAACCGTCAGCCTGCGTATCGGTTCCTCGTTCCCCGAACCGAAGGACCGCCGCATGATGGTGACGTGGCTGAGCTACGACGATCTGGTGGAGGCGCTGCGCCGCTCGCTGTTCGCGACCCGCGTCGGCTACACCATCCTGTTCGGCATGTCGGACAACGAAGTGGCGTGGTGGGACAACAGCAAGGCCTCGCACCTGGGCTACAAGCCGAAAGACAGCTCGTCGCAGTTCGACGCCAACTTCCCGGACAGCGGCGAATATCCGGACAAGAACGCCTCGGTCACCTACCACGGCGGCGCTTTCGCGCTGGCCGAGGTGCGCTACAAGGACTGAGTAGCTTTAATCAACTCGTCGATCCACGCGATGAACACGCGCAGCCGGGAGCTGAGATGGCGGTTCTGCGGATAGGCGAGGTACATCGGCATGGGGGGGAGCTGCCAGTCTTCGAACAGCGGAACCAGCTCGCCTTGGGCTAGATGCGCCTCAGCCATATAGCGCGGCATCCAGAGCACGCCCATGCCGGCGAGGCCTGCCGCCAGATAAGCGTTGCCGTCGTCGGCGGCGACGACATAACGGCCTTTTAACTCAAACGACTCCTCCCCGCGCCGTAGCGGCACGGGGGCAACGGTGCCGCTGCTGGAGCGCAGGAAGCCGACCATGTGGTGCGGCGCCTGTTCCAGATCCTGTGGATGCGCGGGCGTTCCGGCAGCTTGCAGATACCCCGGCGAGGCATAGGCCCCGAGCCGCAGGTCCACGATACGCCGTGCAACCAGCGATGGTTCGGTGATTTCGCCGCCGCGCAGCACACAATCGACGTTGTCACCGATGACATCCACCGTGCGATCGCTGACGCCCATGATGACCTGGATCTCCGGATAGCGCCGATGAAAGTCGGGCAGTGCCGGCATCAGCAGCAGGCGTGCAAAAGGGCTGGGGACGTCAATGCGCAGGCGTCCGCGCGGTATCGCCTGTTCGCCGGCGAGGACATCATCCGCATCTTCCAGATCGCCCAGCACGCGCACCACGCGGTCGTAATAGGCTGCGCCTTCCGGCGTGACCTTGACCTGCCGCGTGGTGCGGTTGAGTAGCTTGACCTGCAGCCGCGCTTCCAGCTGCTGCACCAGTTGCGACACGGTGGTCTTGCTCATGTGGAGCGTCTGCGCGGCCTTGGTGAAGCTGCCGGCTTCCACCACGCGCACGAATGCCAGCAAAGTATCGAATCGGTCCATGGGAGTTGATTGTTTGGGATCGCCAAACAGTCATTGTACGACTTGCCTGTTTATCGCGCCGTGACGGCTGTTTAAAGTCTGGTCATCACCAACAAGGAGTTGATCATGACTGTACGCGATGTTGTTTTTCCACCGGGCCGACAGGCGTTGTATGAGCGTAACCGCTATTCGCCGGCCATTCGTTCCAATGGCCTGTTGTTTGTCTCCGGCCAGGTGGGCAGCCGGCCGGATGGTTCGCCGGAACCGGAACTGGAGGCGCAGGTGCGGCTGGCATTCCAGAATCTGAATGCGATTCTGGCCGCCGCCGGCTGCACCTTCGATGATGTGATCGACGTTACCGTTTTTATGGTCGATCCGGCTTCCACCTTTGAGCGTGCCTGGCCTATCGTTCAGGAGTTCTGGGGCGCTGCGCCGCATCCTACATTGACCGGCATTGGCGTCACCTGGCTGTATGGCTTCGACTTCGAGATCAAGGTGGTGGCGGCGCTGCCCAAAGTCAGCTGAAGTACTGGCTGCCGAGGACGACGGCGTTGTATGTCGCGTGCACCAGCATCGGCGCCAGCAGGGTTTTGCTGCGCTCATAGGTCCAGGCGGCGCACAGGCCCAGCACGAATACCGGCAGCATTGATAGCGGCGGGTGCACCACCGCGAAGATGGCGGCGCTCATCACCATCGCCGGCACGGCGTTCATCGAACGGCGCAAGCCGCCGTAGATCAGGCCACGGAAGATGAATTCCTCGCACAACGGCGCCGCCACCACGGCCAGCGCCAGTATCCAGCCACGCGAGCCACGGGTTGCGGCGGCGGCTTTTGCGATTTCCGCCCACAATGCGGTGTGCTGGATCGCCATCATGTAGGCTATGCCGGCGGCGCAGGCGGCAGCAGCGGCAATCGCCGCGTTGCGCAGCGCCACGCCCCAGTTCATGCCGCGCACGATGGCCGGCACGCCGGCCGCCTTGCTGCGCCAGTACACCAGCCGCATCAAGCCATACACGGTCACCCCGGCGATGCTGAAGGCGACGGTGACTGCCTGCAGGCTTATCTTGTCGAAGAACAGCAGCACAAAGGCTTGCAGGATGAAGAAGGCGGTGGCGGCAATCAAACCGTCGGCGGTGGAGACGCGCGCCGGCGGCGCGGCGGCCGGATCGAGCAGGTAGGGCAGGGAGTCGCGCGCCTTCTGCCACAGGGCCAGCGCCATCGATGCGGTCAGCACCAGCACCACCAGTTTTTGCGACCACACGCTGGTGTAGATCGACCAGGTATAGAAGCTGGCCAGCAGCATGTAGAGATAGACGTACGTCGGCCGTACGCGGGTGCGCACGTCCACTGCCTGCGGATCGCAGGCGAATACGCCCAGCGAGACGGCGATCATCGAGTAAATCGGAATGCCGGCAATCACGCTCAGCACCAGCACCAGCTGGGTCCATTCAAAATGCGTGGTGTAGTAGCCGGTGATGGCCAGCACCACGGCCGGATAGGCCATGGTCAGCGCGCCCCACAGCTGCGCCTTTTCCTTCAATATGCTTTCGATCGAGCGCGGCACGGTGTACAGCAGCCACAGGACATGGCCTTCATTGTTGAGCGTCTGGAAGGCGGACAACATCAGCACATAGACGCCAAGGCCAAAGGCGATCGCTGCGGCCAGCGTGTGATGTTCACCCAGCTCGCCCAGGCTATTCAGCTTACCGTTGAAGACCATCTGGCTGCCGATGATGATTACTGGCAGCAGCAAGGTCTGGAACATGAAGTTGCGATCGCGGCTCAGCAGGCGCAGCTCGCGGCGCTTGATGGGCGAGACCACGGTGGCCAGCCAGGCGCGTGGTCCGGCTGCGCTGACGGTGGTTGGCGATACGCGGCGCGCGCTTTCGCGCTGGCCCGAGTTGACCACGCCGTGACGCAGCTGATGACGCAACAGCGCCATGCCGGCCCACATCAGCAGCGCCGTTTGCGCCAGCAGCAGTGCGACGCGGGCGGCCAGTTGCGCACCGTCCTGTGCCTGGATCGCTTGCAGTATCAGCCCTGGCGGCGTCCAGCTGACCCAGCCCGGAAACGCGCGCGCCCAATCCATGGCGAAGCCGTTCGCCTGCGGCATGCCGAGCGCCATGACGAAGTAGATCAGCGGCAGATTGAACAAGCCGGTCACCGCCTGCATGTTGCGCAGCTGCGCAGCCGGGAGCCACATGCGCAGGCCGGTGTCGGCCAGCGTGTGCAGCATGGCCGCCAGCGGCAGCAGCGTAGCGCTGGCCAGCAGCGCGACCGGCAGCACACTCCACGCATGGCCCGAGTGCCAGGCGATCACCCCGAACGCCGGCAGCAGCGCGAACCAGCCCGCGAGGTTGCTGGCGCTGCGTTCCAGCACGCGGCCCCACAGCAGCGTGCCGCGCTCCACCGGCATGGTCACCAGCCATTCCAGATCCCAGTCCGGCTGCGCCATCTCCTTGTTCCCAAGCGGCATAAGCACGGCGATGAAGAACAGGATGCTGACCTCCATCGTCAGGCCATGCAGCAGCGGTGCGGAAAACGGCGCGGTGGCCAGTTCCTCGGCGGCGGTGTCGTGATCGACATGGACATCGCCTTCCTTGTCGATGTAGCGGCATTCGCTGGCTGCATCGAGGTGGCACTGCATGTTGACCACCACGTTGTTGGACATGCTGACAAACGAGAAGGTCATGAAGACCATGGTCAGCGCCGTCAGTATCCACAGGTTGCTGCGCTTGGCGGCGATGCCATCGCGCGGACTTTTCTTCTTGAAGCGGAACAGGTTATTGAACAGCATATTGCGCTGACGCGTCAGGCGCATCCGCGTCATCAGCCAGATGGTTTGCAGCACGCTCATTGCGCCGTCTCTTCCGCGGCTTCGTCGGTAATCTTGAGGAACACGTCTTCCAGCGAGCCGCTGGCCGAGGACTCGGCGCGGATTTCATCCAGTGTGCCGGTGGCCACCAGTTCGCCGCGGTGAATGATGCCGACGCGGTCGCACAGCTTTTCCGCCATGTCCAGCAGGTGGGTCGAAACAAAGATGGTGACGCCGCGCGCCGCTGCCGCCAGCAGCCGCTCCTGCACGTCGCGCGAGGCGCGCGGATCGAGGCCGTTGATCGGTTCATCCAGGATCAGCACCGCCGGATCGTGGATCAGCGCGCAGGCCAGTCCCAGGCGCTTCTTCATGCCGAGCGAGTAGTTGACGGCGTAGTCTTCGCCGGCTTCCTGCAAGCCGAATTCCGCCAGCAGGCGCGTGCTGCGCTCGGCCGCTTCGGCACGGGGGAAGCCGTGCATTTCGCCGACGAATTGCAGGATCTCGCGTCCGCGCAGGTAGTCGTAAAAGATGGGGGTGTCGGGCAGGTAGCCGACCCGGCGTTTTACCTCGGCCGGCTCGGCGTGGCAATCCAGGCCGTCGATCAGCACGTGGCCGCCGCTGGGCACCAGAATGCCCATCATCATGCGGATGGTGGTGGTCTTGCCTGCGCCGTTGGGACCGAGGAAGCCGAACACTTCGCCGCGCTGCACTGTCAGCGACAGCGGCTTGACGGCGTTGAAGCTGCCGTAGACTTTGGACAGGCCTTGAAACTCGATCATGAGGACACCAGCAATGTTATGAATTTACTACGCCATCATAACACTGCTGGTGCGCGTGCTACTGCTTTGGGTAGAGGCTCATGCCAAAGCGTTCGGTGCGCGGCATCCAGTTGCCGGTGATGTCGGCCGATGCCAGCACGCGTTCGGCGCGGCCGATCAGCAGGGCGCGCGGCACCAGGCCGATGTAGCGCGAGTCCTCGCTGTTGTCGCGGTTATCGCCCAACATCATGTATTGGCCGGGCGGTACGACGATGGCGTCGAAATCGCGGCGCGCCTTTACCTGCGGGAGAAACTGGATGGCGTGGCTGCGCTGGCCCAGCGACTCATCGACCCGCACTGCCGCCAGTTCGCCCACGCCCTGGACGTTTTCGGTGGCGTGGCTGATGGTGCTGTAGCTGGCCGGCTGGCCGTTGATGATGAGCTGCTCATTGCGCATTTCCACGCGGTCGCCGGGCAGGGCGATCACGCGCTTGATCAGACGCGTGCCGTTCACTGGCGAGGAGAAGGTGACGATGTCGCCGCGCTGCGGTTCGCCGGTCGGGCTGATGACGATGTCGGTCAGCGGCACCTTGACGTTGTAGGCCAGGCGGTTGACGAAGACCACATCGCCTTCCAGCAGGTTGGGATGCATGGAAGAAGACGGGATGGGATTCCAGTCGGCGACCGCGGTGCGGAAGATCCCGAACAGCATCAGGAACATCAGAAAACCCTTGTTGGCGCGCATCCAGTTTTTCATGTCTTCTCCCAAGTGGTTGATGGCGAGTCAATAAAGCCAGCGCTAATATTGTGACCGCATTCTTAATCATGGCTTAGCTGCCGGAGCGATTATGAAACCCAACGATCTGCCATTCCCTCACGCGCTTGCTGCCGTCACGCACGGCAATCCGTATCCCTATTACGACGCGCTGGCAGCCTCGCAAGGCTGGCATTTCGATCCCTGCCTGGAAATGTGGGTGGCGGCCAGCGCGGAGCGTGTGAACGAAGTGATGGCGCATCCCGACTGCGCGGCGCCGGCACCCGCAGCCATCGCCGGCGCCGATCCGCACGCCGCGCGCGAATGTGCGCAACTGATCGGCCGCCGCCTGTGGCGGGCCGACAAACTGTCGCAATGGATGATCTGCGTGCCGGAGCTGGCGATGGCCGGCGCCGGTGGCGGTACGCATTTGCCGGCGCTGGCCTATGAGGCCGCGGCGGGACTGATCGGCAATAGCGTGCTGGCCCTGCTGCGCGAGCCGGAAGAGGAACGCAGCGGCCCGCAGGACATGGAGGCACTGCTGTGCGCCGTCAGCCGCTTCGATCCGCCGGTGCAGAACACGCGCCGCATGGTCACGCGCGATTGCGAAATCGGCGGCGTGCAGCTGAAAGCAGGTCAGAAGATTTTGCTGCTGCTGGCAGCCGCCAGCCGCGACGCCCGCAGCGATGGCTGCAGTTATGGCCTGGGCTTTGGCGCAGCGGCGTGCCCCCATCACGCGCTGGCTTGCGCGCTCGCGGCAGGGGCCTTGCAGGGCATGCTGACCGCCATGCGCGACCAGCGGCAAGGCCCGACGCTGCAGGCCTGGTTGCAGACGCTCAGCTGGACTTATCGCTCTTCGTCCAGCCTGCGCATCCCGCAATTCGTTTAGTGCGCGCTTTTTTGTACCAGCGCGCTGCCGACGCCGTGGCGTTTGCCTTCGCTGACCGCCGTCACCGTGCCGTCGGGATTGAACACCAGTGCATTGGCCGCGCCGATTTCTTCCGGCGTCTTGCTCCAGTGCTGACCGGTCTTTTCCAGTGCCTGCGCCTGTGCACTGCCTACGAAGCCCGGTTCCACATCGGTCGCCATGCCATTGCGCTCTGACAGGCGCGGCGCGTTCAGCGCATCCGGCATTGACATGCCGAGATCCACGTAGTTGAAGATGGTCTGCATCACGGTGGTGATGATGGTGGCGCCGCCTGGGCTGCCGATCGAGAACGCCGGCTTGCCATCCTTGAAGGCGATGGTGGGCGACATGCTGCTGCGCGGGCGCTTGCCGGCTTCCGGCACGTTGGGCGAAGGACCGGAAAAATCGAAATCGGTCATCTCGTTATTCAGCAGGAAGCCATAGCCCGGCACCACGATGCCGCTGCCGCCCCATGATTCAATCGTGTAGGTGTAGGAGACCACGTTGCCGTCCTTGTCGGAGACGGTGAGGTGGGTGGTGTGCGCCCCTTCCGCCAGCAGCTTGTTGGCGTTGGGACGCAGCGGTACGCTGACGTCGTTCTGGAACGGATAAGGGTCGCCTGCCGGCGCCTGCACGCTGGCCTGCACCGGATTGATCAGCTCACGGCGGCGCGCGGCGTAATCCTTGCTCAGCAGTCCGGCCACTGGCGCGTCGACATATTCAGGATCGGCCAGGTAAGCGTTGCGGTCGGCGAAAGCCAGGCGGCTGGCTTCCAGATACAGGTGTTCTGCCTTGGCGCGCGGCAGCGATTTGAGGTCGTAGCCTTCCAGGATATTCAGCGCCTCGGCCACCGCCACGCCACCGCTGCTGGGCAGCGGCATGCCGTATAAATCATAGCCGCGATAGGTGCTGTGCACCGGCTGGCGCAGGCGCGCTTCGTAGTTGGACAGGTCGGCCAGCGTCATGCTGCCGCCGTTGGCATTGACCGTGTCGGCCACCGCGCGCGCCAGTTTGCCGGTGTAGAAAACCTTGACGCCGCCGGCCGCCAGCTCGCGGTAAGCCTTGGCCAGGTCCGGATTGCGCAGCATGGTGCCGGCCGGGATGGCTTTGCCATTGCGCAGGTAGAGCGCCGCCGTGGCGGGAAATTTGGCAAACTTGGCCTCGTTGCCTTGCACCAGGCGCGAGAAGTTGTCATTGACCTTGAACCCTTGCGTGGCCACCCTGATCGCCGGCGCCAGCACCTGCTTGAACGACATCGACCCATAGCGGTCCAGTGCCTCGTGCCAGCCGCGCACCGTGCCTGGCACGCCGACCGAGCGGCCGCTGGCCAGCACTTCCTCGAAATCGAGTTCCTTGCCGTCTTTCAAAAACACGGTGGGCGTAAAGCTGGCTGGCGCCGTTTCGCGGTGGTCAATGGTGATCACGCGCTTTTCCTTGGCCAGGTAAATCACCATGAAACCGCCGCCGCCGATGCCGCAGCTGAACGGATCGGTCACGCCCAGCGTGGCGGCGGCCGCCACCGCCGCATCGACCGCGTTGCCGCCTTGGTTCAGGATGGCGATGGCCGCTTGCGAAGCCGGTTCGCTGATGGTGGCCACGGCGCCGCCGGTGCCGGTGGCAACCGGGGTCTTGGCGGCAGCCGGCAGCGTCAGGGAAATCAGGATCGAGGAAACGAGTACGGTGCGCGGCAGTCTGGTGGTCATGTGGACAAGGTTTAAGGTGGATTAATGTTGCTCACCTTTAAGCTTACCTGATAATCCGGCGTGGTTTCATTTTTCGACGGCGCCTGCTGCGGCGTGAAGCCGGCCAGCGTGAAACTGAGGCCGTTGCGCGTCACGCTGGGCGTGCCGTTGGGCATGTTGTCCGACAGCACAAAGTTGCTGGCGCTGCCGTCCGGCTGCTGCAGCGCGAAGCTGAAGCTGATGTAGCCGGCCCAGACGCACACCGCGCCCTCACGGCAGCGGCTGTCATTGACCCGTTCCAGCCGCAGCACCGGAGCGGACGGCGCCACGCTGGCGCCGCCGTTGGCGGTGGCGGCCGGCGTAATCATCACGCTGCTCCCCTGTCGCAGCACATAGGTTTGGGTGAAGGCGGCCGGCGCACTGCTGCGCTTGACGCCGGCGACGCTGCTGGTGCTGCCACAGGCGTGCAGCGCGGCCATGACGGCCACCAGCAGCGGCAGCACAATCAGCTGCCGCAAGATGGTTGTTTTCATCGGAGACTCCTGCATCCTTTGCCAGCAAGCTTAACAAAAAGACCACGCGGACGGCGCACGAACGGCACGCCATCAGCGCCATGTCAAAGGACGGGTAAAAAAAATGCCGCGCGGCGCAGGCGCCGGCGGCATTCCGGGGAGAGTGGTGACGGCTTACACGTAGGCGGCCAGGGCGCCTTTCATTTTCTTCAGCGCGGCGGCCTCGATCTGGCGGATACGCTCGGCCGAGACGCCGAATTCGTCCGCCAGCGTGTGCAGCGTGGCGCCCGAACCGTCGTCGTTGGCCAGCCAGCGCGCTTCGATGATGCGGCGCGAGCGGGCGTCCAGCTTGCCCAGCGCTTCTTCCAGACCTTCCGACTGCAGACGGGTCACCTGTTCGGCTTCCAGCACGCGGGTCGGCTCCGACGCTTCGGACGACAGGTAGGCGATCGGCGCGAACTTGTCGTCTTCGTCATCGGTAGGCGATTCCAGCGCGATGTCACGGCCGCTCAGGCGGGTTTCCATCTCGATCACTTCCTCGCGCTTGACGTCCAGCGTCTTGGCCAGCTGGTCGATCTGGGCCGGGGTCATGGCGTCCAGGCCTTGCTTATGGCTGCGCAGGTTGAAGAACAGCTTGCGCTGGGCCTTGGTGGTGGCCACTTTAACCAGGCGCCAGTTCTTCAGGATGTATTCGTGCATCTCGGCCTTGATCCAGTGCATGGCGTACGACACCAGGCGCACGCCCTGATCGGGGTCGAAACGCTTGACCGCCTTCATCAGGCCGATATTGCCTTCCTGGATCAGGTCGCCATGCGGCAGGCCGTAGCCCAGATAGCCGCGCGCGATCGAGACCACCAGGCGCAGGTGAGACATCACCAGCTGCTGGGCGGCGCCGAGGTCGGCTTGCTCCTTGAGGCGCTTGGCCAGCGAGATTTCTTCTTCGTGCGTAAGCATCGGCAGGCGATTTACGGCCGAAATATAGGCATCCAGGTTCCCCAGGTTGCCACTAAACCCGAGTCCCAGAGCACTGTTTTTTGCAGGTACCACGGACATCATCGTCATTTTCGTTTCCTTCGCTTGAGATTGCTTATGAGCACTAACGTACTCTGTCGAACATATATTAGCACTCTCTGTCGATGAGTGCCAATCATCCGATTTCTATGGGCTTCATAGCAAAAATACTATGGAGATTTCTGTTGTATTAGAATGCGCGATGGATCTTAGGTCTGGCTTAACGATGAAAAACATCCTAAGCCCGGCAGCAGCGCCGCTCCGTGCGCGCACGCACGGAGCGGGCATGGGGATTAGTTCAGGCGGGCGGTATGGCGCTTGACCGAGAGGCGGGCGCCGATCAGGCCGAGGCCGGCCGACAGGGCCAGCAGGCCGGCCACCGCCAGCGGCGGCAGCGGCGCCAGCTGGAATTCCGAGGCGTATAACCTGGCAAATTCGGCAATCGCGGTGTTCAGCGGGCGCAGCGCCAGCGTCACCGCGCCGAGGGCGACCCCGCCGGCGCACAGGCCCAGCAGGGCGCCGGTGTAATAGAAGGGACGGTGGATGAAGCTGTCGGTGGCGCCGATCAGCTTGGACACCAGGATTTCCTCGCGCTGGGTCATCACCTGCAGGCGGATGGTGTTGAAGATCACCGCCACCACCACCGTGCCCAGCGTGGCCGCCAGCAACAGCAGCGCCAGGCGCAGAATATTCAGCAGCGCGGCCAGGCGCTTGACCCAGGCCGAATCGACCTGCACCGTATCGACGCCGGCCAAAGCGCGGATCTGCCCGGCCAGCGCATCGACGTCGCCGCCGGCCTGGGCGTTGCGGAAGGCGTCCAGTTTCACCACGTAGCTGTCCGGCAGCGGATTGTCGCCCAGCGTGGCCAGCACGTCGGCCAGGCCGTTCTTGTCCTTCAGGTTATCCAGCGCTTTTTCGCGCGGGGTGAAGATGATTTTGGCCTGCTTGTCCTTCACCGTCTGGCGCAGCAGCACGGCCAGGCCTTCGGCCTGTTCGCGCGGCGTGTCCTGCTTCAGGAATACGCTGATTTCCGGATCGACCGACAGCGTTTCCGACATCGGGCGCACATTGTCCAGCAGGGTCACGCCCATGAAGGGCAGGGCCAGCGCAATCGCCACCACCAGGATATTGAACAGGAAACCACCCGGCGAGCGGCGCAGATGCACCAGCGCGGCAGCCAGCGCGTAGCGGTGTTGGCGGAACCAGTACGTCATGCCGCCACCTCCACCTGGCCCTGGTTGAGATGGATGACCCGCGCGGCGGCATCCAGCATCACCTCGTCGTGGCTGGAAATCAGGCAGGTGACGCCGACCGAGTTGAAGGCTTTCAGCGCCTCCAGCACCTTGTTGGCGCTGGCGCGGTCGAGGTTGGCGGTCGGCTCGTCGGCCAGAATCACCTGCGGCCGGTTGACGATGGCGCGTGCGATCGACACCCGCTGCTGCTCGCCGCCCGACAGGGCCAGCGGCTGCGCATCGGCGCGGTCGCCCAGGCCGACTTTATCGAGCGCGGCGCGGGCGCGCTGTTCGGCCTGGCCGTGGGCGGCGCCGGTCACCAGCAGCGGCAGCATGACGTTGGCCAGCACGCTGCGGTCGGTCAGCAGGCGCTGCTGCTGGAAAATCAACCCCAGGTTGCGGCGCAGAAAGGGCACCGCCACCGGCTTGATGCGGCTGATGTCCTGGCCGTTGACGATCACCTGCCCGGAGCTGGGGCGCTCCATGGCGGCGATCATTTTCATCAGGGTGGATTTGCCGGCGCCGGATGGGCCGGCGAGGAAAACCAGTTCGCCTTTATTGACCGTCAATGACACGTCGCGCAGCGCCGTCACATCGGAAGAGTATTGTTTGGAGACGTTCCGGAATTCGATCATAGAGGTCTGGTGAGGTGAATTAGCCAAGCAGTGCTTCTACAAATTCGGCAGCCACGAACGGCTGCAGGTCTTCAATCTTTTCGCCCACGCCGATGAAGTACACCGGCACCGGCCGCACGCGCGCAATTGCCGCCAGCACGCCGCCCTTGGCGGTGCCGTCCAGCTTGGTGATCACCAGGCCGGTCAGCCTGAGGGCGTCGTCGAAGGCTTTCACTTGTGCCAGCGCATTTTGCCCGGTATTGCCGTCGATCACCAGCAGCGTTTCGTGCGGTGCGCCGTCCATGCCCTTGCCGATCACGCGCTGGACTTTTTTCAGTTCTTCCATCAGGTGCAGCTGGGTAGGCAGGCGGCCGGCGGTGTCGACCATGACCACGTCCACGCCCTTGGCTTTGCCGGACTGGACGGCGTCAAACGAGACGGCGGCCGGGTCGCCCGAGGCTTGCGAAATCACGGTGATGTTGTTGCGCTGGCCCCAGACCATCAGTTGCTCGCGGGCGGCGGCACGGAAGGTGTCGCCGGCGGCCAGCAGCACCGACTGGCCGTGGGTCTGCATATGCTTGGCCAGCTTGCCGATGGTGGTGGTCTTGCCGGCGCCGTTGACGCCGGAAATCATCATCACGGTCGGGGTGTGGCGGCCCAGTTCGAACGGGCGCTGCAGCGGCGTCAGCAGTTCGATCAGCAGTTGCTTGAGGGCGGCCTTGACGGCGGCCGCGTCCAGCAGCTTGTCTTCCTTGACCTTGCGCTTGAGCGCATCCAGCAGATAGGTGGTGGCGTCGACGCCGGCGTCGGACATCAGCAGGGCCGCTTCCAGTTCATCGTACAGGTCGTCGTCTATCCTGGCGCCGACGAACAGGATGGACAGGTTGTTGGAAGTTTTGGACAGGCCGGCCTTCAGGCGCGACATCCACGACTGCTTTTGCGCCGGCTCTTCAATCGGCAACAGGTCGGGCAGGGGGGCGGATGCGACGGGCGCCGCAGGCGCGGCGGGAGTAGGGGCGACGACAGGCGCCGCAGGCGCTTCGGGAGCGACAGGTTTTTTCTTGAAGAAACTGAACATGATGTGTAAGTGGGGGTGCTGGCCAGCACAAACTTTGCTTATTTTACCAGAGCGCAGGCGCGCCCCGTGCTCAGCCGGCCGACAGCACCGCGTTGCGCGCGCGCCATTCGGCAATCGCGCCGGCCAGTTCGGCCAGTTCAAACACGCGCACGTAAGCGGGGCGGCGGCGCTTGAGCGCGGCGTTGCTGCCGCCGGCCCACAGCTCGGCGCAGCCGGCCAGGCGCATGTGCAGTTCCGCCAGGCCATCCAGCGCCTGGCGCGGATTCATCGCCACCGAGAATGACAGCGCGATGATGTCCACCCGTTGCACCCGTGCTGCCTCCACGATATCCAGCAGCGGCGTCTGCACGCCCAGTGAAATGCATTGCGCGCCGTCGGCCACGCACATGGCCTCGGCCATCAGCAAGCCCAGGCCATGACGTTCCTGCGGCAAGGTGGTCAGCAGGATGCGCGGCGTGCCGATGTTGCTGGCATTCGCTTGCGGCATGGCGAAAATCGCGCTGCGCATCACCACCGTCAGCGACTCGGTATATAAATGCTCTTCAAACGTGGCCAGTTGGCCGGCGGCCCAGGCTTCGCCGATCAGGGTGGTCAGCGGCGCCACCAGCTCGATCACGAAACTCTTCAGACCCATCATCAGCAGCGCCTGCGACAGCTTGCGGCGCAGCGCTTCCATTTGATGGCTCTTGCACAAATCGAGATAGGTTTGCAGCTCCGGCGCCGGCGCCTGGTTGCCGCTCTTGCCGGTGGCCTTGCCGGTCAGCGCCTGCAATTCGTCGGTGCTGTATTGAATCACTTTGCCGGGGCGAAAACCGAGGTCGATCAGGCGTTTCACCAGCCGCAGCTTGTGCACCTGTTCGATCGGGTACACCCGCTCGCCGTTCGGGTCGCGCAAGGGCTGCGGGAAGTCGTAACGGCGTTCCCACACGCGCAAGGTTTCCTTCGCCACGCCGGTATCGCGCTCAACGTCGCTGATCGTGCTAGGAACTGTTTGTGAGGGGACTTTGTTTGTCATTAGGGTTGGCACATGGTTTAGGTGCACGGTGAATCGCCCTGCATTCTACCTGCGTTTTTCGTATGAAAACACCGCATGCAAGTTGCGTTTGAGCCCGTAAAACTTTCAGTAAAGACCTTGTCTAAGACACACAGTTGACATCCAGAACTATTTAACTGAATATCGTCTTTACCCCTCGTTTGTCTAGGACAAAATATTTCTTCCTGGTGAAAAATAATGAAGCCAACTGTTGCAATCAGCGGTGTGCTGACCGTTCTATTATGCGCTTCCTTGCACGCGGCGGAAGCGCCGGCCTATGTTGCGCAGGAATTGCCGGCGCCGCGCCTGAGCGGGCAGGGCGTGTACACCTGGTTTGGCTTGAAGATTTATGCCGCCGAGTTGTGGGTCGGGCCGCAGGGCTATGCCAACGATGCGGCGCCGTTGGTGCTGGAGCTGCGCTACGCGCGTTCGCTGGACGGCCGCAAGATTGCCGAAGCCAGCGTGGAGCAAATGGCCCACATCCAGGCCGGCAGTGAAGCGCAGCGCGCCGCCTGGCTGGCGCAGATGAAGGCCATCTTCCCGGACGTGCAGGATGGCACGCGGCTGGGCGGCGCCTTGCTGCCGGGGCAGGGCGTGCGCTTCTACCGCGACGGCAAGCCGCTGGCCACCGTGTCTGATCCGGCGTTTGCGCGCGCCTTCTTTGGCATCTGGCTTGATCCCGCCACCAGCGCGCCCAAGCTGCGCACCGCCTTGCTGCGCGATGCAGCCGCCCGGCCGTGACCGCGCGCGGCCTGTTGTTCTATGGTCTGTTCGGCATGCCGCTGGCGATGCTGGCGCTGCCCATCTATGTGTATGTGCCGCAGTTTTATGCGCAGCGCGGCAGCCTGACGCTGGCCGTGATCGGCAGCGTGCTGCTGGCGGCGCGCACGGCCGCGGCCTTCATCGATCCGCTGCTGGGCTGGTGGATCACGCGTTCCGGCGGCGCTTATGCGCGCTTTGTGGCGCTGGCTTTGCCGCTGCTGCTGCTGGGCTATGGCGCGTTGTTTCATCCGCCGGCGCAGGGCGGCCAGCTGGCCTGGTTGCTTGCGGCGCTGATGCTGGTCTACCTGGGCTTCGGCCTGGCCACCATTGCGCATCAAAGCTGGGGCGCGGCGCTGACCCAGCGTGCCGGCGAGCGCGCGCGGCTGGCGGCGGTGCGCGAGGGCTGCGGCCTGCTGGGCGTGATGACCGCCGCCGCCGTGCCGGCGCTGGCCGGCTACGATGCGCTCAGCATCAGCTTTGCCGCCATTCTGCTGCTGTCCGCCGCAGTTCTGCTGTTCAAGGCGCCGCGGCCGTCGGCCGTCACGCAGTCGGCCGCGCATGCGGTGCCAGGGCCGGGCGCGATGCTGCTGCCGTTTCGCCAGCCGCGTTTTCGCTGGCTGTTCGCGGTGCTGCTGGTGAACGGCGTGGCGGCATCGATCCCGGCCACGCTGTTCCTGTTCTTTGCTGAAGACCGGCTGCAACTGGGCGCCAATGCGGGCCTGTTCCTGCTGCTGTATTTTGCCAGCGCCGCCGCTTCCATGGCGGCGTGGCCGGCCATTGCCGCGCGCATCGGGGAAGCGCGCGCCTGGATGTTCAGCATGCTGATGACGGCCGCTGTTTTCATCTGGGCTTATGGCCTGGGCGCCGGCGACCTGATTGCGTATGGCTGCATCTGCGCCTTGTCCGGCCTGGCGTTGGGCGCCGACCTGGCCTTGCCGCCGGCGCTGCTGGCCGCCACCATTGCCCGCGCCGGCGACAGCGGCCGGCGCGAAGCGGCTTATGTCGGCGTGTGGAACTGGGGCGTGCAGATGACGCTGGCGCTGGCCGCCGGCGTGGCCTTGCCCGCGCTGGAGTGGCTGGGCTATCGCCCCAACACGCAGCACGGCCTGGCGGCGCTGTCGTTTGCCTATGCCCTGCTGCCTTGCGCACTGAAACTGCTGGCCGCCGCCATCTTGTGGCGCGCCCCTTTGCACGATGATTGAACAGGAGAACATCATGAACTTGACCCGTCTCTGCGCCGCCGCCCTGCTGACCGGCGCCACGCTGCTGTCCGGTTGCTCGGCGCCGGTCACGCCGGACCACTACGTCCAGCAATCGCCCAGGCTGGATATCGAACGTTATTTCAACGGCACGCTGGATGTGCATGGCATGTACCAGGACCGCAGCGGCACCGTGCAGAAACGCTTCACGGTGCTGATGCGTTGCCACTGGGCCGACGGCGTCGGCACGCTGGACGAAGATTTTACTTACGCCGATGGCAGCAGGCAGCGCCGCGTCTGGACCTTGCGCCGCACCGCGCCCGGGCGCTACACCGGCACCGCGCCGGACGTGGTGGGCGAGGCCACGGTGGAGGTGGCGGGCAACGCCATGCGGCTGCAATATGTGTTGCAGGTGCCATCGGACGGTAAAATCTACGACGTGAATTTTGACGACTGGCTGTACCTGATCGATGACCGCGTGATGCTGAACCGTGCTTCCATGAGTAAATTTGGCTTCGGCCTGGGCAGCCTGACTGTCGCCTTCAACAAACGCGATGAGCCGCAGGTGCGTCCATGACCGCGCCGGCGCTGGCGCGCCTGATTGCCTTCTACGAAACGCTGACCCCGTCCACGCTGGGCCAGATCGGCAACATTTACGCGGCGGAGGCCCGCTTCAAGGATCCGTTCAATGATATCCAGGGCCATGCCGCCATCACCCGGGTGTTTGAACATATGTATACGCAGCTGCTGGAGCCGCGTTTCGTGGTGTTCGAGCGGGTGGCGCACGGCGAGCAAGCCTTCCTCACCTGGGAAATGCGCTTCCGGTTCCAGCGCTGGCCGGGCGTGCCGCAGGTGATCCGCGGCGCCACCCACGTCCGCTTCAACAGCGCCGGCCAGGTGGTCGAACATCGCGATTACTGGGACGCGGCGGAGGAGCTGTACGAGAAGCTGCCGCTGGTCGGCGGGCTGATGCGATGGCTCAAACGGCGTGCCAATCGCTGACATGTGAAACGATTTCATGCACCAATCAGGTGCGCATTAGCAAGAAAATGCACGATTTTGTCTCCTCAATACAACAGGTAGCAATTTCTTACAATTCGGTAACCTCATGCAACTTGCTGCAGCTTTTACAAAATTTACTACACAAGTAAAGGTGTAATACTAGGAGCAAAGTTGGTTTTCGGGCCATTTCGCTGGATAAAACTGCCGAACAAACTCCGGAGTTGTTAGCTTATTACCATTTGGTAGGGGCGAGCGCGCGGGGTGTTCAGTATAAAATAGCGCCAGAAATAGCAATCTGGCTATTTTTACTTGGTCCGACGAAGAAGTGGTACATCCACCGTGTTCGACGTGCGGAAACCCGGCCCGTTTCGCTTGATCGGCAGGAAATATTGCGATGCGGTAAAATACCGCTGCTTTCGAAAACGACAAGATGGAAACCTGTTCAGTATGAATAGTTTTACACTTGTTGAAGTTTCTAAGCATCAGTATAGTGCCGCCTCCGGCGCTCCACGAGAGTGTCGCGACAACGCCGGCGTAGATTGATCGGCCGCATGACAGTGAACGCATCCCTCTAAACCGGGGTGCACAGTGGCAGCTGGGGAGTTTGCCCTCACGCACAACAGGCTAACGCCGAGCAGCACCGAACACGCCGTACTACTTACTGGCTTAATTTTCACAGCAACACAACTGAAGGAAACACGTAATGAAAAAATCCCTTATCGCTATCGCCGTACTGGCAGCTACCAGCTCCGCTGCATTCGCTCAATCGAACGTCACCATCTACGGTATCGTAGATGCAGGCATCACCGCGGAACGCGGTGGCGCAGCTGGCAGCGTCAGCAAAGTCACCAGCGGCGCCGCTTCGGCCTCGCGTATCGGCTTCAAAGGCACCGAAGATCTGGGTGGCGGTCTGAGCGCGATCTTCAAACTGGAAACCGGCGTGCGCGTTGACGACGGCACCCTGGACAACACCACCAGCACCCTGTTCAACCGTGAAGCCTACGTTGGCCTGTCGTCGAAAACCGCCGGCAGCCTGACCCTGGGCCGTCAGTACACCCCGTACTACGAAACCCTGCGTGACGTGGGCGATCCATTCGCCATGGGCTACGCTGGTACCGCCAAAAACCTGTTCCCAGTTGCCAGCTTCATGACCCGCAACTCGAACGCCGTGGTCTACAAATCGCCTAACCTGGAAGGCTTCACCGCCGCTGTGTCGTACAGCCTGGGCGAAGTTGCTGGCGACGCATCGGCGACCCGTCAAGTTGGCGGCTCGCTGGGCTATGCTAACGGTCCTCTGAACGTTGCCGTTGCTTACAACAGCAAAAACAACGACACCGCGACCCTGAAAACCGCCGGTGTGGGCCACAACGCCCTGATCGCTGCCAACTACGACTTCAAAGTGGTGAAAGTGTTCGGCGCCTACTCGAAAGACAAGGGCCTGAACAGCGCTCCTCTGAACGGTTCGGCAACCGCCTACGGCTACACCTTCGGCGCGTCGCAAGACAGCACCGACGCCCTGATCGGTCTGACCGCACCAGTGTCGGAATCGGGCACCGTGATGGCTTCGTTCATCCGCAAGAACGACAAAGAAGTTGCTAACCGCGACGCTGACCAGTGGGCAATCGGTTACAACTACGCTCTGTCGAAGCGCACCAGCACCTACGTTGCTTACGCTAAGATCAAGAACAAAAACGGCGCAGGCTACACCGTTGGTAACAACACCGAAGCCGGTTCGGGCGACAAAGCCTTCAACCTGGGTCTGAAACACTCGTTCTAATCTGATTTAATCAGGTTTAGAATCCACAACGGCTGCCTGGTGCAGCCGTTGTTCTTTTCTGAAAGCCGATCATGTCCCGACGTGTTCTATTTGCCGGCGCCATCCTGCTGGCCTCCTGCGCAGTGCTGGCGGCACCCAAGAAGCCGGCCAAACCGGGGGCGCTGCCGCGCTACGGCATGCTGGTGTTTTCGGATTTGTGCATCCATCCCGACAGCGGCGAGTTCGGCGGCCAGCGCATCACCCTGCAGCGCTTTGCCGAAGTCGATACGGTGCTGTACGAATATACCGCCGGCGGCCTGAGCTGGCCGGTGGTGGCCAGCGACGTCACCATCGATCCGCGCGGCCAGCAGTTTTACTTCACGGTGCAGCCGCCCGATGAGGACGAGCGCACCATCAGCGGCAAACTGGCCGACAACGGCAAGACGCTGGTGCTGGAGGGCGGCTATTGCGAAGACCAGTCGGTGCCGATGCGGCTGCCGCTGGTGACCGACTTCAGCCGCAAGGCCGGCACCTGCCGCGCCTGCCCGGTGCCGAAAATGAAGAAAGAGCAGGAACACGACAAGCCGGTGATCGACACCGGCTCCACCACCACGGCGGCGCTGTAATTATCTGGCGGCCCTGGCCGCTTCGGCGGTCTTGCGGATGGTCTCCAGCGTTGCGCCCGGCGTGATCAGGTTGCCGTCGTAGCGCAGCTCGATCACGGCCGGCAGCTGCTTGTCGCGCGTGAAGGCCAGCGCGCGTTCCAGCGCCGGCGCAAACTCTGCCGTTTTATTGACCACCTCACCGGCGCCGCCATAGGCCACGGCCAGCGCGGCAAAGTCCGGGTTGTGCAATGTGGTGCCCGACACGCGGCCCGGATACTCGCGCTCCTGGTGCATGCGGATGGTGCCGAACATGGCGTTGTTGAACACGATGATGATCACGCCGGCCTGGTACTGCACGGCGGTGGCCAGTTCCTGGCCGTTCATCATGTATTCGCCGTCGCCGGCGAAGGTGATCACGGTGCGCGCCGGATCGATGATCTTGGCGGCCACGCCGGCCGGCACGCTGTAGCCCATGGCGCCGCTGGTCGGCGCCAGCTGGGTGCGCATGCCGCCGTAGCGGTGGAAGCGGTGCGCCCAGGTGGCATAGTTGCCGGCGCCGTTGGTGATGATGACGTCATGCGGCGCCAGCTGGTCGATCTGCTGCACCACTTGCCACAGGTCGAGCGGCGCCTTGCCGTCCTGGAAGATGGTGGGCTGCTGCTGCCACGCCGCGTAATCGGCGCGCGCTTCGGCCACGCTGCCTTGCCATGCCGAGGCATCGACCGGCGCCATGGCGGCCAGCATGGACGCCACTTGCGGCATGCCGCTGTTGATCATCAATTCCGCCTGATAGACGCTGCCCAGTTCCTCGGCATCGGCGTGCACATGGATCAGGCGTTGCGCCGGCACCGGCGCTTGCAGCAGGGCGTAGCCGCTGGTGGTCATCTCGCCCAGGCGCGGGCCGATGGCAAGAATGACGTCGGCGTCACGCACGCGCGCCGCCAGTTTCGGGTTGATGCCGATGCCGACGTCGCCCACGTAGTTGGGGTGCGCATTGTCCAGCAGATCCTGGAAGCGGAAAGCGCACGAGACCGGCAAGTGGTTGGCTTCGGCAAAGCGCTGGATGTCGGCGCAGGCTTGCGCACTCCAGCCGCCGCCGCCCAGCAGGACCAGCGGTTTCTGGGCTGTGGCCAGCAGGGCGCGCACGCTGTCGAGCTGCGCCGCCGAAGGCGAGGCTTGCACCGCCTGGTAGCTGCGGGTGTCGGCCACGCTGGCCCGGGTGGTCAGCATATCCTCCGGCAGCGCCAGCACCACCGGGCCGGGGCGGCCGCTGGTAGCGATCTGGAAGGCGCGCGCGATATATTCAGGCATGCGGTCGGCGCGGTCGATCTGCGTCACCCACTTGGCCATCTGGCCGTACATGCGGCGGTAGTCGATTTCCTGGAACGCCTCGCGGTCGATAAAGTCGCTGCCGACCTGGCCGATGAACAGGATCATCGGGGTGGAATCCTGGAACGCGGTGTGCACGCCGATCGAGGCATTGGTGGCGCCCGGGCCGCGGGTGACGAAACAGATGCCTGGCTTGCCGGTCATTTTGCCGTAAGCGTCGGCCATGAACGCGGCGCCGCCTTCCTGGCGGTTGATGATGAAGCGGATATCGGAATCGTGCAGGGCGTCGAGCACGTCCAGATAGCTTTCGCCGGGTACGCCGAAAGCGGTGTCCACGCCGTGGATCTTCAGGGCGTCGACCAGGATCTGGCCGCCGGTGCGGGATGGTTGCGTCATTATGGTGGGCCTCGTGGGTGAATTATCCGAGCATTCTACGGCGCTGCGGGGAGGGCGGCTTTTGGAATGGCGACACCAAATTTCAGATTTGGAGGCGCGGGCTGGTACAATAGCGGCCGATGCAAGCCAGACAGCCGCTGGTCAGTGCGTAAGGCCTGACGGGAGGAAGGTCCGGACTCCATAGAGCGGGGTGACGGTTAACGGCCGTCCGTCGAAAGTCCGCAAGGATATAAGGCGAGGAATAGGGCCACAGAGACGAGCGTATTAAGTTACGGTGAAACGCGGTAACCTCCACCTGGTGCAATTCCAAATAGGCACGCGATGATGTTGCTCGCGGAGCGTGCGGGTAGGAAGCTTGAGCGCTGGAGTAATCCAGCGCCTAGAGGAATGGCTGTCATAGCGCAGGTTCGCCTGTGCCGTAACAAAATCCGGCCTATCGGCTTGCTTCAACTAATTACACGAGATGAAAACATTCATTCTCGCCCTGGACCAGGGCACGACCAGTTCGCGCGCCATCCTGTTTGACCATCAGGGCCAGATTTGCGGCTGCGCGGCCCAGGAGTTCCCCCAGCATTTTCCCCATCCCGGCTGGGTCGAGCACGACCCGATGGATATCTGGCACAGCCAGCTCAACGTTGCCCGCAAGGTACTGGCCGACAATCACATCGATCCGCATCAGGTGCTGGCCATCGGTGTCACCAACCAGCGCGAGACCACGGTGGTGTGGGACCGCAAGACCGGCGAACCGGTCGCACCGGCCATCGTCTGGCAGGACCGCCGCACCGCCGACCTGTGCGACGCCCTGCGCGCCGACGGCAAGGCCAGGAAAATCACCGACATCTCGGGGCTGGAACTGGACGCCTATTTTTCCGCCACCAAGCTGAAATGGCTGCTCGATAACGTGCCCGGCGCGCGCCAGAAGGCCGAGCAGGGCGGGCTGGCGTTTGGCACGGTCGACAGCTGGCTGGTGTACAAGCTGACCGGCCAGCACGTGACCGACGTCAGCAACGCTGCCCGCACCATGCTGTTCAACATCCACCTGATGCGCTGGGATGCCGATCTGCTGCACCTGTTCGGCATCCCGGAAGCGATGCTGCCGCAGATCGTGTCGTCGAGCGAAGAGGTGGGCACCACCCATCACAGCCTGTTCGGCGCGGCGATTCCGGTGGCCGGCATTGCCGGCGACCAGCAGGCCGCCACCTTTGGCCAGGCCTGCCACCAGCCGGGCATGGTCAAGAACACTTACGGCACCGGCTGCTTCATGCTGATGCACCTGGGCCGCCATCCGGTGGCCTCGCACAACCGGCTGCTGACCACGGTGGGCTGGCGCGTCGATGGCGCGACCGATTATCTGCTGGAAGGCAGCGTCTTCATGGGCGGCGCCACCGTGCAGTGGCTGCGTGACGGCCTCGGCATCATCCAGTCTTCCGCTGAGGTGGAAGCGCTGGCGGCCAGTGTGCCCGACAGCGACGGCGTGTTCATGGTGCCGGCCTTTGTCGGCCTGGGGGCGCCGCACTGGGACGCCTATGCACGCGGCGCGCTGTTCGGCCTCAGCCGCGGCAGCACCCGCGCCCACATCGCCCGCGCCGCCCTGGAAGCCATCGCCTACCAGAGCGCCGAACTGATGGCAGCGATGCAAAAAGACGCCTCCACGCCGCTGGTTGAAGTGCGCGCCGACGGCGGCGCCGCCCGCAACGACCTGTTGATGCAATTCCAGGCCGACCTGCTGGGCGTGCCCGTGGTCCGCCCCGAAGTCACCGAGACCACCGCGCTGGGCGCCGCCTATCTGGCAGGCCTGGCGGTCGGCTTCTGGGACACCCAGGAAGAAATCGCCGCCCAATGGCACTGCGAACGCCGCTTTGACCCCACCATGTCCGCCGACCGCCGCGCCGAGCTATTGGCCCGGTGGTCGCGTGCAGTGGAGCGCTCGCGCAATTGGGCAAATTAGCCTCCTCCAGAGGCGTATAATGGCATCGGTCAGCCCGTGGTGCAGCGCAAAATTTGTATAGACAAGTTATGCCGTGGGCGTGGTGTTGAAGTAAACGTTGAAGTTGGTTGTGGCTGTTTTGTGAAGGTTCCTCATTCCTCTTGAGCGCGCTGCTGGTGCGCCATCTGGCTTTTCCCCTCTCGATTACCCGCGTTTCCATCCCATTTTTTGGCGTTGTCTATTTGATACTGCAATGTTGGCGAATTGCAACTTTATGCCTTTCGTTCAATTTTTTTATATGGGTATTTGCGCGGGCAAACACATGGGTACAACTGAGGTTACACCTTCACAACCTTTCATAAGTACTTAATTTATTGGGCTATTTTGTTTCTAGCCGGCTTCAAGGAATCGCGCTAAGTCCTTAATTTCATTACTAAAATCCCCGTTTCGATTGGCTGAAACCGCTTGACCACTATTCTTGCATCCTCTAAAGTGGGCATCTGTGTGAAAAAGTGTCTTTTTGTGGGAAATTTTGCCTGACTTAGCAGACAGGGAAGATGAAAACAACTAGCCAGTTTTTTATGCTCCGCTAACCATACAGAGGTAAAAGGTAACCACGTGTTTCAAGGCGCGTCCGCAATCAATCTCGATGCCAAAGGCAGGATGTCCATCCCTGCCAAGCATCGTGACGTGCTCTCGATCCAGTGCGAAGGCCGCCTCACCCTGACGCGCCACCCCGACGGCTGCGTCATGCTGTTCCCCCGTCCTGTGTGGGAACAACACCGTCAGCAGATCGCCGCCTGGCCCATGCAAGCGCGCGCCTGGCAACGCATTTTCCTCGGCTACGCCACCGACGTGGAAATGGACACCGCCGGCCGCATCCTGATCTCGCCCGAACTGCGCGCCGCCGTCGGCCTGGACAAAGAGGTCATGATGATGGGCATGGGCTCGCACTTCGAGATCTGGGACGCCGCCAAGATGGCGGAAAAAGAGCAGCAGGCTCTTGAAGCCGGCACCCCCGATGTACTCGCCAATTTCTCTTTCTAAGGCCCCGTCACATGAACACGACAACGGTGCCTGAATTCCAGCATCGCACGGTGCTGTTAGACGAAGCGGTTGCTGCGCTGGCGCTGGATGGCGCGCGCGCCAACGGCGTGTTCGTCGACGGTACCTTTGGCCGTGGCGGCCACTCGCGCCTGATCCTGTCGAAGCTGGGCGCCAACGCCCGCCTGATCGCTTTCGACAAAGACCCGCAAGCCATCGCCACCGCCGAACAAATCACGGACCCGCGCTTCACCATCGTCCACGACAGCTTTGCCACCATGCGCGAAGCGCTGGCGGAGCGCGGCATCGACAAAGTGGACGGCATCCTGCTCGACCTCGGCATCTCCTCACCGCAGGTGGATGATGCCGCGCGCGGCTTCAGCTTCCGCAACGACGGCCCGCTCGACATGCGCATGGATACCACGCGCGGCATGTCGGCGGCGCAGTGGCTCGCCACTGAAACCGAACAGACACTGGAAAAGGTGATAAAAGAATATGGGGAAGAACGGTTTGCTTTTCAGATTGCAAAGGCGATTGTTGCTCGCCGGGCAGTCGAGCCAATTTCAACCACACGACAGCTTGCCGGCATCGTGGCAGGCGCGGTCAAGACTCGGGAAAAGGGCAAGGATCCGGCAACCCGCACATTTCAGGCTATCCGGATTTTCATCAATAAAGAGCTTGAAGACCTTGAAGTCGGTTTGAACCACGCTTACGACAGCCTGGCGCCGGGCGGCATCCTCGCCATCATCAGCTTCCACTCGCTGGAAGACCGCATGGTGAAGCGCTTCTTCGCGTCCAAGGCCAACGTCGAGCAGCCGGACCGCCGCCTGCCGATCCGCGCGGTCGACCTGCCGCAGCCGGAACTCAAGCTGCTGTCCAAGATGAAGCCATCCGACCGCGAGGTGGATGACAACCCGCGCGCCCGTTCGGCGGTGATGCGCGTGGCGCGCCGTCTGCCTATCCCTTCGGTGGAGGGCGCATGAGCAACAAGATCAACCTGGTGCTGACGATCTTGCTGGTGGCTTGCGGCCTGTCGCTGGTGAACGCCCAATACCAGGCGCGCCATCTGTTCATCGAGCTGGAACGCGCGCAATCGCAGGCGCGCCAGCTGGATATCGAATGGGCGCAGCTGCAGCTGGACCAGTCTACGCTGGGCAAGCACGCGCGCATCGAGGAGATCGCGCGCCGTGATCTGAACATGACGCCGCTGACCGCGGCGCGCACCCAATACCTGACGCCGGAGCACGCAAAATGAGCCGCGGCAGCAATCTGAACACCTCGCGCGTGGCTGCCGCCAAGGGCGTGGCCTTCTCCCGCAGCCCGGTGCTGGCAGTGCGTCTGCCGACCTGGCGTTCGCGCGTTGTGCTGTTCGTATTGTTTGCCGCCTTTGCCGCACTGGCTTGCCGTGCCCTGTGGCTGCAAGGCCTGTCGACCCAGTTCCTGCAAAAGCAGGGCGAGATCCGCTATGCGCGCACGCTGGAACTGCCGGCCACGCGCGGCAAGATCACCGACCGCGATGGCCAGGTGCTGGCATCCTCGGTGCCGGTGAAAGCGATTTGGGCGATCCCGGACGATGTGCAGGAAGCGCCGCCGGCCAAGCTGAAACAGCTGGCGAAACTGCTCGATATGAGCGACGCCGAGCTGCAAAAGAAGCTCGATTCCGACCGCAATTTCGTCTACCTGAAACGCCAGGTGGAGCAGGACGTGGCCGACCAGATCACCAAGCTTGGCATCGAAGGCATCCAGACCCGCAAGGAATACAAGCGCTTCTACCCGCAGGGTGAAGTGGCGACCCACGTCGTCGGTTTCACCAACGTGGAAGACCAGGGCCAGGAAGCGATGGAGCTGGCGCAGCAGAAAACCCTGCAGGGTGTGCCGGGCAGCCGCCGCGTGATCAAGGACCGCCTGGGCCGCATCGTGGAGGATATCGAGTCGGTGCGCGAGCCGCACGACGGCAAGGACCTGACGCTGTCGATCGACAGCAAGATCCAGTACATCGCCTTCACCCAGATCAAGGACGCGGTCGAGAAGTTCAAGGCCAAGGCCGGCGCCGCCGTGGTGCTGGACGTGCACACCGGCGAGGTGCTGGCGCTGGCCAACTGGCCAAGCTACAACCCGAACGACCGCTCCAAGCTGACCGGCGAACAGCTGCGCAACCGCGTGATGACCGACACCTTCGAGCCGGGATCGTCGATGAAGCCATTTCCGGTGGCGATGGCGCTGGACGCCAAGAAGATCACGCCGCACACCATGTTCGACACCGGCAATGGTTCGATGGTGATCGGCGACCGCGTGATCCACGACACGCATCCGCATTACATGATCGATGTGCAGACCATCATCCAGAAGTCGTCCAACATCGGCACCACCAAGATCGCGTTCGGCATGCCGGCGCAGGATCTGTGGGAGATGTTCACCAAGCTCGGTTTCGGCCAGCAGCCCAAGTGGGGCTTCCCTGGCGCCGTGGCCGGCCGCGTGCGTCCTTACAAATCGTGGCGTCCGATCGAACACGCCAACATGAGTTTTGGCCAGGGTATTTCGGTCTCGCTGATCCAGCTGGCGCGCGCCTACATGGTGCTGGCGCGCGATGGCGACATCATTCCATTGTCGTTCCAGAAGGTGCATGAAGCGCCGCACGGCACGCAGGTCATCAGCCCCAAAACCGCCGCCGAGATGCGCGAGATGCTGGAAATGGTGACGCAGCCTGGCGGTTCGGCCGTCAAGGCGCAGGTGCCGGGCTATCGCGTCGGCGGCAAGACCGGTACGGCGCAGAAGTTCATCGGCGGCCGCTACTCGCACACCAAATACATAGGTAACTTCGTCGGCATGGCGCCGATGTCGGACCCACGTTTCATCATCGCTGTGATGATCGACGAGCCAGGCGGCCCGTTGACCTACGGCGGCGACGTGGCCGGTCCGGTGTTCTCGGCGCTGGCCGCGCAGGCACTGCGCGCCAAGAACGTGGCGCCGGACTCGGACCTGACCCATATCATCATTCCTGAATCTGCAGCACAGGGGAACATGTGACGACTTCTACTTTCGACCCATTGGCTTTCGCAGCCGCGATCCGCAAGCTGGCGCCTACGGCGAACCTGGCTTCGGACTCGCGCCGCATCAAGCTGGGCGATGTGTTCTTTGCCTATCCGGGCGATGCCGGCGATGGCCGTAGTTATATTGACAGCGCCATCGAGCAGGGCGCGGCGTTGATCGTGCTCGACCCGAACGGCTTTGCCTGGAACGACAAATGGACCGTGCCTTATCTGACGGTCGAGAATCTGAAGCGGAACGCCGGCCTGATCGCCCACGCTTTCTACCAGCAGCCGGATGCCGGCATGTTCACCGTGGGCGTCACCGGCACCAACGGCAAGACCTCCAGCGCCGTGTGGCTGGGCCACGCGCTGTCGCGCGCCGGCGAGCCGGCGGCGGTGGTGGGCACGCTCGGCGTGGGCGTGTTCCGTCCGCGCGGCGATGTGGAATACGATGTCACCGGCTACACCACGCCGGACGCGGTGCTGCTGGCGCGCACGCTGGCCGACCTGCGCGAGCAGGGCGCGGCTTCGCTGGCGATTGAAGTGTCGTCGATCGGCCTGGATCAGGGCCGCGTGGCGGGCATGCACTTCGACGTCGCCCTGTTCACCAACCTGACGCGCGATCATCTGGACTACCACGGCACCATGGAAGCCTACGAGGCGGCCAAGGTCAAGCTGTTCGAGTGGCCGGGCCTGAAAACGGCGGTCGTCAATCTGGATGATCCGGCTGGCCTGCGCCTGATTGCGCACCTGAAGTCGCGCACTCCGCTGGCCGGCAATATTCCGCTGATCGGCTACACCCTGCGGGACGGCGCCGCGCAACCGGATATCGACGGCGTACTGATGCTGCGCGGCAGCCAGCTGCGCGCCGGCCGCAGCGGCGGCACCGAATTCCATCTGGACTGCCCGCTGGGCGTGGCGCTGGTGAAGACCCACCTGGTGGGCGCCTTCAACATCAGCAACGCGCTGGGCGTGATGGGCGCTGTGATCGCCAGGGGCCTGGGTCTGCGCGCCGCCATCGAAGCGGTGGAAGGACTGGAGCCCGCGCCGGGCCGCATGCAGCAAGTCGGCGGCCATGATGCGCCGTTGATCGTGATCGACTATGCGCACACGCCGGATGCGCTGGAAAAAACCCTGGCCGCGCTGCGTCCCGTGGCGAACGATCGCGGCGGCCAGCTGTGGTGCGTGTTCGGCTGCGGCGGCGACCGCGATCCGGGCAAGCGTCCGCAAATGGGCAAGATCGCGCAGGCTGCGGATCATGTGCTGGTCACCAGCGACAATCCGCGCAGCGAAGATCCGCATTCGATCATCGAGCAGATTTTGGCCGGCATGGACCAGAGCAATCCGGCATCGACGGTGCAGGCGCTGGACGACCGCGCCGCCGCCATCCTGTCGGCCATCAAGCACGCGGCCAAGCCGGATGTGATTCTGCTGGCCGGCAAAGGCCATGAGCCGTATCAGGAAATCAAAGGCAAGAAGCTGCCATTCTCCGACGCCGATCATGCGCAACTGGCGCTGTCGGCCCGCTTAACCATGATGAGGACGAATTAATGCGTGCAGCAGTCGCACAAATTCTGCCTTCTCTGACCGGCGCACGCTTGGTGAACGCCGGCGATGTCGTATTCGACGGCGTCTCGACCGACAGCCGTAGCGTAGCCGCAGGTGCCTTGTTCGTCGCTTTGCGCGGCGAAGTGTTCGATGCCCATCACTTCCTGCCGCAAGTGGCGGAGAAGGGCGTCGCCGCGGTCGTTGTAGAGGAAGTGCCGGAAGGCTTTGCGCTACCGGCCATCGTTGTGCCGAATACGCTGGTGGCGCTGGGCCAGATCGCCAACTGGTGGCGCAGGCAGTTCAACGTGCCGGTCATCGGCGTCACCGGCAGCAACGGCAAGACCACGGTCAAGGAGATGATCTCCGCGATTCTGGCCGCCGCTTACGGCGACGAAGGCCGCCTCGCCACGCGCGGCAACCTGAATAACGAAATCGGCGTGCCGCTCACGCTGTTCCGCATGGATGCGCAACAGCAGGCAGCGGTGATCGAGATGGGCATGAACCATCCTGGCGAAATCGGTCGCCTGGCCGCCATCGCCGGCGCGAATATCGCCATGGTCAACAACGCCCAGCGCGAGCATCAGGAATTCATGCACACGGTGGAAGCGGTGGCGCGCGAGAACGGTTCGGTGCTGTCCGCGCTGCCGACCGACGGCGTGGCCGTGTTCCCGTATGGCGACGAGTTCACGCCGGTGTGGGAAGAACTGTCGGCCGGCCGCCGCCTGCTGCGCTTCGGCCTGACCAAGGACGCGGAAGTCAGCTGCACTTTCCGCGCCAGCGATTTCGAAAGCGAGATGTTCATCACCATCTGCGAGAGCGAGGCCGACACGCGCCAGTTCTTCGTGCGCCTGCAAGCGGCTGGTGAACACAATGTGCGCAATGCGCTGGCGGCAGTGGCGTGCACCTATGCCGCCGGCGTGCCGCTGGAAAAAATCAAGCTGGGACTCGACACCTTCGCGCCGGTCAGCGGCCGTCTGCAGAAGAAGCAGGCGGTCAATGGCGCCGTGGTGATCGACGATAGCTACAACGCCAATCCGGATTCCGTGCGTGCCGCCATCGACGTGCTGTCGAAAGCTGCCGCGCCGCGCGTGCTGGTGCTGGGCGACATGGGCGAAGTCGGCACCCAGGGCCGCGAGTTCCACGAAGAGATCGGCGCTTATGCGCAGGACAAGGGCATCGAAACGGTGCTGGTAACAGGTGAGCTGGCAGCGCATATCCAAGGCGCCAGGGTTCGCCATTTTGAAAACTTTGGCGATTTGCTGTCTGCGGTGGACGCAGCGGTGTCGCCTGATGCAACTGTATTAATCAAGGGCTCCCGTTTCATGAAGATGGAGCGGGTCGTGCAGCATTTGATTGGGTCGCAACAAGCTAACAAGGAAGGTCACTAATCATGCTGCTCTGGCTCGCGCAATTTTTCCAGCAGGACGTCGGGTTACTCCGCGTCTTCAACTTCATCACGTTCCGCGCGGTGTTCGCCACCGCGACGGCGCTGTTCATCGGTCTGGCCGCCGGCCCGTTCGTGATCCGCAAGCTGACCGCGATGAAGTATGGCCAGGCCGTGCGTACCGATGGCCCGCAGACCCACCTGAAAAAGCACGGCACGCCAACCATGGGCGGTGTGCTGATTTTGATTTCGATCGCCATCGCCACGCTGCTGTGGTGCGACCTGTCGAACCGCCTGATCTGGCCGGTGCTGATCGTGACGCTGGGCTTTGGTGCGGTAGGCTGGGTGGATGACTACCGCAAGGTGGTGTATCAGGACCCGGAAGGCATGCGCTCGCGCGAGAAGTATTTCTGGCAGTCGCTGGTGGGGATCGCCGCTGCGCTGTACCTGGGTTTCTCGGTGTCGGCCACCAGCACCGCGCAGGTGTTCGAACTGTTCTTCGCGTGGGTGCGTTCGGGCTTCGAGATGGATCTGCCGCCGAAGGCTGACCTGATTGTGCCATTCTTTAAGACCATCAGCTATCCGCTGGGCGTGTGGGGTTTCATCGCGCTGACCTACTGTGTCATCGTCGGCTCGTCCAACGCCGTTAACTTCACCGATGGCCTGGATGGCCTGGCCATCATGCCGACGATTATGGTCGGTTCGGCACTGGGCCTGTTCGCTTACCTGACCGGTAGCGCCACATACTCGAAGTATCTGTTCATTCCGCACATTCCGGGCGCGGGCGAATTGATCATCTTCTGCGGCGCGCTGGCTGGCGCGGGCCTGGCCTTCCTGTGGTTTAACACGCACCCGGCGCAGGTATTCATGGGCGACGTCGGCGCGCTGGCGCTGGGCGGCGCGCTGGGAACTATTGCGGTGATTGTGCGTCAAGAGATTGTGTTGTTCATCATGGGCGGTATCTTCGTTGCCGAGACGGTGTCGGTGATGATTCAGGTGAGCTGGTTCAAGTACACCAAGAAGCGCTATGGCACCGGCCGTCGCGTGTTCCTGATGGCGCCACTGCACCACCACTTTGAACAAAAAGGCTGGAAAGAGACCCAGGTTGTCGTGCGCTTCTGGATTATCACGATGATTCTGGTACTGGTTGGACTCTCGACGTTGAAACTGCGCTGATGATCTACGAAGGCAAAAACGCACTGGTACTAGGGCTGGGGGAATCCGGCCTGGCGATGGCGCTGTGGCTGGCCCGCAGCGGCGCGCGCGTGCGCGTGGCCGATACGCGTGAGGCGCCGGATCGTCTGCCGGCATTGCAGGCGGCCGTGCCGTCGGCGGAATTCGTCGCCGGGCCGTTTGGCGCCTCGCTGCTGGAAGGTGTCGACTTTGTGGCCGTCAGCCCAGGCCTGGCGCCGGGGCGCGAGCTGAAGGAGATCGCACCGGCCGCCGCTGCCGCCGGCATCGAAGTGTGGGGCGAGATCGAATTGTTCGCGCAGGCGCTGGAGTGGCTGAAGGAGTCGCGCGGCTACGCGCCGAAAGTCATCGCCATCACCGGCACCAACGGCAAGACGACCGTGACCACGCTGGTCGGCCAATTGTGCGAGCGCGCCGGCAAAACCGTGCGCGTCGCCGGCAACATCAGCCCCGCCGCACTGGACGTGCTGCGCGAGGTGCTTGACGCTACCCCGGCCCCGGCCCCCGGCTCGGACGACGTCGACGCTCCCGCCGCCGGGCAAGCCGCTGCCGCCCCGGCCGCCGCGTTGCCATCCGCGCTGCCGGAAGTCTGGGTGCTCGAACTCTCGTCCTTCCAATTGCAGACCACCTTCACGCTGGAAGCCGACGCGGCCACCGTGTTGAACGTGACGCAGGACCACCTCGACTGGCACGGCGACATGCCATCCTACGCCGCCGCCAAGCACCGCGTCTTCGCCGCCAACACCGTGCGCGTATTGAACCGCGACGACGCCACCACCATGCGCATGGCCAGCGCCACCGGCCATAACGTGACCTTCGGCACCGACGCGCCAACCCTGCGCGACGACCTTGGCCTGAACAACGAACGGGGCGTGCTGTGGCTGGCCACCGCGATCCCGGCCGAAGAAGAGGGCGAGCCGAAAAAGCGCAAGAAAAACGACCCGCCGCCACCGCCGGTGGAATGCATCGTCAAGAACCTGATGCCGGCCGACGCCCTGCAAATCCGTGGCATCCACAACGCCGCCAACGCCTTGGCCGCGCTGGCCCTGTGCCGCGCCATCGACCTGCCGCTGGCGCCGCTGCTGCACGGCCTGCGCGAATACCGCGGCCAGCCGCACCGCGTGGAACTGGTCAGCGCCATCAACGACGTTGAATACTACGACGACAGCAAAGGCACCAACGTCGGCGCCACCGTGGCCGCGTTGAATGGCCTGGGCAAGGCCTTCACCGGCGACAACCAGCGCCTGCTGGTCATCCTGGGCGGCGACGGCAAAGGTCAGGACTTCGCGCCACTGGCCGAACCGACCTCGCGCTACGCCCGCGCCGTGCTGCTGATCGGCCGCGACGCCCCGCAAATCCGCGCCGCGCTGGAACAGGCCGCGCGCGAGCAGGGCGCCGAGCTGCCGTACGTGATCGAAGACTGCGGCACCGACCTGCCGCAAGCCGTCAAGCGCGCCAGCGAACTGGCGCAAGCCGGCGACGCCGTGCTGCTGTCGCCCGCGTGCGCCAGCATGGACATGTTCAAGAACTACGCGCATCGCGCCCAGGTGTTCATCGACACCGTGCGCGACATCGCGCTCGACGCCGGACAGGAGCTCTGAACATGGCCCTCCAGCTGCCATTCCGCTTTGGTTCCAAGTCGGCTGAAACGCCGATGGAGAGCCGCGCGCGGCAGTCCAAGATGATGGAATACGACCAGCCGCTGGTCTGGGTCACGCTGTTGCTCATGCTGCTCGGGATGGTGATGGTGTACTCCGCCTCGATCTCGCTGCCGGATTCTCCGAAATTCGCCAACTATGCGCGCTGGCAGAACACCTACTTCCTGCAGCGGCAGATGATGTTCATCGCCGTTTCGCTGGTGGTTGGCCTATTCGTCTTCCGCATCCGCATCGCGGACCTGCAGAAAGCCGCGCCGTATCTGTTCATCGGCACGCTGGTGCTGCTGGTGCTGGTGCTGATTCCTGGCGTCGGCGTGGTGGTCAACGGCGGCCGCCGCTGGCTATCGCTCAAGGTCTTCAACGTGCAGCCGTCCGAGCTGATGAAAGTGGTGGCCGTGCTGTACGCCGCCGACTACACCGTGCGCAAGCAGGAATACATGCACAAGCTGACCAAGGGCTTCATGCCGATGGCGGCGGCGGTCGGCTTTGTCGGCCTGTTGCTGCTGCTGGAGCCGGACCTGGGCGCCTTCGGCGTGATCGTCTGCATCGCCATGGGCATCCTGTTCCTGGGCGGGATCAACGCCATCTGGTTCGGCGGCATCGGCGCTGTGCTGGTGGTGATCTTCGGCTCCATCATCGCGCTGTCCAAGTTCCGGCGCGAACGCTATTTCGCATACCTCAATCCGTGGGAAGAAGACAATGCGCTGAACAAGGCCTACCAACTGACCCACTCGCTGATCGCCTTCGGGCGCGGCGAGATTTTTGGCGTTGGGCTGGGCGGCAGCGTGGAAAAACTGCACTACCTGCCGGAAGCGCATACCGACTTCCTGCTGGCGGTGATTGGTGAAGAGCTGGGCCTGGCCGGGGTGCTGGTGGTGATCGCGCTGTTCTACTGGATCATCAAGCGCGCCTTCGACATCGGCCGCCAGGCCATCGCCATCGACCAGACCTTTGCCGGCCTGACGGCCAAAGGCATCGGCATCTGGATCGGCGTGCAGACCTTCATCAATATGGGTGTGAACCTGGGCTTACTGCCAACCAAGGGCTTGACCCTGCCGCTGATGAGCTATGGCGGCACGGGCGTTGTAATTAACTGCATCGGGCTCGCGATCCTGCTCCGGATCGACTACGAGAACCGGGTCCTGATGCGTGGTGGCAGACTATGAAACGATTAATGATTATGGCGGCCGGTACCGGCGGTCATATTTTCCCCGGCCTGGCGATCGCGCAAACCATGCGCGCGCGCGGCTGGGAAGTGAGCTGGCTGGGCACGTCCACCGGCATGGAGCAGGATCTGGTGCCGAAGAGCGGCATCGCGATGGACAGCATCAACTTCACCGGCATGCGCGGCAAAGGCCTGAGGCACACGGTGAGCGGCGCCTTCAAGATGGTGAAGGCGTTTGCCGACTGCTTCAGCTTCATTGGCCGCCGCAAGCCGGACGTGGTGATGGGCATGGGCGGCTACGTGACGGTGCCGGGCGGCTTCATGGCCCGCCTGCGCGGTGCGCCGCTGGTGCTGGTGAACGCCGACGCGACGCTGCTGTTGTCGAACAAGACGCTGGTGCCGGCGGCATCGCGCGTGTGTTTCGGCTTCCCGGCCAACTTCGGCAGCGCGGCCGGCAAGGCGGTCGTCACCGGCAATCCGGTGCGCAAGGAGATTCTGGACATGGCGCCGCCGGCACAGCGTTTCGCCGGCCGCGAAGGCCCGCTGCGGATTCTGGTGGTGGGCGGCAGCCTGGGCGCGAAAGCGCTGAATGATGCGTTGCCGGCGGCGCTGGCGCTGATCCCGGAGGCACAGCGTCCGCAGGTGACGCACCAGTCGGGCAAGAAAAACATCGATGCGCTGCGCGCCTCCTATCAGCAGGCCGGCGTGACGGCCAACGTGGTCGACTTCATCGACGACATGGCGGCGGCCTACAGCGCAGCGGATCTGGTGATCTGCCGCGCCGGCGCCATCACCGTGTCCGAGCTGACGGCGGCGGGCGTGGCCAGCGTGCTGGTGCCGTTCATGGCATCGACCACCAGCCACCAGCGCGACAACGCGCAATGGATGGCGAAACAGAAAGCGGCGATTCACATGCCGCAAACGGAATTGAGCGCGCAAGCGGTTGCGACGCTGTTGGAAACGCTGACCCGCGCATCCTGCCTGGCCATGGCCACGGCGGCACGCGAAGTCGGCAAACGCGACGCGAATGACGCGATCGCGCAAGTATTGGAGCAGTTGGCATGAAACACAAAGTACAGAACATACACTTCGTCGGCATCGGCGGCAGCGGCATGAGCGGCATTGCGGAAGTGCTGCTGACGCTGGGCTACACCGTCTCCGGCTCGGACCTGGGCAGCAATGCTGTCACCCAGCGTCTGGCCGACATGGGCGCGACTGTGTATCAGGGCCACGCGGCAGAAAACATCGGCAAGGCCGATGCCGTCGTGACCTCGACCGCTGTACAGCAGGACAATCCTGAAGTCGTTGCAGCACGCAGCCGTAAAATTCCTATCGTCCCGCGCGCGGTGATGCTGGGCGAGTTGATGCGCCTGAAGCGCGGCATCGCCATCGCCGGCACCCACGGCAAAACCACCACCACCAGCCTGGTGGCTTCGGTGCTGGCGCAGGGCGGCCTCGATCCGACCTTCGTCATCGGCGGCCGCCTGACCGCCGCCGGCGCCAACGCCAAACTGGGCACCGGCGAATACCTGGTGGCGGAAGCCGACGAATCGGACGCCTCGTTCCTGAACCTGACGCCGATGATCGAAGTCATTACGAATATCGACGCCGATCACATGGAAACCTACGAGCACGATTTCGAAAAGCTCAAGCAGGCTTTCGTCCACTTCACGCACCGCCTGCCGTTCTACGGCCGCGCCATGCTGTGCATCGACGATCCGCATGTGCGTTCGATCCTGCCGCACGTGACCAAGCCGGTCACCACCTACGGCTTTGCCGAAGACGCCGAAGTGCGCGCCGTGAACGCGCGCGCGGTGGGCGTGGAAATGCACTTCACCGTCAAGCAGGAAGGTTATCCTGACCTGGACGTGGTGCTGAATCAGCCGGGCATGCACAACGTGCAGAACGCCTGCTCCGCCGTCGCCATCGCACGCGAGATCGGCATTGAGGACAGCGCAACGCAGGCCGGCCTGGCCGGTTTTGCCGGCGTTGGCCGGCGCTTCACCAAGTACGGCGACGTCGCCATTCCAGGCGGTGGCGCCTTCACGCTGGTGGACGACTTCGGCCACCACCCGCTGGAAATGGAAGTGACCATGGCTGCCGCGCGTGCCGCCTATCCGGGCCGCCGCCTGGTGCTGGCGTTCCAGCCGCACCGTTTCAGCCGCACGCGCGATCTGTTTGAAGACTTCGTCAAGGTGCTGGGCACGCCGGACGTGCTGGTGCTGGGCGAAGTGTACGCCGCCGGCGAGGCGCCAATCGTGGCCGCCGACGGCCGCGCGCTGGCGCATGCGCTGCGCGCACGCGGCAAGACCGAACCAATTTTTGTTGAGGCCATCGGCGATATGCCGGAGACCATCATGGGCGTGGTGCGTGACGGCGATGTCGTCATGACCATGGGCGCAGGCTCGATCAGCGGCGTCCCAGCCAAACTGACTAATTATCCAAAGGTCTGAATCGTGAGCATCCTCAATCCACAAGACGCAAAGGCATTCGGCAAGGTCGGCGTGCTGTTTGGCGGCCGCTCGGCGGAGCGCGAAGTGTCGAACATGTCCGGCTCCGGCGTGCTGGCCGCGCTGCAGGGCAAGGGCATCGACGCGCATGCGTTCGATCCCGGTCAGCGTTCGCTGGCAGAACTGGCGGCGGAAAAATTCGATCGCGTGTTCATCGCGCTGCACGGCCGCTTCGGCGAAGACGGCAGCCTGCAAGGCGCGCTGGAACTGCTGGGTATTCCTTACACCGGCAGCGGCGTCACCGCCAGCTCGGTGGGCATGGACAAAATCACCACCAAGATCATGTGGCTGCACCATGGTCTGCCGACGCCGCGCTATGCGGTGCTGAACGCGCAGTCGGACCTGGCCGCCGTTGCCGCGGATCTGGGCCTGCCGCTGATCGTCAAGCCCCCGCATGAAGGTTCGACCATCGGCATCACCAAGGTGACCGAGGCTGCCGGCTTCCAGGCCGCCTACGACAAGGCCGCCGCGCTGGACGACTCGGTGCTGGCGGAAGAATTTGTCACCGGCCGCGAATTCACGGTCGCCATCCTGGGCAGCGGCGCCGGCGCGCGCGCGCTGCCGATCGTGGAGATCGTGGCGCCCGAAGGCAATTACGACTATCAGAACAAGTACTTCACGGACGATACCCAGTATTTCTGCCCGGCCGCGCTGCCAGACGCGCTGACGGCGGAGATGCAGCGCATCGCCGTGGAAGCGTACCGCGCACTCGGTTGCGAGGGCTGGGGACGCGTCGACGTGCTGCTGCGCGAACGCGACCAGAAGCCTTTCCTGCTGGAGGTGAATACTTCGCCCGGCATGACCAGCCATTCGCTGGTGCCGATGGCGGCGCGTGCGGAAGGCATCAGTTACGAAGACCTGTGCGTTGAGATTCTGCGCAGCGCGCGTCTGAAGATGAAGGGATAAGCAGTAGATGTGGCATGACGTGAAGGCTTTGAATGCGACCGCCAGCACCTTGTTCGTGCTGACCGTGTTGGCATGCATAGCATCCGGCGTGTGGTGGGTGTCGCAGCGTCCGATGTTCAATCTGCGCACTATTCGTATTGAAACGATGAGCGGTGACGAAGAGCTGAAGCACGTGAACCACCTGACGCTGCGGAACAACGCGCTGGGCCGGATCAAGGGCAACTTCTTCACCACCAACCTGGATGCGGTACGCCAGGCGTTTGAGTCGGTGCCATGGGTACGCCGCGCAACCGTGCGGCGCGAATGGCCGGACCAGCTGATCGTGGCGCTGGAAGAGCATGAGGCGCTGGGGACGTGGGGCGAGGATGGCCGGCTGTTGTCGACCAAGGGCGATGTGTTCACCGCCAACCTGGCCGAAGCGGAGGAAGACCACGCGCTGCCGGCGTTTGACGGGCCGGAAGGAAGTGAGAAGGAAGTGCTGTCGCGGTACGCCGAGTTGCGCAACTGGTTCGCGCCACTGAAGCTGATACCGCAGGCGTTGTCGCTGTCCGGGCGCTATGCGTGGACGGTGACATTGGATAACGGAATGAGCGTGGCGCTGGGCCGGGAACAGACCAGCACCACATTGAAGGAAAGGGTGGACCGCCTGGTGGGGATTTATCCGCAGCTGGTGGAGCATCTGCCGAATATAGACACGATAGACATGCGGTATCAGAACGGTTTGGCGCTGAGCGCGCAGGGATTGAAGATTCTGGCGGAAGGCGCCAAACCGAAACCGAAAAAAACGGCACCAAAGCATAACTAGCAGGCAGAAAAGAAATGACTAAAGACGCGAAAAACCTGATCGTCGGCCTCGATATCGGCACCTCCAAGGTGGTGGCCGTGGTGGCCGAAGTGATGGGCGATGGACGCCACGAAGTGATCGGCCTGGGCCAGCACGAATCGCGAGGCCTGAAGAAGGGCGTAGTGGTCAACATCGAAGCGACCGTGGAATCGATCCAGCGCGCGCTGGAGGAAGCGGAGCTGATGGCCGACTGCAAGATCCGCAATGTGTATGCGGGCATCGCCGGCAGCCATATCCGCAGCTTCAATTCGAGCGGCATGGTGGCGATCAAGGACAAGGAAGTGACGGCGACCGACGTAGCGCGCGTCATTGAAACGGCAAAGGCGGTTAACATTCCGACCGATCAGCAGCTGCTGCATACGGTGCCGCAAGAGTTCATCGTCGACAGCCAGGAAGATGTGCGCGAGCCGATCGGCATGAGCGGCATCCGCCTGGAAGTGAAAGTGCACATCGTGACCGGCGCGGTGTCGGCGGTGCAGAACATCGTCAAGTGCGTGCGCCGCTGCGGCCTGGAAGTGTCGGACCTGATCCTGCAGCCGATGGCATCGGCCGATGCGGTGCTGACCGGCGACGAGAAGGAACTGGGTGTGGTGCTGATCGATATCGGCGGCGGCACGACCGACGTTGCGGTGTTCTCGGACGGCGCGATCCGCCACACGGCCGTGATCCCGATCGCCGGCGACCAGATCACCAACGACATCGCCATGGCGCTGCGCACCCCGACCACGGAAGCGGAAGAGATCAAGATCCGCTATGGCGTGGCCAAGCAGGTGCTGGCCGATCCGGGCGAATCGCTGGAAGTGCCGGGCCTGGGCGACCGCGGTCCGCGCAACCTGTCGCGCCAGGCGCTGGCGGCGGTGATCGAGCCGCGCGTGGAAGAGCTGTTCGCGATGGTGCACCAGGTGGTGCGCGAGTCCGGCTACGAAGGCGTGCTGTCCTCGGGCATCGTGCTGACCGGCGGCACCGCGATCATGCCGGGCATGGTCGAAATGGCGGAAGACATATTCCTCAAGCCGGCGCGCCTCGGCACGCCGGATTACCGTGGCCAGCTGGCCGACGTGGTGCGCAGCCCGCGCTACGCGACCGTGCTTGGCCTGCTGTTGGAAGCGAAAAAGCAGTATCTGCGTGGCCACATCGTCACGCGCCAGGATGGATCGGTGAAGGCAGTTTGGCAGCGCATGAAGGAATGGTTCCTCGGGAATTTCTGAGGTCGAAACGAAGCTAGTACGAAACAACTAAATTTTTTATATTAAACCGCAGTTTTCAATCCCCAGTTCTCCTACAATTATGAGGACTGGCGCTTGAAAACCGCATTCTGATAGGGAGTTACATCATGGAGTTCGATATGGTCGATAACGCAGCTTTGGGTACTGTCATCAAGGTCGTCGGCGTCGGCGGTGCGGGTGGCAATGCGGTGCAGCACATGATCAACAAGGGCATGTCGGGCGTGGAGTTCATCGCCGCGAACACCGACGCGCAGGCACTGGCCACGTCCAAGGCCGACAACATCATCCAGATCGGCGATACCGGCCTGGGCGCCGGCATGAAGCCGGACGTCGGCCGCAAGCTGGCCGAAGAATCGCGTCAGCGCATTGAAGACGCGCTGCGCGGCGCGCACATGGTCTTCATCGCTGCCGGCATGGGCGGCGGCACCGGCACCGGCGCCGCACCGATCGTGGCGGAAGTGGCCAAGGCGCAGGGCGCGCTGACCGTGGCGGTGGTATCGAAGCCGTTCTCGCACGAAGGCCAGAAGTGCATGGACATCGCGGACGAGGGCCTGGAGCAGCTGTCGGCCAACGTCGACTCGCTGATCGTGATCCTGAACGAGAAGCTGGAAGAGATCTACGAAGACGAGTCGCTGATCGAATGGCTGCAACACGCTGACGATGTGCTGAACAACGCCGTTGCCGGTATCGCGGAGATCATCAACGTGCCAGGCCACATCAACGTCGACTTCAACGACGTCAAGACCATCATGGGCGAGCAGGGCAAGGCCATGATGGGCACCGCCACCGCTTCCGGCGTGGACCGCGCACGCATCGCCGCTGAACAAGCGGTGGCGTCGCCGCTGCTGGACGGCGTTGACCTGTCGGGTGCGCGCGGCGTGCTGGTGAACGTCACCGCATCGCGCGGCCTGAAAGGTAAGGAAATCAAGGAAGTCATGGCCGCTGTGCGCGCGTTTGCCGCACCGGATGCCTCGATCGCGCAAGGTATCGCTTACGACGACGACATGGGCGACAACATCCGCGTGACCGTGGTGGCCACCGGCCTGGGCAAAGCCAAGAAGCATGTGCAACTGGTTCCTCAGCAGATGCTGCGCACCGGCACCCACAACAGCCCGATGATGCCATCGGCTGCCATGGGCGGCGCAGCGGCGGCGCAAGGCCTGTCGATGGGCGCGGCCGGCGGCATGGGCGGCGGCGCATCGCCAGCCTTCGACGGCATGAAGGCACCGGCTGTATGGCGTCGCGAGTCGGCCTCGGAACAGGTGCGCGCGATGGAGAAAAACGGCATGGAAACCTACGACATTCCAGCTTTCCTGCGCAAACAGGCCGATTAAGGCATACTTCGGGTTCTATCCGAGGGAAGAGCCGCACCTTGGTGCGGCTTTTTTATTTTTATAAAAGGAGTTTATCCATGACCATCAAGATTGGTGACAAGCTGCCGGAAGGCACCCTGTCCGAATTCATCGAAACCGAAACCGAAGGCTGCTCGCTGGGCCCGAACACCTTCAACGTGCAGGATCTGGTCAAGGGCAAGAAGATCGCCATCTTCGGCCTGCCAGGCGCTTACACCCCGACCTGCTCGGCGCAGCACGTGCCGGGTTACGTCAAGCACGCCGCCGAGCTGAAAGCCAAGGGCGTGGATGAGATCTGGTGCATCTCGGTCAACGACGCCTTCGTCATGGGCGCGTGGGGCCGCGACCAGAAAGCCACCGGCATCGTGCGCATGATGGCCGACGGTAACGCCGCTTACTCCAAAGCACTGGGCCTGGACGCCGACTTCAGCAAGTTTGGCATGGGCACCCGCTCGCAGCGCTACTCGCTGCTGGCGGTGGACGGCGTGGTCACCCAGCTGAACATCGAACAAGGCGGCAAGTTCGAAGTCTCCAACGCTGAAACCCTGCTGGGTCAGCTGTAATCAACAGGACGGCGCTGCGGCGCCGTTTTTTCTGACGCACGATGAACCGCAGCCCGCTGACCATCCTCGTGGTGGAAGATCACCCCACCATCGCCCGCCAGGTCGTGGATTTCCTGGACGGCATGCAGTGGCAGACCGACCATGCGGCCAGCGGTGCGCTGGCCATTGAACTGGCCACGCGCGAAACCTATGACGTGGTGCTGCTCGACCTGAATCTTCCCGATATCGATGGGCTGGAGGTGTGCCGCGCCATCAAGACGCGCGCAGCGCGCAATGTGCCGGTGCTGATGCTGACCGCGCGCGACGCCTTCGAGGACAAGGCGAGCGGCTTCAGCGAAGGCGCCGACGACTATCTCACCAAACCATTCGACCTGCGCGAACTGGCGCTGCGCTGCGAAGCACTGGCGCGGCGCGGACAGCTGCATCTCGACCAGGAGATGCGCGTCGGCGCGCTGACGCTGCTGCTGCGCGAAAGGCGCGCGCTGTACCAGGGCGTGCCGCTGACGCTGACACACGCCGGTTTCAAGCTTTTGCAGGCAATCTGCAGCGGCTATCCGCATGCGGTGCCGCGCTCCACGCTGATGCATGCGCTGTGGGGTGCCGATCCGCCGGACAGCGACGCGCTCAAGTCGCATATCTACGCGCTGCGCAAACAACTGGAGTCGGCCGGTGCGCCGAAGGCGATTGTGACGATACCGCAGCTGGGCTACCGGCTTACGCTCGATGTTTAGCTCGATCCGGCAAGGCTTGTTTGCCGCGCTGGCCGGATTCACAGTGCTGATTTGCCTGTGCTACACCGGCCTGGCGCTGGTGATCTCGTATGTGACGGAAGACATGCTGGTGGATCGTTTGCTGGAGCGCGAAGCGGCCGCGATGACGACGCACTTCCGCCAGCATGGCGAACTGGCCGCACCGCGTGATGAACTGATTCGCGTCTACCGCGACGCCGCATCGCTGCCGCCGGAAGTGCGCGCACGGGTTGCCGATGGCCGCGAACGGGCCGAGATCTCTACCGGCAGCGGCCCGCATTACCACCTGCGCGCGCTCGACCTGCCCGGTGTGCAGCGGGTCTATCTGCTGGCCGATGCACGTCCGCTGCTGGTAGTGTCCAGATTGTTCCAGGAGGTTGGCGGTTTTCTGACGGCGGTTGCGCTGGGCCTGATCGCGCTGGCGCTGCTGCTGGCGTACTGGCTGTCACGACGGCTGGTCGCGCCGCTGCAGGTGCTGGCGCATGAGGTACGCAATCTGGCGCCGCGCAGTGCCGGCGCGTTCAGCGCGGCGCAGCGGCGCGACGAAATCGGCTACCTGGCGCAGAAGCTGGGCGCCACCATCGCCGATTTGCAGGCCGCATTGGATCGCGAACACGCGTTCACGCGCGACGTCAGCCACGAATTGCGTACGCCGCTGACGGTGATGAGCAACACGCTGTCGCAGGCGGCATCGCGTCCGCTGTCGGCGCAGGAAGTACAGCAGCTGCAGGCCGGCGCGGTGGAGCTGGGCAATACGATCAACCTGCTGTTTGCGCTGGCGCGCGCCGGACATATCGACAGCGAGGCCTTCGATCTGCGCGGCTGTATCGAGGAGAGCTTGTTGCGTCTGCTGGACGGCGACTCCGACGAGGACCGGTTGGCATTGCACTTGCCGGACCGGCTGCAGGTGGTGGGTAATCGGCACCTGTCCATGCTGCTGGTGAATAACTGCGTCAGCAATGCATTGTTTCATGGCGCTCCGGGCTCGCGTTTGTCGCTGTCGTTTGCGGACGGCGTGCTGGCAATGGAGAACACGTTCGATCCGTCACGGCCTGCGGCGACGCAGGGCTTCCAGCATGGTCAGCAGCTTCTGCGGCGTATCGCGGAAGCCATGCACTGGCAGATCAGCTTCCATGCAGCCGGGGCCACGTACCGCGTCGAAATAGCGCCAATCCGCGCGCCGATTTCACCTTAGTTTCACCTGCGTTTTTCTATGCTGTGTGCTCCGTTACTATTTATGGGGACACATCATGAGAGCATTTTTGACGTTGATTTTTCTGGCCTGCACAGTGCTGCCGGCGTACGCGCAGGTCAAATCGCTGGTGCACAAGGATGAAAAGCGGCGCTATCTGGTCTACACGCCGGCATCGTATGAAAGCCAGCCTCACAAGGCTTTTCCGCTGGTCTTCAATTTTCATGGCAGCGGCATGACCATGGCCGAGCAAATGCTGTACACACAGATGAACCGCGCGGCGGATCGTCACCAGTTCATCGTGGTCTACCCCCTGGGCGTCAAGCAGGATTGGAACGTCGGCTTTGGCATGTCCTACCTTGAAGGGACCGACGATATCGGCTTTGTCGAAGCGCTGCTGGCAAAACTCAGGCAGGATTACCGGGTGGATGGCCAGCGGGTATATGCCACCGGATTGTCGCGCGGTGGTTTCTTCACATTGCGCATCGCCGCCGAGTTGCCGCAGCTGTTCGCGGCGGTGGCATCGGTGGGGGGGCCGATGCCGGAGCCGGTAGTGCAGCACCACACCAGGCCGGGCAGGGTCGGCGTACTGCTGATTCACGGCACGGCCGACCAGGTGGTGGCCTACGGCGGAAAGCCGGGCGGCTACCTGTCAGCACCGGACAGCTACCGCTATTGGGTAAAGCGCAACGAGCTTGCCGCAACCGCCGTCAGCCAGCGCACCGTCGGCAGCGCGGATGTCACCCTGCAGGAGCAGGGCAACGGCAGGCAGCGCGTGGCGTTACTGACCGTCAAAGATGGCGGCCACACATGGCCTGGCGCCGATCCATTCAACGTTGGCCTCCCCATCGGCAAAACCACCCGTGACATTGACGCCAACGAAATCATCTGGCAGTTTTTCGCCCAGCACAGCCGCCGGGCGCCGGCCGGTAAACCGGATGACGCCGGGGATAATCAAGACCAGCCTCAGTAGATATCGCCAAACCCGTGCCGGGCCTTGAACAGTGTCGAATCGATGGTGAAGGAGTCGTCGGCCTGCACGGCGAAGTAGTCGCGCGTTTCCTGCGGTGCGCTGCGGAACAGGCTGCGGATGGCGGTCACGCGCTCGGCCGGCGTGCGCATGCGCGCGGTCCACTCGTCGAATTTCATGTGCAGTTTCCAGTCTTTAATGCGCTCGCTTTCAAAACCGGCCTCGCGCAGCATGTGCTGCCACTCCGAGGGACGGTAGTCGCGCACGTGCGAGCCATCACGCAGCAATTCCACCGCTTGCAAGGTGGTGTCGTGCAGCGGCGATTCCGGCGCGGTGATGTCGATGATGACCAGCACGCCCTTGGGTTTCAGCACGCGCTTCACCTCGCGCAACGCGGCCGGCACGTCGAGCCAGTGATGGGCCGAGAAGCGCGTCACCACCATGCAGAACGATGCATCGGCAAACGGCAGGCTGGCGACATTGCCCTGTTGCGTACTGATGTTCTGCAAGCCGCGCTCCTGTGCCGCGTCCGCCACCACCGCCAGCATCTCCGGCGAGAGGTCAAACGACGTCACCGATTGCGCCACCGGCGCCACCGCAAAGCTGGCGTGGCCGGCGCCGCAGCCCAGATCCAGCACCACCGGCCGCTTGCCCAGCCCGGCCGCGATTGCGCGCAGCATGGCCAGGTCCGCGCCTTGCGCATGGACGGTGCTGGTCAGATAGGCGCTGGCGGTATTGCCGAACTGTTGGGCGACAACGGCTTGCTGTTGCATGATGTTCTCCTCAAGATGGGTAAGTCAGTGCAGAATAGAAGCGTTTTTATCCTGTAACAAGACAAGGATTTATCCTGGTATAAGGAACTACCATGCAAACCAAGCTCGGTGAATTTATCCGCGCCCATCGTGAACGCACCACACCGCAGAGCGTCGGCATGCCGGCTGGCGGCCGCCGCCGCACGCCCGGCCTGCGCCGCGAAGAACTGGCGCAGCTGTGCGATGTCAGCCCGACCTGGCTGACGTGGCTGGAGCAGGGCCGGGGTGTCGCCGCCTCCGGCAAGCTGCTGGCGCGCATGGCCGAGGTGCTGCATCTCACGGCTGCCGAGCGCAGCTACCTGTTCAGCCTGGCTGAGCGGCTGGACCCGCAGCACGACGACGGCGCGGCTGATGCGGAAGATTCGCTGCAAGCCATGGTTGACGCCATCGACGGCCCGGCCTACATGCTGGACCGGCAATGGGATGCGGTGGCATGGAACGACCACGCATTGGCCCTGTTCGGCGGCTGGCTGGACGTGGAAGAGGCGGCGCCGGCGCGCCCCAATCTGCTGCGCTTCATGTTCCGCAGCGCCGCGGCGCGCGGCCTCATTGTGGATTGGGAAGACCGCGCGCGCCGGCTGGTGGCGGAATTCCGCGCTGACATCGGCAAGCACGCCAGCGATGCGGCGCTGGCCGCGCTGATCGCGGAATTAGCAACAGACAGCGCCGAATTCCGCGCCCTGTGGCAATCGCAGGACGTGGTCAGCCGGGAGGGCGGCCTGCGCCGCTTTCACCATCCGCGCGCCGGGGAACTGGGTTTCAACCAGGTCACCCTGCATCTGTCCCAGCGGCATGACCTGAAGCTGGTCATGCTGCTGCCGGAACGCTAATCAGCTGCGGCGCGCGGTCAGCCACTGGCTGGCCGGCAGCGCGCCGCTGGCGATGCGCACTTCGCCGATATTGCCGAAGAAACCGTCGGCGCGCTGGCCATCCCACGAGCCGCCGCCCACCACCCATGGCGACGCCGGCGACAAGGTCGCGATCCCCGCCACGTTGCTGCTGTTGCGCAGCACCGGTGCTCCTTCCACATACATGACGGTGTCATGCGTGGCGGGATCGTTGACGATGGCGATGTGTACCCAGTTGCCGGCGATGATCTCGCCGGACCAGCTGGCCATCGCATCGCGCTGGCCGCTGACGTCCGGCACCACTTCCCATTGCACTTCGCGCAGGCTGGAAATGGCGAACAGCAACGGCGGCGATTCCGGGTCGCCGCCGATGAAGCCGGCCAGGTCGCCGCGCTTGCCGTCGCGCGTCATGATGTTCATCCACGCATGCCTGGCCTTGTCCCACGCCGGGTTGATCTTGATGAAGGCTTCGATCGTGTAGCCGGTGCTGGCGAAGGTTTGCGCGTTGATGGCGGCCGTGGCGTCGGTCACGAAGTAGCTCAGGCGCGGGGCGTTCTTGTCCGTGTTCAGGAAGCTGACCGAGCCGGGCGCCGACGACAGGCGGTGATGGTCGCTGCTCCAGACAATGTCGCCGGCGGCGGCGCCGACGATGCCGCCCTGGTTGAGCTGGTCGCGCGTCAGCGGATTGGCGCCGGTGACGTCGGCAATCCGCGTGCCCGGCGCGACCGGCGCGCCGTCCGTGCCGCCGTAGAAGCGCCAGTGGGCCACCGTCGAGGCGACTTTCGGGTAGTCGTCGCTATCCTTGGGCAGGACCGGCGCCACCACGGTCGGCTCGGTGTAGCCCTTCAGCACCAGCGCCTTGGCCTGCTCGATCAGCGAAGCGGCGACGGTGGCCTTGCCGGCGCTGAACGTCGGATTGAAACGGGCGAAGCGCTTGGCGAAATTCATGTCGATGGTGAAGCTGTGGTTAGGCTCGGTCAGCACGGCGCGGTCAAAGGCGTTCAGCGTTTCGGCCGGCTTCATCGGCACCCACGGCGAGAACGACAGGACCTTGATCTGGTTGTTGGTCAGGTCGAACTCGTACAGGCGCATCAGGCCGTTGCCGCCCTGGTAGGCCATCTGGTAGTCGACCACCATTTCCTCGACCGCGTTGCCGAAGTCATTGGTCTTGGTCAGGCGCGCGCCGCCGTGGTGGTGGCCGTTGAGCGTCATGAAAATCTGATCGTTATCGCGGATCAGCTTGTCCCACAACATCTTGCCGTAGCCGGTTTCCAGCGGGCTGACCGCGTCCGGCGCAATATTCAGCAACTGGTGGTTGACCAGGATGGCCGGCAGCGTCGGATGATCGGCCAGCACCTTGCGTGCCCAGGCGATGCCGGCGTCGGAGATGCGCCATGACAGCGACAGCACCAGGAATTGCTGATCCTGCGCCTTGAAGATATGGTACTCATGGAAACCGGTGCTGTCGCGCGCGCCAAAGGTGGCCTGGCGTTGCGCGCGCCGGGTGCCGAACCATTGCAGATACGGTTCGTTGGCCAGCACGCGCTGGGTGTCGGTGCCCTTGGTGGGATCGCTGTCGTAATCGATGTCGTTCAGCACGTCGTGGTTGCCGGCCAGGATGGAGTAGGGAAGCTTGGCCGCCTCCAGCACCTGCATGGCGCTGTCGGCCACCTTCCATTGCTCCGGCTTGCCGACCTGATCGACCACGTCGCCGAGGTGGATCAGGAACGGGATATTCAGCGCCTGCGCATTGCGCGCCACCCAGTTGGTCTGGGCCGCGTACGGTTCGTTGCCATAGTGCCGTTGGTATTGATTGCTTTCGGACGAGGTCGCGTAGCGGGAATAAAACTGAGTGTCCGGCAATACCGCCAGCGCAAAACTGGAAATTTGCGTGCTGGGCGGGGTGGTTGCGCTGCTGCTGGGGGCATCGCCGCCGCAGCCGGCCAGCAGGCCGCCGACCGACAAGCCGGAAGCCGAGGCCAGCCCCATCTTCAGCAGCGCGCGGCGTTGCGGCAATGGCGCTTCAGCAGGCGAAAGTGTAGGCGGCGTGTGGTCGGCGCGGGCGCCGTGGTTGACTGGTTTTTTCATTTGACGCTCACCGAAATGGAAAAGCGTACAAATTACCGTTTGATGGTGACATGCATATGACAAGTTTCTACGGTCGGCAGGGCTGGGGCGCGCTTGCTATAATCACCACGACCGGACACAACCCGGTCCTGGCTCCCGACGTCGCCATGATGACGTTTTCCGCATCAGGAGCATCCCCTGTCCAGCCGTCACGAAAACCTGCGCAGCATCTACGCGATGCTGATTGCCGTCGCCATGTTCTCCTTCATGGATACCACCATGAAGCTGCTCTCCGCCCACTATCCCGCCACGCAGGTCACCGCCATGCGCGCGCTCAGCTCGCTTCCGCTGCTGTGCTGCTACATGCTGTATCGCGGCGCTTTCCAGGGCATCTTCCGCGTGCGCTGGCCGATGCACCTGTTCCGCAGCGCGCTGGGTATCGGCATGCTGACCATGTTCGCCTTCGGCCTGAGCATGCTGTCGCTGGCCGAGGCGTATTCGATCTTCTTCATCGCACCGGCGCTGATCACTGCGCTGTCGGTCTTCGTGTTGAAGGAAAAGGTGGGCGTAGGGCAGTGGGTGGCCATCGTGGTCGGCCTGATAGGCGTGCTGGTCGTGCTGCGGCCCGAAGGGACCGGTTTCCTGTCGATCGGCGGCCTGGCGATCCTGGGCGCGGCGGCCTGCTATGCCATCGCCGCTGTCGCCAGCCGCGTGCTGGCGCGCAGCGATTCCAACGAATCGATGATGTTCTGGTATCTGATCCTGATGTCGGCCGGCGGCCTGGCCATGTCGCTGCAAAAATGGGTGCCGGTGCGCGCCGAGGATGGCTGGGTGCTGCTGGCGCTGGCCATCAGCGGTTTCCTCGGCCAGCTGGCCATCACCCGCGCGTTCAGCTCCGGCAAGGCTTCGGTGGTGGCGCCGTTCGAGTACACGGCGCTGGCCTGGGGCGTGGCGATCGACTGGCTGCTATGGCAGGTGCTGCCGGATGGCTACACCCTGCTGGGCGCCGGCATCATCATCGCCAGCGGCATTTACCTGGTGCGGCGCGAAGCAGTGCATGTTGAAGCCGAGCATCCCTAATCACGCTATAATCGTCCGATGCTAAAACAACGCACTATCAAAGAATTGGTCCGCACCACCGGTGTCGGCCTGCACTCCGGCACCAAGGTCGAGCTGACCTTGCGTCCGGCCGCGCCGGATACCGGCATTGTGTTTCGCCGGGTGGACCTTGATCCCATGGTGGAGTTCCCCTCCAGCGCCATGGCGGTGGGCGATACCCGCATGGCTTCGGTGCTGGTCAAGGATGGCGCGCGCGTGTCGACCGTCGAGCACCTGATGTCGGCCTGCGCCGGCCTCGGGATTGACAATCTGTACATTGAAGTCAGCGCCGAAGAAATTCCTATCATGGATGGCTCGGCATCGTCCTTCGTCTTCCTGTTGCAGCAAGCCGGCGTGCTGGAGCAGCCGGCCGCCAAGAAGTTCATCCGCGTGCTGAAGCCGGTCGAAATCCGCGAAGGCACCGGCGACAAGGAAAAATGGGCGCGCCTGCTGCCGCACGACGGCTTCAAGCTGGACTTCTTCATCGAATTCAACCACCCGGCGGTGGATGGCACGCAGCAGCGCGCCCATGTGGATTTCGGCGACGTCTCCTACGTGCACGACGTGGCGCGCGCACGCACCTTCGGCTTCATGCAGGACGTCGAAATGTTGCGCGGCATCGGCCTGGCACGCGGCGGTTCGCTGGAAAACGCCATCGTGATGGACGAGTACCGCATCCTCAATTCGGACGGGTTGCGCTATGAAGATGAATTCGTGCGCCACAAGATCCTGGACGCGATTGGCGACCTGTACCTGGTCGGCCACCCGCTGCTGGCCAGCTACGAGGCCCACAAGTCCGGCCACGCGCTGAACAACCAGCTGCTGCTGGAACTGCTCAAGCATCCGGATGCTTACGAAATCGTCACGTTCGAGAGCAACGACGTGGCGCCGCAATCCTATGTGCGCCAGATGGCGCGTGAGTGGGCGCTAACTTAATCTCACCTGGCTTAGCCGCCGCCGGCGCGGCGCCGGGCCACCATGGCCTTGACCGCCTCGATCAGCGCGCTGTTCTGCGCGCTGGCTTCCAGTTTCTCGCTGAGCTCGTCAAACGCCTCGACTGCGGCTGGCGGCAATTCCAGCGAGCGCATCTTTTCCTTGATCTGGGACGGCTTGGTCATTTGCACCTTCAGCTTCACGCCCCGCACCTGCCAGCCGCGCTGCGCCAGCGTTTCTTGTAACTTTGGCAATTGTTGCTTCAGCTTGGCCGCCAGCGCGGTGGTCGGCAGCGACAGCACCAGCTGGCCGTCCTCAAAGGCCAGGATCTCGCAGTGCTTGAACATGGCCGGCAGGCAGTGGGCGCAGTCTTTTTGCAGGCGCGCCATGCGCTCGACCGCCGGCAGCAGGGCGGCCATGCGGTCGTTGCGGCGCAGGAAATCGGTGGCTTCCACTGCCGTGCGGCGCTTGAGCGAAAGATTGGAGGAGTTGAAACGCATGCGGCGAAACATATCACAGCGCCCCAAAATCGTCACCACCGGTTAAAATCGATTGATTTTGTGACATTGTGTACGGTTGGGCTATTGTTATATCGGCCAATAACCCAATGTAGCTCCGGACGCGTGATAAAATCACCGTCTTTTGTCGTAGTCGAACCCTTTAACGGCCATATTAAGCATGTCTTTTCTGACCAAGATTTTCGGCAGCCGCAACCAGCGCCTGCTCAAGCAATACCAAAAAACGGTACGCGAGATCAATGCGCTCGAACCGGCCATGGAAAAACTGTCGGATGCCGAGCTGCAAGCCAAGACGCCGGCGTTCAAGGAACGCATCGCCAATGGCGAAACGCTGGATCAGCTCCTGCCGGAAGCGTTCGCAGTCTGCCGTGAGGCCTCGAAGCGCGTCATGAAGATGCGCCACTTCGACGTGCAGATGATCGGCGGTATGGTTCTGCACTACGGCAAAATCGCTGAAATGGGCACCGGCGAGGGTAAAACCCTGACCGCGACCCTGCCAGCCTACCTGAACGCGCTGTCCGGCAAGGGCGTGCACATCGTCACCGTCAATGACTACCTGGCCCAGCGCGACGCCGAGACCATGTCCAAGCTGTACGGCTGGCTGGGCCTGAGCACCGGCATCAACCTGTCGCAGATGGCGCACGCCGACAAGCAGCAGGCCTACGCCTCGGATATCACCTACGGCACCAACAACGAATTCGGCTTCGACTACCTGCGCGACAACATGGTGTTCGACGCCAAGGACCGCGTGCAGCGCGTGCTGAACTTCGGCATCGTCGATGAAGTGGACTCGATCCTGATCGACGAAGCGCGTACCCCGCTGATTATCTCCGGCCAGGCCGAGAACCATACCGATCTGTACTACAAGATCAATGAAGTGCCGCGCCTGCTGACGCTGCAGATCGGCGAAGAAACCCCGGACGGCAAAGGCAAGATCGAAGTGCCGGGCGACTACACCAAGGACGAGAAATCGCACCAGGTGCTGCTGACCGAAGCCGGCCACGAAAAAGCCGAAGCCATCCTGACCAAGATGGGCCTGCTGCCGGAAGGCGCCTCGCTGTACGACTCCGCCAACATCACGCTGGTGCACCACCTGTACGCGGCGCTGCGCGCGCACGCGCTGTACTTCAAGGATCAGCACTACGTGGTGCAGAACAATGAAGTGGTGATCGTGGACGAATTCACCGGCCGTCTGATGACCGGCCGCCGCTGGTCCGACGGCCTGCACCAGGCAGTCGAGGCGAAAGAGGGGGTGAAGATCCAGAACGAGAACCAGACCCTGGCCTCGATCACCTTCCAGAACTACTTCCGCATGTATGCCAAGCTGGCCGGCATGACCGGGACCGCCGATACCGAAGCCTACGAATTCCAGGAAATCTACGGTCTGGAAACCGTGGTGATTCCGCCCAACCGTCCGTCGCAGCGTAAAGACCGCCAGGACCAGGTGTACAAATCGGCGCAGGAAAAATACAACGCCATGATGCTGGAAATCCGCGAGTGCTACGAGCGCGGCCAGCCGGTGCTGGTGGGCACCACCTCGATTGAAAACTCCGAGCTGCTGTCCGGCATCCTGACCAAGGCCGGCCTGCCGCACAACGTGCTGAACGCGAAACAGCACGCCCGCGAAGCGGAGATCATCGCCCAGGCCGGTTCGCCCAAAGCCATCACCATTGCCACCAACATGGCCGGCCGCGGTACCGACATCGTGTTGGGCGGTAACGTGGAAAAACAAATCCAGTTCATCGAAGCCAACCCGGACCTGAGCGACGCCCAGAAAGCCGAGCAGGCGCAAAAACTGCGCGACGGCTGGAAAGCGCTGCACGAACAAGTGGTGGCCGCGGGCGGCCTGCACATCGTCGGCACCGAACGCCACGAATCGCGCCGCGTCGACAACCAGCTGCGTGGCCGCGCCGCCCGTCAGGGCGACCCGGGCATGTCGCGCTTCTTCCTGTCGCTGGACGATCCGCTGCTGCGCATCTTCGCCGGCGACCGCGTGCGCGCCGTGATGGACCGCCTGAAAATGCCGGAAGGCGAACCGATCGAAGCGGGCATTGTTTCGCGCTCGATCGAATCGGCGCAGCGCAAGGTGGAGGCCCGTAACTTCGACATCCGCAAACAGCTGCTGGAATACGACGACGTCGCCAACGACCAGCGTAAAGTGATCTACCAGCAGCGTAACGAGCTGCTGGAAGCAACCGACATTTCGGAACTGATCCAGTCGCTGCGCCACGGCGCCTTCACCGACCTGGTGCGTGAATACGTGCCGGCGGAATCGGTGGAAGAGCAGTGGAACATCAAGGGCCTGGAAGCCGCGCTGGCCGCCGAATGGCAGCTGGACTTGCCGCTCAGCGCCATGCTGGAAAAAGAGCCGGACCTAAACGACGAAGAAATCCTGGAGCGCGTGCTGGCCGCGGCCGATGCGCTGTACCAGTCGAAAGTGGACATCGTCGGCAAGGAAGCATTTGGCGGCTTTGAGCGCAACGTCATGCTGCAATCGGTGGACTCGCACTGGCGCGAACACCTGGCGGCGCTGGACCACCTGCGTCAGGGCATCCACCTGCGCGGTTATGCGCAGAAGAATCCGAAGCAGGAATACAAGCGCGAAGCGTTTGAACTGTTCGGCCAGATGCTGGACATGATCAAGAATGAAGTCGTCAAACTGATCATGACCGTGCGCATCCAGTCGCGCGAAGAGATCGATGCGGCGGAAGCGGCGATGCAGCAATCGCACGTGGAAAACGTCAGCTACCAGCACGCCGACTTCAACCCGAACGCGGCCCCGGAAGAACTGCTGGCGCCGCCGCAATTCACCGGCCTGCCGAAAGAGCTGCAGGGCCTGAGCGGCGAGCAGCTGATGGAACTGGGCCTGAAAGTCGGCCGCAACGATCCCTGCCCGTGCGGCAGCGGCAAGAAGTACAAAGCCTGCCACGGCAAGCTGGCCTGAAACAAAAACGGAGCTTCGGCTCCGTTTTTTACATTGGATGCGACTATGTCTAAAGCAAACTCCGCCCAGCCATCAATTCCCGCACAGGATGAGCCGGTCCAGATTGCTGTGATTGGCGGTGGTCCCAAGGCGGCTGCCATCGCCGCCAAGGCGTGGGCTTTGCGGGAGCGCGGCGTAGCCGATATCCGTGCGGCTGGTTAACGACCAGAATAAATGGCGGATCAAGGGTAAGACGTTAGCGGGAAGCATTGCTACCCATCCTATAAGATTCGATGCCGCAGTTGTTACTGGTCCAGGACCGGCAAAGCAGCTTCCGCTCACTAACAGGGGCGCCCCGGTCCCTGAGAAAATCTTTAACGGCCAGGATTTCTGGCAGCGGCTCAAAGAGGTCTAGGCCTGTTTGAAACAGGCGGCGAGAGACGAAAAAGAATATGCAAACTCGATTGTCATTGTCGGCGCAGGAGGTACCGCCGCTGCGATTCTTGCGTGGCTAGTCTCGAATGGTGCGCGCGATCTCTCGATTCAAATGGTGGCCAGCCAAGCCTCGCTCTATACACGAGTGGATAGCGTGTTTGAGAACCAGCTTTTTAGCGATGAAGCTCAATGGCCTACCTTGTCATCAACGAGCCGTCGGGCCTTCTTTGACCGGTTGAATAGAGGAGTGGTGTGGGCCACGGTTATGGATCGTGTTTCGTCCGCCAGCAGATTCAAGCTGGTTGATGGCCGGGCGCGGAGGGTCGTAGTCCGCGGTCCTGACGACATAGCACTGAAAGTACGTCGAGGCGATGGTGACAATGTCACACTGCAGGCCTCGATGCTGATTGATTGTTCAGGTTTCGATGCTTGGTGGTTCTCATCCTTGATCGCTGGTCTGCCGGCCGCTTCGTACCGAGGCCTTTGATAGCCGAACCAGTAAAAATGATCTGCTACTGAGGTATTTGCGCTTGGGAATGGAGATGGCAAAGAGGCAGCAAGTCGCCGAGGCTGCTTTCAAGCCAGCCCAACCAGTTGCCAAGACAGCCAAGCCAAATGCCAAGACATCCCAACCAGTTGCCAAAGCAGCAGCCGAAGCGGTACGCAAGGTAGCTGCAAAGCCAGTGACCAAGGCAGCCGTCAAAGCAGCGCCTAAACCGGCAACTCCCGCGCGGGCCGCGTAATGATATCCGATTTGATATCGGCTTCCATCAAAAAGTTATTGGTTGATTAGTAACTTTCGCTTTACATTTCCATGGCAAGAATTCGGACGACCGAATCACGCTCAAAAATGTTACCGCAAACATTTTTGAGTCTTATAACATGGAGACTAACATGGCGAAAAATATTACCCGGTGCGGAGCATGGCTGCTGGCCGCGCTGATGCCCCTGCTGGCCCACGCCGACCCGCGCGCCGACGCCGATGCGCGCGCCCGCGCGCTGGTGGCGCAACTGACGCTGGAGGAAAAGGCCCAGCAGTTGCTGAACGTGGCGCCGGCCGTGCCGCGGCTGGGCATTCCCGCCTATAACTGGTGGACCGAGTCGCTGCACGGCGCGCTCGGGCCGCTGCCGACCAGCAATTTCCCCGAGCCGATCGGGCTGGCGGCCAGCTTTGACGCACCGCTGGTGCAGCAGGTGGCCGCCGCCATCAGCACCGAGGTGCGCGCGCTGCATACGCTGGGGCGCGAGACCGGGCACCTGGGCCGCATCGGGACGGGGCTGAACACCTGGTCGCCCAACATCAACATCTTCCGCGATCCGCGCTGGGGCCGCGGGCAGGAAACCTATGGCGAAGATCCGCAACTGGCTGCGACGCTGGGCGTGGCCTTCATCCGCGGCATGCAGGGGCCGAATCCGGAGCTGCCGGATGTGGTCGCCACACCCAAGCACTTTGCCGTGCACAGCGGCCCGGAATCGACGCGCCACGTGGCCGACGTGTTCGTCTCGGCGCATGATCTGGAGGATACCTATCTGCCGGCCTTCCGGGCCGCGATCGTCGACGCCAAGGCCGGCTCCATCATGTGCGCCTATAACCGCATCAACGGCCAGCCGGCCTGCGGCAGCGAGCTGCTGATGAAGCAGCACTTGCGCGACGCCTGGGGCTTCAAGGGGTACGTGGTGTCCGACTGCGACGCCGTGACCGATATCTCGGAGCAGCACAAGTACGCCCCCGATCCGGCCGCCGCTGCCGCGGTCGCGCTCAAGGCCGGCACCGACAACGAGTGCAATACCAAAACCCTGGGCAGCAATGTGCCGGACCTGGGCGCGCGCTACCGCGAGGCCTGGCAGCGTGGCCTGATCAGCATGGGGGATATCGACCAGGCCTTGGTGCGCCTGTTCTCGGCGCGCTACCGCAACGGCGACCTGGCCGGCCTGCCGCAGCGCGCGGTCCATGCCGTGCCGGTCAGCGCGATCGGCACGGCAGCGCACCAGCAGCTGGCGCTGGAGTCGGCCACCAAGAGCCTGGTGCTGCTGAAGAACGATGGCGTGCTGCCGCTCAAGCCGGGCCTGAAGCTGGCCGTGATCGGGCCGCTGGCCGACGCCACCCGCGTCCTGCGCGGCAATTACTCGTCGACGCAATCGGCGCCGCCGGTATCGGTGGTCGATGGCTTGCGGCGCGTGCTGCCGAAGGCGCAGATCAGGCTGGTGCCAGCCGGCGCTTCGATCACCGATGGCGACCCGGTGCCCACGTCGGCCCTGCAGACGCCGGACGGCAAGCCCGGCCTGCGCGTCGAATACTTCAACCGCAAGGATGGCAGGTACGACAGCAAGCCGGTGGTCGCGCGCGTGGAGCCGGCGCTGGCCTCGCAGGCCTTGCAATTGAAGGCCGTGGCAGACGAGCACAGGGTGCAATGGAGCGGCTACCTGGTGGCGCCGGAGAGCGGCACCTACCGCCTCGGCGTCAGCGGCGTAAAGGGCACGCTGACGGTGGGCGGCAAGCCGGCGGTCGAGGCCACCACGTATTCGCAATGGGCCGAGCCGCTGAAGCTGCAGGACGTGCAGCTGGAAAAAGGGCAGCGCTATCCGCTGCACTTCTACGCCGAGACCGGCGGCAGCGGCGTGCCTGGCCTGTTCTGGAAGCGCATCTCCACCAATCCGGACGCTGATCTGGCCGCCGGCGTGGCGGACGCCGATGTGGTGGTGGCGGCGGTGGGCCTGACCTCCGACCTGGAAGGCGAGGAGATGGCGATCAAGGTGGAAGGCTTCTCCGGCGGCGACAAGACCTCGCTGGACCTGCCGCCCGATCAGCGCCACCTGCTGGAACGCGCCAGGGCGCTGGGCAAGCCGCTGGTGGTGGTGCTGATGAACGGCAGCGCGCTTGATCTGTCGTGGGCCAGGGACAACGCCTCCGCCATTCTGGAAGCCTGGTATCCCGGCCAATCGGGCGGCCTGGCGGTCGCCCATGTGCTGACCGGCCGTGCCGATCCGGGCGGCCGCCTGCCCTTGACCTTCTACAGCGGCCTGGCCGACCTGCCGCCGTTTGACGACTATGCGATGCAGGGCCGCACCTATCGCTACTATGCCGGCAAGCCGGTCTATCCCTTCGGCGCCGGCCTGAGCTACACCAGCTTCAGCTATGCGCCGCTGCAGGTGGCCGCGCAGGATGGCGCCGCCGAAAACGGCGTGGTGGTCACCACCGAGATCACCAACACTGGCGCCCGCGCCGGCGATGACGTGGCGCAGCTGTACCTGACGCCGCCGTCATTTGAAGGCGCGCCACGGCTGGCGCTGCGCGGCTTCCAGCGCGTCTCGCTGAAAGCCGGCGAGCGCCGCCAGATCAGCTTCCGCCTGTCGCCGCGCGACCTGAGTTTTGTCACGCGTGACGGGGTGCGGCAGCTGATGCCCGGTCAGTACAAGCTGAGTGTCGGTTCCGGCCAGCCGGGCACCGGCGCGGCGGCGCAGGAGGGCACGGTGGTATTGAATCGTGCAGTGGTACTTGAAAAATAACGTTAAAGGAGACATACCATGATGAAGAAACTCGCTTTGGCGCTGGCGCTGGTCAGTGCGGCCGCCATGGCCCAGGACGACAAGATGACGCCGATCGCGACGCCGGCCCAGCCCAACGCCATCACGCTGAACACCGGCCCGCTGCCGGACGCCAAGGCGGCGGAAAGCTGGCACCGCCAGTATGGCAGCCTGTTTGCCCGCAACGTGACGGTAGCGACGCTGACGCCGTTCCTGCCGGAGGCCGCCAAGGCCACCGGCGCGGCGGTCATCGTGGCGCCGGGTGGCGGCTTCCGCACGCTGTCGATGAATAACGAAGGCTGGGATGTGGCCAGCGCGCTGGCCAGGCAGGGCGTGGCGGCCTTCGTGCTGAAATACCGCCTGCTGCAAACGCCGGCCGACATGGAAGGCTTCAACCGCGAGATGACCAAGCTGTTCTCGGCTGGTCCGCGGGTGGCCAACACGCCGCCGAAGGAGGCGCCATCGGTCACCTACGCGCCGCAGATCGCCGACGCCCGCGCCGCCTTTGCGCTGGTGCGTGCGCGCGCCAAAGAGTGGCATGTGGACCCGGACCGTATCGGCATGATCGGCTTTTCCGCCGGCGCCATGCTGACCATGGCCACCACGCTGTACGGACAGGATGCCAGGCCGGCCTTCATCGCCAATATCTACGGTCCGTTGTCGAGCATGACGCCGCCAGCCGATGCGCCGCCGCTGTTTGTGGCGCTGGCGGCCGATGATCCCTTCTTCGGCAGCAGCGGCTATGGCCTGATCGACAGCTGGCGCGCCGCCAAACGGCCGGTGGAGTTCCACCTGTTCGAGCAAGGCGGCCACGGTTTCGGCATGTATCCGAAGACCACCACCAGCACCGGCTGGTTTGACGCCTATGCGCGCTGGCTGGCCATGCACGGCTACCTGGCGCGCAAGAACTAAGGGCGTTGCGGAGCGGCGCGCGGCAGCAGCATGCGCACCGCGGTGCCGATGCCGGGCGCGGAATCGATGGTGATGCGCCCGCCCAGTATGCCGGTGACGATGTTGTAGACGATGTGCATGCCCAGGCCGGTGCCGCCCTGGCCCATCTTGGTGGTGAAGAAGGGATCGAACACGCGCTTCAGCACGTCGTCCGGCATGCCGCTGCCGTCGTCGCTGAACATCAGTTCGATGATGTCCTCATCCACCACCTCGGCGCGCACGGTGATGGTGCCGCTGTCGCGGTGTTCAAACGCGTGGTTGATGGCGTTGTTGATCAGGTTGTTCAGGATCTGGTACAGCGCGCCCGGATAGGAATCGAACACCATGCCTTCCGGGATTTGCAGCACCACCTCGCATGGCACGCGGCGCAGGCGCGGCATGTAGGTGGCGATGGTGTCCTGCACCGCTGCCAGCAGGTCGAAGCGGCGCCGCTGGTCGTTGGTCTGGTCCACCGCAATCTGCTTGAATGACGAAATCAGTTCTGCCGCCTTGTGCAGCGAGCCGGAAATCAGTTCGCTGGCCATGCGCATTTCTTCCAGATGCGCGGTCAGCTCGGAGCGGCGCAGGGCACCGGCGGCAACGTGGGTGTCAAATTCCTGCACGCGGTCGCGCAGGGCGGTGGAGGCCAGCAGGCTGTTGCCGATCGGCGTGTTCAGCTCATGCGCGATGCCGGCCACCAGCGATCCCAGCGACGCCATTTTTTCCGACGCCAGCAATTCATCCTGCGTATGCTGCAGCGTCTGCAGCGCCGCGCTGAGGTCAGCGTTGGCCCGCTCCAGCGCGGCCGAGCGTTCGCGCACGCGCGTTTCCAGCGAGACGTTGAGGTCCTTCAGTTCGCGCTTGGCGTTCAATTCCTCGGTCAGGTCCAGCAGCGCCCAGATGATGGCGCCCTTGCCATCCAGCGTCAGCGACGACGACCAGATCGCCACGCTGCCGACGCTGCCGTCGGGCAGCAGCACGCCGGCAATCGCGCCATGCACGGCGCCGTCGTCACGGTACATCTGCCAGATGCGCTCGCGCTCGATCGGGCTGGCCCAGAACGTCACCTCGTCGCTGCGCTTGCCCACCAGTTCGGTGGCGGCCGGGCCGAAGGTCTGCACCAGCGCGCGGTTGGCGGCCATGATGCGGCCGTCGCGGTCGGACACGGTCAGCGGCAGCGGCGCCATGTCGAACAGGGTCTTGAAGCGCGCCTCCGATTCGGACAGCCGCCGCTGCGATTGCTCCAGCTGGGCGATGCGCTCGCGCAGCGTGGCGCTCATGGCGTTCAGGGTGCGCGTGAAGACGGCAATCTCATCGTCGCCATGCACCGGCAGCGCCTTGCTGTAGTCGCCTTGTGCGATCTGTTGCGAATCGCCGGTCAGCGCTGCCAGCCGCCGGCCTATGCCTTGGGTGAAGACGTAAAACATCAGCATGCCGACCGCAAAGCCGATCAGCGAAATCAGGCCGCCCTGGATCAGCACCTCATCGCGCGCCTGCTTCAGATCCTTGGTGCTGAGGCCGAAGTTGATGCTGCCGATGCGGTTATCCTTGAGCAGCAGCGGCGAGCGCGCATGCAGGGTGCTGTCGCTGATCAGGGTGCGCACGCCCTTGAGGCTGGTGCCGCCGCCTTGCCGCAGCGTGACAGGCAGCGGCACATCGCGCTTGCCGGCGGCAATGATGGGTTGTTCGCGGTCGTCGAGGACGGTGATGTAGCGCAGGAAGCTGTCGTCCGGGTCGGACAGCATTTCGGCCAGATAGCTGTTCAGCTCGGGCAGGCGCCCGCGCACGGCGTAGGGACTGAGGGAGAGGTTGAGCGTTACCGCGTATTCCTGCGCCACCCGTTCGGCGTTGGTGTTCACCGCATGGTTCATCAGGCGCTGGCTGTTCCAGATCAGCACGCCGACCACCAGTGCCTGGATCACCGCGCTGAGCATCAGGAACTGCGCGCGTAACGAAAGACTCAAAACGTTCACTCCTTGTATGGCGTAGGCCAGGAGCGCACGCGCCTGCCGCGCGGATGACGCGGCAGGCTGGCAGGGCGACCTGGGTTAAGGCAGGGTCAGGATCACTTTTACCGTATCGTCAACTGCCGATTTATCAATATACCCGATTGCTTTTGGATCGGCAGCAACTGCTTTCTTCACCTCGGCGCTGTTCGGATACTCCTTGGGCGGCGTGGCTTTGCCGGTGAACACCAGCTTGGACCACAGGGCCTTGACCTGGGCCGCGTCCTTGTCCGCCACCTTGTGGTAGAACTCGTTGCGGATGGCCGAGCCGTCCGCCTGGTCCACCGGCGTGAACAGGTTGGATTTGCCCAGGAAGAATTGCGAAGCCTGCTCCGAGAACATGCGCGTGGCCGGGTTCTGCTTGCTGACGATGACGACGATTTCCGCTGCCGAAACCTGCATGGCGAAGGCGGACAGCACGAGAGCGCTCAATACTTTTTTCATGGTGGTAGTCTTCCGATCAGAATACGAAGTCCAGGCCGGCAGCGACCACGGTGACGTTCTTGTTATAGCCGGCAGCCGGCACGTTGATCAGCTGGCCCGATTTGGCGCCCGGCTTCACGCGGTCCACCTGCACCTTGAGTGCCAGCTGCTTGGCGAAGTCCCAGCGCACGCCGACGATGTCGGAGGTCTGCTCGGAGGAAGCCAGCAGGTTGGTGACGCCGGCGTTCAGGGCCGGGATCTTGGCCAGCGCGGCCGGCTTGGTGACCGAGCTGCCCGCGCCCTTGGCCGAAGCGTGCGCGTAGTACGGCAACACTTTGCCGAAGCGGTAGCCGAGCATGGTGTACCAGGCGTTGGTATCCGGCAGGTAGACCGCTTCCTTGGCGCGGCGCTGGGCGTATTCGGCCTGGCCGACGAAGTTGTTCCAGTCCATGGTGCCGCCGATCGAGGTGAAGGCGATCTTCTTGCCGGTCTTGAAGCTGATGTCCGAGGCCAGCTGGCCAAAGCCGAGGCCGGTCAGGGTGGTGGTCAGGGCGTTCACCGGTTGCAGGTCGTTGATCTTCATGTCGGCGCGCGCGTGGGCGAAGCGCAGCAGGAAGGGGCCGTATTCGCCGGCCACGCTGAAGCCGGCGGCTGGCGCGCGGTAGGTGGCGGTCGAGCCGGCGCCGGAGGACACGAACAGCTTGCCGCGGCTGACGCCGACGAAGGCTTGCGCGGTCACGTTCAGGTCGCCGATGGCGTGCTGGTAGTTGATGTCGGCGCCGTCCGAATTTTCAATCGGCGCCTGGCCGTACATCTCGATCGGCGGACGCATCATGGTGTTGGCGTAGCCGACGTTCTGGTAGTCGGAGATCAGGAAGGTCGGCACCACCACGCGGCCGACGCGCACCGAGACTTCATCGTTGATGCGGGCTTTCAGGAAGGCCCAGGTCAGGTCGGTGGTGAAGGTGTGCTCGGTGGCCTTGCGGGTCAGCACTTGGGCGGTGCCGGACAGCCAGTCATTGATCTTGTAGGTGGCTTGCAGGCCGAGGTTGGTGTCCAGGCCGAGGCGGGCGCTGTCGCCCACGCCGTCGGCTTGATTGTAACGCGCGAATTTGGCTTCGTCGGTATTGCTCTTGGCCACGCCCAGCGTGCCGAAACCACTGATGCTCAGATTGCCGTCATCGAGGGCGCCAGCGTGCGCCTGCATGGCGGCGGTGGCAGCGATTACGGCAGCGACTAACAGTTGCTTTTTCATGTGTTCAATCCTAGGGGTTATTGTTGGTGTGACGGGCTTGACCGTCTTGTGAGTGTCTTGCCAATGCGGGGATGGGGCATTCGGGTATAACCTTAGACTAATTTCCTCAGAGCATGAAATAGAAAAACGTTAAACCGAACGACTGTACTAATTTTTGTGGTTTTTATGCAAAAATCCCTGTAAAAACAGCACGTTGTACGACATCTCTCCAGTAAGTTTTTAATAAATTTGCTGTTCTGTCACCCAAGCGCTCGTGCTCGCAAGGCATTACAATAGCGGCTCCCTTTTCCACCCACGAGATCACGAATATGGCCGTCAATTCCCCCCTGCCCATTGCCTCCGAACTGAAGCCTGTTGCCGGCGTTGAGATCGGCTTTGCCGAAGCCGGCATCAAGAAGCCGAATCGCAAGGATGTGCTGGTGATGAAGCTGGCGCCGACCGCCACGGTGGCCGGCGTGTTCACGCTGAACCGCTTCTGCGCCGCGCCGGTGCAGATCGCCAAGGCCCACCTGGAAACCGCCAGGACCAGCGGCAAGCCGATCGCCGCGCTGCTGGTCAACACCGGCAACGCCAACGCCGGCACCGGCGAGCTGGGCCTGTCGCTGGCGAATGAAACCTGCGTGGCGCTGGCCGCGCAGCTGGGCGTGGATGCGGCGCAGATCCTGCCGTTCTCGACCGGCGTGATCCTGGAGCCGCTGCCGGCCGCCAAAGTGATCGCCGGCCTGCCGCAAGCCATCGCCGGCCTGAAGGCCGACAACTGGTACAACGCCGCCGAAGCCATCATGACCACCGACACCCAGCCGAAAGCCGGCTCGCGCACCGTCACCATCGGCGGCCATGCGGTGACCATGACCGGCATCTCGAAAGGCGCCGGCATGATCAAGCCCAACATGGCAACCATGCTCGGCTATCTGGCGTTGGACGCCAAGGTGGCGCAGCCGGTGCTGGACCAGCTGGTCAAGCACGCCGCCAACCATTCGTTCAACTGCATCACCATCGACGGCGATACCTCGACCAACGACTCCTTCATGCTGATCGCCACCGGCGCCGGCGCGCTGGAGATCACCTCGGTCGATCAGCCTGAATACGCGCAGCTGCGCGACGCCGTGACCGAGCTGTCGCTGTTCCTGGCGCAAGCCATCGTGCGCGATGGCGAAGGCGCCACCAAGTTCATGAGCATCATCGTGGAAGAGGGCGCCAGCGTGGAAGAGTGCCGCAAGATCGCTTACTCGATCGGCCACTCGCCGCTGGTGAAGACCGCCTTCTTCGCGTCCGACCCCAACCTGGGCCGCATCCTGGCCGCCATCGGCTATGCCGGCGTCGACGATCTGGATGTGTCCAAGCTGAACCTGTACCTGGACGATGTGTGGGTGGCCAAGAACGGCGGCCGCAATCCCGACTACAAGGAAGAGGACGGCCAGCGCGTGATGCAGAAGAGCGAGATCGTGGTGCGCGTCAAGCTGGCGCGCGGCAGCGCCGCTGCCACCGTGTACACCTGCGACCTGTCGCACGATTACGTGTCGATCAACGCCGACTACCGTTCGTAAGATGTCGGCCGCACTGGAACAATTCCTTGCGCGCGCCGAGGCGCTGCTGGCGCGCGTGGAAGCCATCCTGCCGCCGGCCGCGCCGCAGACGGCGTGGGACCGCGGCTTTGCCTTCCGCTGGCGCAAGCGCGCCAACGGCCCGGGTTATCTGCAGGCGGTGGCGCATGTGTCGGACATCGCGCTGGACGACTTGCAGCACATCGGCCCGCAGAAGGAGCAGATCGAGCAGAACACGCGCCAGTTCGTGTCCGGCAAGCCGGCCAACAACGTGCTGCTGACCGGCGCGCGCGGCACCGGCAAATCGTCGTTGATCAAGGCCTGCCTGAACCAGTTTGCCAAGGACGGTCTGCGTTTGATCGAGGTGGACAAGTCGGATCTGGCCGAGCTGCCGGATATCGTCGACCTGGTGGCCGAGCGGCCGGAACGCTTCATCATCTTCTGCGACGACCTGTCGTTTGAAGAAGGCGAGAGCGGCTACAAGGCGCTGAAGGTGGCGCTGGATGGCAGCATCTCGGCGCAGTCGGACAATGTGCTGATTTACGCGACCTCGAACCGCCGCCATCTGCTGCCGGAGCGCATGTCCGACAACATGAGCTACAAGCATGACGAGGACGGCGACCTGCATCCGGGCGAGACGGTGGAAGAAAAGATTTCGCTGTCCGAGCGCTTTGGCTTGTGGCTGACCTTCTATCCGTTCAAGCAGGATGATTATCTGGCGATTGTCGGCCACTGGCTGTCGTCGCTGGGCTGCAGCGAGCAGCAGATTGCGGACGCGCGCGGCGATGCCCTGCGCTGGGCCTTGCAGCGCGGCTCGCGGTCGGGCAGGGTGGCGTGGCAGTTCGCCAAGGACTACGCGGGGAAGCTGGCATGAGCAAGCCGGTGGACGTGGCAGTCGGCGTGCTGATCAAGCCGAACGGCGACCTGCTGCTGGGCCAGCGCCCGGCCGGCAAGCCGTATGAGGGGTATTGGGAATTCCCGGGCGGTAAAGTCGATCCTGGCGAGACCATCCTGGAGGCGTTGAAGCGCGAGTTCGTGGAAGAACTCGGGCTGACGATTCATTCCGCAGAAGAGTGGTGCGGCGTGGAGTACGTGTATCCGCACGCGCATGTGCGGCTGCATTTCTTCATCAGCCGCGACTGGTCGGGCGAGCCGCAAAGCCTGGAAGGGCAGGCGTTCGCCTGGCAGGGTACGGTGGGGGTGGAGCCGCTGCTGCCAGCCACGATTCCGCTTCTGGAATGGCTGGAACAACTCCGTCATTCCGGCGCAGGCCGGAATCCATGTTGAGCATGCGGGCTGTGGAGGCGGCTTATGGATCCCGGCTTGCGCCGGGATGACGTTCACTCTTCGTCGTGAGCGTCCTTGGGCGGCGCGACCGGGATGACGTATTTTTCCTCGGCCCAGGCGCCCAGGTCGATTTTCTTGCAGCGTTCCGAGCAGAACGGGCGGAACTTGTTTTCCGGCTTCCACTCCACTTTCGCGGAGCAGGTCGGGCATTCAACAACAGTGACCATTTGAATCTTCAGAAGTTACAGAGGGTAAGCTCGAATGGTACATCATCTTCCAGCGGCTTGGGTTTCAGGTCGCCGCCCTGTGAGGTGAAGCGCACCCACAGCATGTATTTGTTGGCCGAAATCTCCGGAATCGCACCCTGCGATTCATCCAGGGTCAGGCGCAGCATCTGATACACCTTCCCCTGCAGCATCTGCTGATAGCTGCCGGCCACCGCGATCATCTTGACCGGGCCGCCTGAATCGCGCAGCAGACGCAGCACCAGGCCCAGCGCATCGAACAGCGGCGCCAGCGGCGCGAACCAGGTGATGATGTCGTTGAAGCGCTGCTCTGCCGGACGCTGCTGCCAGGCGTAGTAGGACGGCAAATCAAACTCGCAGGCGCCGCCCGGAATGATGGTGCGGCCGCGGATGCTCATCAGCCATTCGTTGTCGCGCACGTTCTGGCCGGTCTTGCCTTGGGCGGCCACCAGCGCGCTGCTGACGCCGTCGAGCTCGTTGAGGATGGCGTGCAGGGTTTCAGCCTGTACATTGGGATTCATGCGGTAGCCCAGCAGCGTTTGGCGCTGGCGCTCCAGTTCTTGCAGCAGGTCGGATTTCAGGTCGGCGCGGCCGGCAACTTCCAGCATGTCGAAGATGGTGGCCAGCGCAACGTGGTGCTGCATCGGATGTTCTTGATGCACAAAGAACTTGAATTTCTCGTACAAATCCTCCAGGCGCAACAACGTGCGGATGCGCTCGTTGAAAGGATATTCGTAGACGATCAAAATAACATCCCTCTATAGATGGACCTGCAAAGAATTCTCGTGATTTTGAAGCAAGCCAAGCAAAATTACAAACGTTGCGAAGGCATTATTGCCTTTCCACGCCAAATTACCAGCGAATTTGCAGATATAAGGCGTGCAAACGGTCGACTTGCGCCTCCAAAGCGTCGATTCCTGCATTATTGACAATGACATCATCGGCCGCCGCCAGCCGTTCGGCCCGGCTGACTTGCGCCGCCATGATGGCGCGCACCTGCGCTTCCGGCAAATTGTTACGCGCCATCACGCGGGCAATTTGCACTTGTTCCGGACAGTCTACCGCCAACAGGCGCGTGACCCGTGCACGCCACGTTCCGGATTCGATCAGCAGCGGCACGGCGTAGATCACATACGCGCCGCTGGCGGCAGCGCCGGCCGCCAGTGCGGCATCGCGGATGCGCGGATGCAGGATGGCTTCCAGCCGCGCCTTGGCGCCGGCGTCGCTGAACACCAGCTGGCGCATGCGGGCGCGGTCCATGGCGCCGCTGTCGTTGATGAACTCGGGGCCGAACTCGCTGAGGATGGCCTGCATGGCGGGACCATGCGGCGCGGTCATGCTGTGGGCGATCAGGTCGGTGTCGACGATGCTGGCGCCGCGCGCCGCAAACATGTCGGCCACCGTGCTCTTGCCGCTGCCGATGCCGCCGGTCAGGCCGATGGCAAATGGTGGCCGGCTCATGGATGGACCACGTTCATGGTGAAGGCCGACAGCGGGCCGCCGTACAGCAGGGCGATCAGGCCGGCCGCGGCCAGATAGGGGCCGAACGGAATCGGGTTATTGCGGCCGCGTTTGGCAAACACGATGAGGGCGATGCCCACCACCGCCCCCACCACCGAGGACAGCAGGATGATGGTCGGCAGCATGGCCCAGCCCATCCACGCGCCCAGCGCAGCCAGCAGCTTGAAGTCGCCGTAGCCCATGCCCTCCTTGCCGGTGGCCAGCTTGAACAGCCAGTAAATCGACCACAGCACCAGATAGCCGGCCGCCGCGCCGATCACCGCATCCTGCAGCGGCACGAAGGTGGCGTTGACGTTGATCAGCAGGCCGGCCCACAGCAGCGGGAAAGTGAGGTCGTCCGGCAGCAGCTGGGTGTCGGCGTCGATGAAGGTCATGGCGATCAGCGAATACAGGAAGAACAGCGCCGACAGGCCGGCCCAGCCGCTGCCCAGCTTCCACACCACCAGCGCCGACAGCGCGCCGGTCAGCAGCTCGACGGCTGGATAGCGGGGCGAGATCGGCGCCTTGCAGTTGCTGCACTTGCCGCGCAACACCAGCCAGCTAAACACCGGAATGTTTTCGGCGGCCGTGATCTGGTGCTTGCAGTGCGGGCAGGCCGAGCGCGGCGCCACCAGGTTGTAGCGCCCGGTGTGCGGGGCCGGTTTGCCGCTTTCGGCCGCCACATAATTATCCGACTCGCGCTGCATCATGATCGGCAGGCGGTGGATCACCACATTCAGGAAACTGCCGAACAGCAGCCCGAACAGGCCGGCAATCAGGCTGATGGCGAGGTCGCCGGCGGCGGCGAACAGCAGGGTCGATTGCAGCATGGGCGTCAATAATCGTTAATCGTCACTGGCCCATATTAAAGCATTACGGCAACATTGCGGGCGCTTTTTCGGCGCTCCCTTATACCGTCGGGGGGATGGCAAAAACATTGGAACAATGGCAAGGTGGCAGATCTGTATTCCGCTCGGAGCGCTCCTTGTCATCGACACCGTTATTCTTGCTGCTCGGGCTATTGCTGGCGTGTTCGGCGTTCCTGGCCGCCTTTCTGCTTTGCGTGCGCCGCCTGCGGCGCGGCTACGAGGCGCGCATGCGCCTGCTGGCTGAACGCGAGCGCGTGGCCACCAGCCTGCACGACACCCTGCTGCAAAGCATGCAGGGCATGATCCTGCGTTTCCAGGGCGTGAGCCACCGGCTGGCGGCGGACCATCCGGAGCGCGTCACCATCGAAAACATCCTCGACCAGGCGGACGAGGTGCTGGCCGAAGGGCGGCACCAGATCCTGGCGCTGCGCATGCCGGTAGTGTACGGCGACAACCTGAGCCAGGCACTGGCGGCCATCGGCCAGTCGCTGCGGGACAACTTCAACACGCCATTCCGCATGGTGGTCAGCGGCAAGCCGGCGTTCATCAACGGCGACAGTGGCGAGGAAATCTACGGCATCGCGCGCGAAGCGCTGTACAACGCCTTCCAGCATGCGCAAGCCGCCAACGTGGAACTGGAGCTGGTGTATGGCTGCGAGTTCTTCGTGGTCTACATCCGCGACGATGGCAAGGGCATGGACCAACCGCCGCGCGGCCTGGCTGGCATGCGCGCGCGCGCGGCCCGGCTGGCGGGCACGCTCGAAGTGCTGAGTTTGCCGGAGCAGGGCACCGAGGTCATCCTCAAAGTGCCGGGCGAAGCGTGCTACCAGGCGCCGCGCCCGCGCGGCTGGCGGCACTGGCTGACGGCATGGCTGGGGCGCACCGAAACCCAAGCTTAGTTGACCAGCGGCCGCGGCCGCGACCGCATGCCGATGATGCCGCGGCCCAGCGCGATCAGCACGGCGTGGGTGCGGTCGTTGGCTTGCAGCTTGCCCATCAGATTCTTCATGTGCACCTTCACGGTTTCCTCGGCGATGCACAACTGGCGGCCGATCAGGCGATTGCTCTTGCCCAGCGCCGCCAGCTCCAGCACCTGGATTTCGCGCGGCGTCAGCGTATCGCCGGGCAACTGGCGCGCCACCGCCCTGACCAGCAGCGGCGGCACGTGGCGCTGGCCGGCGTGGATGGCGCGCATGGTGTCCAGCATCTCGCGCCGGGCCGCGCTTTTCAGCAGATAGCCGGCGGCGCCAGCCTTCATGGCGCGCATCACCAGGGCATCGCCCTCGTAGGTGGTCAGCACCACGATGGCGGCGTGCGGGTACTCGTTGCGGATGATCTGGGTGGCTTCCACCCCATCCAGGTCGGGCATCTGGATATCCATCAGCACCAGGTCGGGACGCAGGCTGCGGTACTGCGCAATCGCTTCCCGCCCGCCGGCGGCCTCGGCCACCAGGCGGAAACCGGCATCGCTGGCCAGCACGCTGGCGATGCCCTGGCGGAACACCGGGTGGTCATCCGCCGTCATCACGGTGATCGGAACCTGGTCCATAAGGCTGTCACTGCTGAGGTGTGGAAAGCATTACAGTGCCACAAGCGTGACAGCTTTTCTATAACTCCGTGGGGTTATACCACCGAGCCCAACTTGAATATCGGCAAGTACATGGCCACCACCAGGCCGCCGATCAGCACGCCCAGGATCACCATGATGGCCGGCTCCATCAGGCTGGACAGCGAAGCCACCGCCTCGTCCACCTCTTCCTCGTAGAAATCGGCCACCTTGCCCAGCATGGCGTCCAGCGAGCCGGACTCCTCGCCGATCGACACCATCTGCGTCACCATATTCGGGAACACCTCGGCATTCTGCATGGCCACCGTCAGGCTGGTGCCGGTGCTGACCTCGGTCTGAATCTTGCGCGTGGCGTCGAGATACACCGCATTGCCGGCCGCGCCGCCGACCGAGTCGAGCGATTCCACCAGCGGCACGCCGGCCGCAAACATGGTCGACAGCGTGCGCGTCCAGCGCGCCACCGTGGCCTTGCGGATCACTTCGCCAAACACCGGCAGCTTGAGCAGCAGCCGGTCCATGAAGCGCTGCATTTGCAGCGAGCGCTGCCAGGCACGGAAAAAGAAATAAATCGACGCGAACAGGCTGCCGAAGATCAGATACCACCACTGCACGAAAAACTCCGACAGCGCCATCACAAACAGCGTCGGCGCCGGCAGATTGGCGCCAAAGCTGGTGAACACCTCCTTGAAGGCCGGCACCACCCAGATCATGATCACCGCCGTCACCACGAACGCCACCGCCAGAATCGACACCGGATACATCAGCGCCGACTTGATCTTGGCCTTCATGGCCAGCGTTTTTTCCTTGTAGATGGCGAGGCGGGTCAACAGGTCCTCCAGAATCCCGGCCTGCTCGCCGGCGCCGACCAGATTGCAGAACAGCGGATCGAAATACAGCGGGAACTTGCGGAACGCCTGGTTCAGGCTGGTGCCGGTTTCGATATCGGCGCGCAAATCCATCACCAGCTTGGAGACCGCGGGATTGGCGTGGCCCTTGCCGACAATGTCGAACGATTGCAGCAGCGGCACGCCAGCCTTCATCATGGTGGCCAGCTGGCGGGTGAACAGGGTGATGTCCTTGTCGGTGACCTTCTTGCCGGAACGGTAGACCTTCTTCTTGACCTTGGTAACCATGATGCCCTGGCGGCGCAGGGTGACATTCACCACCGCCTCGCCGCCGGCGCGCAGCTCGCCGCGCACGGTCTTGCCGGTTTTATCCTTGCCCTCCCAGGCGAAGACCGATTCCTTGACCTGATTGCCCGATGTCGCCATGATGGTTGTCCTATTCGTTGGTGCAGCCCAGCACTTCTTCCAGGCTGGTCAGGCCCGCCTTCACCTTGACCAATCCGGACTGGCGCAGCGACTTCACGCCTTCCGCCTCGGACTGGGCGGCGATCTGCATCGAGTTGCCGTGGGCCAGTATCAAGGCCTCGATCGCCGGCGTGATCGGCATGATCTGGTAAATGCCGACCCGTCCCTTGTAGCCGCCGCCGTTGCAGCGCTCACAGCCGACCGGGCCGTAGGGTTTCCAGCTGCCGTCCAGTTCTTCGGGCTGGAAGCCGGCCTTGATCAGCAGGTCCGGCGCGATTTCGACCGGCTGCTTGCAACTGCACAGGCGGCGCGCCAGCCGCTGGGCGGTAATCAGGATCACCGACGACGCGATGTTGAACGGCGCCACGCCCATATTCATCAGGCGGGTCAGGGTGGATGGCGCATCGTTGGTGTGCAGGGTGGAAAACACCATGTGACCGGTCTGGGCCGCCTTGATGGCGATGTCGGCGGTTTCCAGATCGCGGATCTCACCGACCATGATGATGTCCGGGTCCTGGCGCAGGAAGGACTTGAGGGCCACCGGGAAGGTCAGGCCGGCCTTGTCGTTGACGTTGACCTGATTCACGCCGGGCAGATTGATCTCGGCCGGGTCTTCGGCGGTGGAGATATTGATGCCGGGCTTGTTCAGAATATTGAGGCAGGTGTACAGCGACACCGTCTTGCCCGAGCCGGTCGGGCCGGTCACCAGCACCATGCCGTAGGGGCGCTGGATGGCGTCCAGCAGCAATTCCTTCTGATCGGGATCGTAGCCGAGACTGTCGATACCCATCTGCGCCTGGGTGGCATCCAGAATCCGCATCACCGTCTTTTCGCCAAACAGCGTGGGCAGCGTGGAAATGCGCAGATCGATGGTCTTGGTCGGCGACACGATCAGGCGCATGCGGCCGTCCTGCGGCACGCGCTTTTCCGAGATATCCAGCTTGGCCAGCACCTTGATGCGCGAGACCAGCTTCTCCTTGATTGAAATCGGCGGCTGGGCGTGCTCGATCAGCACGCCATCGACGCGGAAGCGGATACGGTAAAACTTTTCAAACGGCTCGAAATGCAGGTCGGAGGCGCCCATGTTGACGGCGTCCATCAGCATCTTGTTGAGGAAGCGCACCACCGGCGCATCCTCCACCTCATTGGCGGCCGGGTCGGCCGCATTGGCGGTGGTGCTGGCATCCTCTTCCTCGGCAAACTGGATGTCCGCCTCTTCGCCGGCCAGCTCGGCAATGCTTTGTTCGCTGCTCTTGTTGATGCGGGCCAGCAGCAGCAGCAGGGCGTCGTGCGCCACAATGACAGGCTCGACGGTGGACTCGGTCTGGAACTTGATCTGGTCCAGCGCCTGCGTGTTGGTGGGATCGGAAATGGCGACCGACATCTTGTTGCCGCGCCTGGCCAGGGCGATCACGCGCTGCGCCTGCATCAGCTTGTTGTCGATGACCTTGGGCGGCAGCGCCTCGATATTGAGCGCGCTGACATCGAGCAAGGGATAGGCAAAGGTCTCGGCGCAGAAGGCGGCCAGCGCCTTCGATTCAATCGCGCCGCTGGACAGCAGCACATCGATGAAGGCCAGCTTGTCGGCCACTGACTTTTTTTGCAAAGTCTCCGCCTGGGCGGCGGACAAACGGCCGGCCTGCATCAATGCCCTCGCCAGCCCCGGCATCGGGGTGCCTGGCGCTGCGTTGGGGAGGACTGCTGCCATAGTCGCGTCTGTCAGGTTGGAGGAGGGCGATCAGGGAATGATGCTCTCAGGCATTATTTTTGTAAAGCCCGTGCAACAATTTTACTCCGCTCTGTTGTGTGCGCCCACGCGTTTGCCTGCTTTTACAGCCGCTAAGCGGCGGCGGGGCGTCGCAATTTGACGACTTTGATGGCTTGATCGTGAACTTGCACCACCTCGATGATGCACTGGTCGATCTTCAGGCTGATGGGCGCGTCTGGAATTTCTTGCAACAATTCCAGCAGCATCCCGTTCAGGGTCTTGGGGCCGTCGAGCGGGAAGTTGAGGCCGAGGCGCTTGTTGACATCGCGCAGCGGGGTAGCGCCGTCCAGCAGGCACTCGCCGTGGGCGTCCCAGCCGAAGCTGTCGGCCTTGGCGGCGGATGGGGTGGAAGTGGTGAACTCGCCGATCATCTCCTCGATGATATCGTCGAGCGTGACCAGGCCCTGCACCTCGCCGTACTCATCGACGATGATGCCGAGGCGCTCCTTGTTTTCCTGGAAGTACTGCAACTGCGTGAACAGGCGGGTATCCTGCGGGATGAAGTAAGGCGTGGTCAGCATCGCGCGCAGATCGTCGTGGGTGATCTCATCTTCCTGATTCAGCAGGGCGACCGCCTTGCGCACGTGCAGAATGCCAACGATGCGATTGATCTCGCCCTCATAGACCGGCAGCTTGTTGTGATAGCAGGTGGTGAGTTCGCGCATGATCTCCTCGACCGACATTTCCAGATCGAGCGCCTCGACTTGGGCGCGCGGCGTCATGATGTCCTCGACCGAAATGGTTTCCAGGTCGAACAGATTGAGCAGGATGCTCTTGTGCTTTTGCGGAATGAAATTACCGCCCTCCAGCACGATCGAGCGCAGCTCTTCCGGCGACAGGCGGGGGTCATGCGCATGCGAGCCGGCCTTGATGCCGAACACCTTCAACAGTTGCGACACGAACAGATTCACAAACCAGATCATCGGCTTGGAGAGCGACATCAGCGGCTTGAGCACCATGCTGGTCGGCAGCGCAATTTTCTCTGGGAAAGTCGCGCCGATCACCTTGGGCGAAATTTCCGCGAACACAATCAGCAGAAACGCCACGCCGCCGGTGGACAGGGTGATGACGTTGTCATCGTGGCCGAAGGCCTGGATGGCGATCGAAGTCACCAGCGCGGTGGCGGCGGCGTTAAACAGCGTATTGGCGATCAGCACCAGCGACAGCAGCTTATCGGTGCGCTCAAGCAGCCACAGCGTCGTGATCGCCCTACGGCTGCCGCGTTTGGCTTCATGGCGCAGGCGATAGCGATTGGCCGCCATCAAAGCGGTCTCCGCCATCGCGAAAAAGGCGGAACAAAGAATCAGAAGAAAGAGTGCAAGAAATTGCACCCAAAAGGGCACGGTATCCAAGGGGGATAGAGGAGTGGGGAATAGCCTTGGATTCTAAGGGAATGATGCGATGTGTGCAAGTTTGCAATTCGGGGTCAGCTCTGACATTCGGACAGTTAACGCTAACGTTTGATCTATATCAATGCGCAAAAATGCCGGAATTTGCGTATTGAGCTACATCAAAGATTGGGTGCGCGTGTCCGAATGTCAGAGCTGACCCCGAATTTAGAACAGCTCGTCGAGTTGTTCGAAGAACTCGCGCTTGGCCGGGTGGTCTGCGGGCAGGAGCTGGGCGGCGAGGTCGTCGGAGATGTCTTCGCGCAGGTTGCGGTGGGCGAAGGCGATGTCCAGCCAGCGGTCGGCCTTGCCGCCGCGGCCAAGGTCGATGAAGTGGAGCTGCTCGCGGTCGTCGATGAAGATGTTGCTGTCACCAAGGTCGCCATGCGAGAACACCAGCTCTTCTGCAGGCATGGTGGCGTGCAGGCGTGTCAGCAAGTCTTGCGGCGTGGCGATGCCAGGCCAGGCGTCGAAGTCGTAGTCTTGGTCGATCAGGCCCCGGCTGATCAGGAATTCCAGCTCGCGCAGGCGCACCGCGGCGCTGGAGTCGAACGGGCAATCGGCAATCGAGATCGCTTGCATTTGTCGCAGCGCTTCTTTGAATAACGCCAGCGCGCGCTGCTCGTCTTCCAGATGCGCGGCCAGCGGCAGGCCAGGGACGGCACGGGTGATCATGTATGCCTGCTGCTCGTCCTGCGCGGTCAGCACCACTTCCGGCACGTTCACTTTACCCGACAGCCATTGCAACACCGCAGCCTCGCGCAGCACGCTATAGGTGGTGTCGGCGTAGATCGCCGGAGAGGCCTTGAGAAAATAATGTTCTTTCCCGCGCTGGAAGCGGTGCACGGTGCACGGCGATTCGCCAATTTCGTCACGCCGCAAGACAGCGTCGCCAATGAATTGCTTGATTGCTTGCATATTATCTCGTCATGATGACCGCATGCGCGGCGATGGGAGCACCGTTTTCCTGGCGTGCTTCCATGGCCTGGGATGCGAGGATGGTGAAGCCGCTTGCAGCGGCCAGCCGCTGCATGTAAGCCAGCGTGTGGGCGTAGCGGTTGGACGGCCGCAGCACGTAATCGGCGCCTTCGCCGGCTTCCACCGAGAAGCAGAAGCGGCCGCCCGGGCGCAACGCCGCATGCACGGCGCGAAACACTGGTGCCAGGTCGCCGATGTAGACGAAGACGTCGGCCGCCACCGCCAGGTCGAATGCGGCTTCGTGGTTGGATAAATAGCCGGTCAGGTCGTCGCAGGTCAGTTCGTCGTAAAGGCCTCGCTCGGCGGCCTTGTCCAGCATCTGTTGCGACAGGTCGACTCCAGCCAGCTTGCGCGAGTACGCACGCAGATAAGGTCCGCACAAGCCGGTGCCGCAGCCCAGGTCCACGGTTGCCAGGTCGCCCGATGGCGCGACATGCCGCAACAGCGCGTCCAGCACGGCCGGTGTTTTGTAGCCGAGTACTTCGGTCAGGTGCTGATCGAAGTGGTTGGCGTATTGGTCGAACAGCGAGCGCACGTAGTCGCTCGGCAGCGCGGCCGGCGTTTCGCCTTCGCCCACCGATGCCAGGGCAAACGCGATCGTCTCGGGGTTGTCGCCATGCGCCAGCGCGGCGCGGTAGGCGGCGATGGCTTCTTCGCGCCGCTCCAGCGCGCGCAGGGCGTTGCCGCGATGGTAGTGGGCCAGCGCGTAATCGGGACGGTGCTTCAGCGCCTGGTCGTAGCTGTCCACCGCCGCGCCAAACTCGCCCAGCCGGTGCAGCGACATGCCTTGCGCGCTGTATGCCTCCGCCCAGCCGGGACGCAGGTGGATGGCGCGGTCGAAGCTTTCCACCGCTTCCGGAAGATAGCGCAGGCAGTGCAGCGCATTGCCGCGCGCCAGCCAGGCATCGGCGTAGCGCTCTTTGATGTTGAGCGCCTCTTCTGCCGCGCCCAGCGCGTCGAGATAGCGGCCCATGTCCTGCAGGACGATGGCGCGGTTGCAGTGCGCTTCCGCATAATCGGGCTTGAACTGCAAGGCGCGCTGGTAGCTGTCCATGGCTTCATTCAGCCGCGCCAGCCGGCGCAGCGCGTTGCCGCGATTGCTCCACGCTAGCGCATAGGAAGGATTCAGCGCGAGCGCGCGCTCGTGGCTGGCCAGCGCTTCTTCGGCGCGACCGGCGTCCAGCAAGGCGACGCCAAGGTTGCAGTGCGCGTTGGCCTGCGTGGCATCGATCTCCAGCGCGCGCGAGATGAGGTCTATGGCGCCGCCGGCATCATCCTGCTGGCGCGCGATTACGCCCAGCAGATGCAGCGCATCGAACTGGCGTGGATTGAGTTCCAGGACTTGCCGGTACAGCGCTTGTGCCGGTGCCAGCCGACCCTGCTGGTGCAGTTCGACGGCTTGTTGAAGTAGGGATGCGGCCAATGATTCAGTCATAGTGCCCGCATCTTATCAAATCAGCTGCCGCGATAGGTCGAATAGGCCCAGGGAGACACCACCAGCGGCACGTGATAGTTCTGGTCCGCATGCGCCACGCCAAACGCCAGCGTCACCTCGTCGATAAAGCGCGGCTCCGGCAGCGCCACGCCCTGCGCGGCAAAGTAGTCGCCGGCGCTGAATACCAGCTCGTATTTGCCCTGTTTCAGTGCATCGCCCTCCAGCAGCGGGGCAGAGCAGCGTCCGTCGGCATTGGTGACGTCGGTCTTCAGCAGCGTGCGGCCTTGCGCGCCCACCGCATATAAAGCCAGTTTGACGCCGGCGCCCGGCTTGCCCTGCGTGATGTCGAGAACGTGCGTACTGAGTTTGCCCATGATTGGTCCTATATTTGCTTGTGACAGGTATCTATTGTCGAAATCATATACCGCCATGGACGTAGGCATATATGATTAGAGATATATTACCCATAGACTTGCCAGCGCCATGACCACTTACGACAATTACCCGCGCGATCTGATCGGCTACGGCCCGAAGCCGCCGCATGCCCAGTGGCCGGACAAGGCCCGCATCGCCCTGCAATTCGTGCTGAATTATGAAGAGGGTGCGGAAAACAGCGTGCTGCACGGCGATGCCGGTTCCGAGACTTTTTTGTCCGAGATCATCGGCGCCGCTTCGTTCAGCAATCGCCACATGAGCATGGAGTCGCTGTATGAATACGGTTCGCGCGCCGGGCTGTGGCGCGTGCTGCGCATGTTTGAGGAGCGCAAGCTGCCGTTGACGATCTTCGGTGTGTCGATGGCGTTGAAGCGTCATCCGGAAGCGGTGGCCGCGTTCCAGGAGCTGGGGCACGAAATCGCCTGCCATGGCCTGCGCTGGATCTCGTATCAGAACATGGACGAAGCTACCGAGCGCGCGCATATGAAGGAAGCAGTGGAGATCATCCGCGAACTGACCGGCAGCGCGCCGCAAGGCTGGTACACCGGCCGTGATTCGCCGCAGACCCGCCGGCTGGTGATGCAGCATGGCGGCTTCCGCTACGACTCCGACTACTACGGCGACGATTTGCCGTTCTGGCAGAAAGTGGACTTCACCAATGCGCAAGGCCACGCGGTGAGCGAGCCGCAACTGATCGTGCCGTACACGCTGGACACCAACGATATGCGCTTCGCCGCTGCGCAAGGCTTCAATTCCGGCACGCAGTTCTTCGATTATCTGAAGGATGCTTTCGATGTGTTGTACGCCGAAGGCGATCCGAATGGCCTGGATCAGCCGAAGATGCTGAACATCGGCCTGCACTGCCGCCTGGTTGGCCGTCCGGCACGCGCGGCCTCGCTGGCGCGCTTCCTCGACTATGTGCAGCAGCACGACAACGTCTGGATCACGCGCCGTATCGATATCGCTGAACACTGGCGCAAGACGCACCCTTTTGCAGAATGAGATTGTGATGTCTGAACCGATTCGTTTTTACTACCGTGGCGCAGTACAGGAAATCCATAACGCCGCCCCGACCCGCACCGTGCTTCAGCATCTGCGCGAGGATCTGCATTGCACCGGCACCAAGGAAGGCTGCGCCGAGGGCGATTGCGGCGCCTGCACTGTGGTAGTGGGCAGCCTGAATGCGCAAGGCCGGCTGGAGATGAAGGCGGTGAACTCCTGCATCCAGTTCGCGCCTACGCTGGACGGCAAGGCGTTGTTTACGGTCGAGGACATGCAGCAACCGGACGGCACGCTGCATCCGGTGCAGCAGGCGATGGTGGAGTGCCATGGCTCGCAATGCGGTTTCTGTACGCCGGGCTTTGTGATGTCCTTGTGGGGCATGTATCTGGACAAGGATGGCCAGCCGGCGCAGCGCAAGGAGATTGACGACTGCCTGTCCGGTAATCTGTGCCGCTGCACCGGCTATCGCCCGATCATCGATGCGGCGCATCGCATGACCGAGCTGCCGAAAGTACCGTTCGACCGCGCCGCGTTGACGCAGCAGCTGCAGGCCTTGCAGCGCGAGGCCGGTTCGACCTATACCGCGCAAGGCCGCTCCTTCCACGCCCCGCGCACGCTGCAGGAGCTGGTGGCGCTGCGTGCCGCGCATCCGGAAGCGACGCTGCTGGCCGGCTCCACCGATATCGGTCTGTGGGTGACCAAGCAGATGCGCGAACTGGGCGACATCATTTACCTTGGCCACGTCACGGCGCTGCAAAGCGTGCAGCAGAAGGACGGCATGCTGGAAATTGGCGCGGGTGTGTCGCTGAACGATGCATACGAGGCCCTGTGCGCGCTGTATCCGGCGGAGCTGGGCGAGTTGTGGCAGCGCTTTGCCTCGCTGCCGATCCGCAACGCGGGCACGCTGGGCGGCAATGTCGCCAACGGTTCGCCAATTGGCGATTCGATGCCGTGGCTGATCGCGCTGGGCAGCGAGGTGGTGCTGCAAGGCCCGTCCGGTCAGCGTGTGCTGACGCTGGAAGCGTTCTATCTCGATTATCAGAAAAAGGATCTGCAGGCCGACGAGTTTGTGGCCGCCGTGCGGGTGCCGCTGCCGCGCGCGAATGTGCAGTTCCGTACTTACAAGCTGGCCAAGCGCTTCGACCAGGATATCTCGGCGGTATGTGCGGCGTTTTCCTTTACGCTGGATGGCGACACGGTGGTCGACGCGCGTATCGCGTTTGGCGGCATGGCGGCCACGCCGCGCCGCGCGCCGCGCGCGGAGGCTGCGCTGACCGGCTTGCGCTGGAATGAAGCCAATCTGCGCGTGGCGATGGATATGCTGCAGCAGGACTTCGCGCCGCTGTCGGATATGCGCGCTTCGAGCACGTATCGCATGCAGACGGCGCAGAATCTGCTGCGCCGCTTCTGGCTGGAGACGCGCGCCGATGCGCCGCTTGCGGCCGATGCCGTCAACGCCTTCGCTTGCCGCGCCTGAAAGGAGCCATCATGAATCAACCCGTTGCTCCAGCCGCGATTACTGCGACTGACTGGAAAGCGGTCGGCGTCGCCCGTCCGCATGAATCGGCCGAGCTGCATGTGCTGGGCCAGGCCACTTACACCGATGATATCCCCGAGCTGCAAGGCACGCTGCATGCGGCGCTGGGGTTGTCGTCCAAGGCGCATGCGCGCATCACGGCGATGGATCTGGCGCCGGTGCGCAGCGCACCGGGCGTGGTGGCGGTGTCCACCGCTGCCGATATCGTCGGCACCAACGATTGCGGCCCGATCATCCACGACGATCCTATCTGGGCGGTGGAGGAGGTGATGTATGTCGGCCAGCCGATCTTCATGGTGGTGGCGGACTCGCACGACAACGCGCGCCGCGCCGCGCGCAAGGCGGTGGTCACTTATGAGGAACTGCCGGCCATCTTCACGCCGCAGGAGGCCAAGGCTGCCGGCTCTTACGTGCTGCCGCCGATGCAGCTCAAGCGCGGCGACTATCAGGCTGCGTTTGAGGCCGCGCCGCGCGTGGTGAAGGGGCAGTTGTTTGTCGGCGGCCAGGAGCAGTTTTATCTGGAAGGCCAGATCGCCTACGCGATCCCGAAGGAAGATAACGGCCTGCTGGTGCAGTGCTCGACGCAGCACCCGAGCGAGATGCAGCACGTGGTGGCGCATGCCATCGGCGTGCATTCGCATAAGGTGCAGGTTGAATGCCGCCGCATGGGTGGCGGCTTCGGCGGCAAGGAGTCGCAGTCGGCGTTGTGGGCGGCTTCGGCGGGCATTGCGGCGGCCAGGTTGCGCCGTCCGGTCAAGCTGCGCGCGGATCGTGATGATGACATGCTGGTCACCGGCAAGCGTCACTGCTTCTACTACGAGTATGAAGTCGGTTACGACGACAGTGGCAAGATTCTGGCCGCGAAAGTGGATATGACTTTGCGTGCGGGCTTCTCGGCGGATTTGTCGGGACCGGTGGCGACGCGGGCTGTCTGCCATTTCGATAACGCTTACTATCTGTCCGATGTGGATATCCGCGCCGGCTGCGGCAAGACCAATACCCAGTCGAATACGGCTTTCCGTGGCTTCGGCGGTCCGCAGGGCGCGATTGCGATCGAGTACATCATCGATGAGATCGCGCGCAATCTGGGGCGTGATGCGCTGGATATCCGCCGCCTGAATTTCTACGGCAAGACGGAGCGCAATGTCACGCCGTACGGGCAGGAGATTGTCGATAACGTGATCGAGGCGCTGACGGCGGAGCTGGAGCAGACCAGCGAGTACCGTGCGCGCCGCGAGGCGATTAAGGCGTTCAACGCCACCAGTCCGGTACTGAAGAAGGGTATCGCGTTCACGCCGCTGAAGTTCGGTATTGCGTTCAACGTCACGCATCTGAATCAGGCCGGCGCGCTGGTGCATGTGTATGTGGATGGTTCGGTGCTGGTCAATCATGGCGGCACGGAGATGGGGCAGGGCATCAACACCAAGGTGATGCAGGTGGTGGCGCATGAACTGGGCGTGGATATGTCGCATGTGCGCGCCACGGCGACCGATACCAGCAAGGTGGCGAATACCTCGGCCACGGCGGCATCCACCGGCGCGGACTTGAACGGCAAGGCGGCGCAGGATGCGGCGCGGCAGATTCGCGAGCGGCTGGCGGCGTATGCTGTCAGGCTGTATGGCGATGAGGATGGGCAGCCGGTGCGCTTCTTCGATAATCACGTTCATGTGAATGGCCATCAGGTGTCTTTCCCTGAGCTGGTGCAGAAGGCGTATCTGGCGCGGGTGCAGTTGTGGTCTGATGGGTTCTATGCCACGCCGGGATTGCACTGGGATCCGAAGACGATGAACGGTCATCCGTTCTCGTACTATGCTTATGGTGCGGCGGTGTCGGAGGTGGTGGTCGATATCCTGACCGGCGAATGGAAGCTGCTGCGCGCGGATGCTTTGTATGATGCCGGACGTTCGCTGAATCCGGCCATCGATATTGGTCAGGTGGAGGGCGCCTTCATTCAGGGCATGGGCTGGCTGACCACGGAGCAGTTGTGGTGGAACGCGGCGGGCAAGCTGATGACGCATGCGCCGTCCACCTACAAGATTCCGGGGATTTCGGATTGTCCGGAGGATTTCCGCGTCAGGCTGTTTGATAACGGGAATGTGGAGGACAGCATCCATCGCTCGAAGGCGGTGGGTGAGCCGCCGTTGCTGCTGCCGTTCTCGGTGTTCTTTGCGATTCGCGATGCGATCTCGTCGGTCGGCGGGCATCGTGTGAATCCGCCGTTGAATGCGCCGGCGACCAGCGAGGAGATTTTGCGGGCCGTGTCCGCGGTGGAAATGGCGGCGTGATGAATGAGTGGCTGACAGCGCAGGTGTCGGAGCCGGCGGTTTTGGTGACGGTGGCGATCGTGGAGGGCTCCGGTCCGCGCGAGCCGGGCGCCAGGATGCTGGTGACGGCGCGCGGCCAGCATGACACGATAGGCGGCGGACATCTGGAGATGTGCGCGATCGAGGTGGCGCGTGCGATGTTGAAAAGCATGGCTGCGGCCGGAGAGGACGAAGCGCACGCGCGGCTGGAGCGGTATGCGCTCGGCCCGACGCTGGGCCAATGTTGCGGCGGCGTGGTGCATCTGGCGTTTGAGCTGGTGACGCCGGCACTGGCCGAGGTGCTGGCCAGTCTGCGCGCGCGCCAGCGCGAGGACAGCTGGCGGCTGAGCGCCATCGACGGCCCGGCCGTCTCGCTGTTGCTGGGCGGAGAAGACGCGGCAGGCGCACCGGCGGTCGATCGCGCGCGCGGCACGCATGTCATGTGCGACGACAGCGGGCGGCGCTGGCTGGTGGATGCCTGCCTTGCGCCGCGTGCCCATCTGGTGCTGTTTGGCGCCGGCCATGTGGGCGCAGCCATCGTGCGCGTGCTGGGGGAGCTGCCCTGCACCGTCACCTGGGTCGATGAGCGCGAGGATATGTTCCCGTCCGCCGTGCCTCCCAACGTGCGCGTCGAGGCGACTGACACGCCGGAAGCCGTGGCAGCCGAGGCGCCGCCGGGGGCAAGCTATCTTGTGATGACCCACAGCCACGCACTCGACCAGCGCATCACCGAAGCCATTCTCGCGCGCGAGGACGTCGGCTGGTTCGGTCTCATAGGCTCCGACACCAAGCGCGTACAATTCGAGCGCCGCATGGCCGCGCGCGGACTGGCGCGGGACCGCATCGATAAAATGGTCTGCCCTATCGGCCTGCCCGGCATCACCAGCAAGCTCCCAGCCGCCATTGCCGCCTCCGTGTGCGCGCAATTGCTGATGGTGTGGGAAGCGTAAGATTCGAATTCAAGATTCAAGAAAGACCAATATGACCTCCAACCTGCAAGCCTACCGTGGCAGCTTGCTGCACTTCCTCGCCGATCCGGCGTTCAGCGACAACGCGCACGACTGGCAAGAAGACGGCCTGCTGATCATCGAAGACGGCAAAGTCAAAGCGGCCGGCGATTACGCCAGTCTGCACGCCACGCTGCCGCCGGGCGCTGTGGTGCACGATTACAGCGGCAAGCTGCTGATGCCCGGCTTTATCGACACCCATCTGCACTATCCGCAGACCGACATGATCGCCTCGCCGTCGGAAGGCCTGCTGCCATGGCTGGAGACCTACACCTTCCCATCCGAGCGCCAGTTCGAGGACAGCAAGCACGCCGCCAACGTGGCCGACTTCTTCCTCGATGAACTGCTCCGCTGCGGCACCACCACCGCCATGGTCTACTGCACCGTGCACCCGCAATCGGTGGATGCCTTCTTCGCCGCCAGTGAACAGCGCGGCCTGCGCATGGTCGCCGGCAAGGTGATGATGGACCGGAACTGCCCGGACTTCCTGCGCGATACCGCCGAATCCAGCGCGCGCGATACCGAAGCCCTGATCCAGCGCTGGCACAAGCGCGGACGCTCGTTGTACGCCATCACCCCGCGCTTTGCGCCCACCTCCACCGAGGCACAGCTGCAGCTGGCCGGCGAACTGGCGCGCGCCTATCCGGACACCTTCATCCAGACCCACGTCTCGGAAAACCAGGCCGAATGCGCCTGGGTGCGCGAATTGTTTCCCAACTCGCGCAGCTACATCGACGTCTACGACAGCCATGGCATGATGCGCCCGCGCGCCATGTACGGCCACTGTATCTGGCTCGATGAGCGCGACCGCCAGCGCATGGCCGAAACCCGCTCCGCCGCCGCCATCTGCCCGACCTCCAACCTGTTCCTCGGCAGCGGCCTGTTCGACTTCGAACGCGCCGATGACGCGGGCGTGCTGCTTTCGCTGGCCACCGACGTTGGCGGCGGCACTTCCTTCTCCATGTTGCAAACGATGAATGAAGCCTATAAAGTAGCGCGCTTGAAGGGCAGTTATCTGCCGGCGCTGCGGATGTTTTATCTCGGCACGCTGGGCGCCGCGCGCAGCATGCAGCTGGAAGGCACGATCGGCAATTTCGCGCAGGGGGCGGAGGCGGACTTCATCGTCATCGATCCGCAGGCCACGCCGCTGCTGCAACGCCGTACCGCGCGCAGCGGCAGCCTGGAAGAACTGCTGTTTGCACTGGCCCTGCTGGGTGACGACCGCGCCATCGCCGCCACCTATGCCGCCGGCCGTCAGGTGCATGCCCGCGAATCGATTTGACTAAGGAAGCTCACATGAAGAACAACATCAAAGCCATCGCCCTGGCTGCCGCCATGCTGTGTACCCTGCCGCCAGTGCAGGCGCGCGACACCAACGCCAACGAGGAAGCCACCAGGCGCCACTTCGCTACGCTGGTCGCGCCGGGCAAGGAGCCCAAGCTGGCCGAGCTGACCATGTTCTTCACCATGATGCCCAAGGGCGGCGACCTGCATCACCACTACTCGGGCGCGATCTACGCCGAGCAGTATCTGGAGTGGGTGGACAAGGAGGGCCTGTGCGTCAACAAGACCACCTACACCATCGAAAAGAGCAAGCCTGCCGGCGCCTGCGTATCCGGTCAGGACGTCATGAACGACAACACGCTGCTGGCCAATCTGCTGCAGCGCTGGTCGGACAAGGACTTCTACAACCACGGCGCCGTGCAGTCGCCGCCGGATCGCCAGTTCTTCGACACCTTTGCCTACTTTAACCCGGTCTCCTCGACCAACACCGCCGATGGCCTGCAGCGCCTGAAGCAGCGCGCCATCCAGGAAAACCTGAGCTACATCGAAACCATTTTCGAGATCGCGCCGATCGCCAAGGACGATGACTTCGACAAGAAAGCGCTGGTCGGCGGCGTTACCGAGGCCGATTTTGCCGCCCTGAGCGCCAGGCTGGATCAGGATCAGGCCTTCCAGGGCTGGATCGCATCCTACATCGCCAATGTGGACAAGGCGGGTGCCGGCATCGATGACGAGCAATTCACGCTGCGCTACCAGCCGTTTGCGCTGCGCTTCCTGTCGCCGTCGCAGGTGTATTCGCAGATCGTGTCGAGCTTCAAGCTGGCGTCCAGCCATCCGAAGATTGTCGGCGTCAACATTGTTGGCCAGGAAAGCGTGCACGTCTCCATGCGCGACTACGCGTTGCACATGCAAATGTTTAAATTCCTGAAGTCAAAATATCCAGGCGTGAAACTGGCGCTGCACGCCGGCGAGCTGTCGCTGGGCATGGTGCCGCCGGAGGGCCTGACCTTCCACATCAAGGATGCGATCGAGGTGGCCGGCGCCAGCCGCATCGGCCATGGCATGGACATCGCCCACGAAAGCAATCCGCTGGCCATCATGAAAAAAATGCGTGATGCGAAGATTCCGGTCGAGGTAAACCTCAGCAGTAACGACTTTATTTTAGGGATCAAGGACCAGGCCCACCCGGTTACCCTGTACCGTAAATATGGCGTGCCGTATGTGCTGTCGACCGATGATGCCGGCGTCTCGCGTAATAATTTGTCCGGCGAGTACGTGCTGTATGCCGCCCGCTACCAGCCGGATTATGCCGAAGTCAAAAAACTGTCATATGACAGCATCCGCTATTCCTTCCTGGCCGAGGCCGACAAGCAGCGTCTTTTGAAGGCATTGGACGGCAAGTTCGCCAAATTCGAGGCCGAGATCGCCAAGGCCGGCCGCTGAAAAACCACGGCGTTTGTGGTGTGTAACCCACAAACGCCGCGTTTGTTACAAACTCCTTCCCATTCCAGCGCTATTCTACGTGCTGTCATAAAACGCAATAATTATCAAAAGCAAGTCTTTTTCTGACCATTGTGTGGCCTCCTTGCGACATAAATTAGTGTCTGTGCTCAGTCTTTTTGTGTATTTGATAATGAATGGATTTCATACAGGCAATGGTGACTTATAATTCTGCCCGCCTGTTGTCAGCCTGATACGTGCGTCATGTTTTTGTGACCAGCTTATGACTTATTTATACGTTTAACGTCTTAATGTATAAATTAAATCGTATTTGTCACGCATTTTTCCTTGCCTCATAGTTCACGGAAATGATCCAAAAAGGCAAGATTTTCGCCTTCTCAATGCCCTTGTTGATGTCACAAAGTTGTCATAAACACGTCATGGCCCTGACATATTTGGTCGTTACACTCACCCGCTGCCCTTGGCACGCCGGGATTTGACGGCCCAGACCAGTTGCAGCAAAAGTAAAGAGGGAAATACCTGCCACCCGCAGGGTTCCATATAACTATTAGTCTTTTTTGAGGTTATACAATGATCAATCATAAACGGCTCAAGCTGACGCAAATTGCGCTCAGCCTGTCTGTCGCCCTGGCGGCAGCACCGGCCTTCGCGCAGAACACCACCTCGGCAATCGGCGGCCGTATCGTCGCTGCCGACGGCAAGCCGGCAGCCGGCGCACTCGTCACCATCGTGCACAAGGAATCCGGTTCGGTCACCACCGTGGTGACCGATGCGGATGGCCACTACGTTCAGCGCGGTCTGCGCGCGGGCGGCCCGTACACGATCACCATCAGCAAGGATGGTGTCACTGAGAAGCGCGAAGAGATCTATACCCAGCTGGCGGATACCGCCAACGTCGACGCCACCCTGGGCGCACCGGCGATCCAGTCCGTGACCGTGGCCGGCTCCGCCGCCCGTTCCGAGATCTTCTCCAAATCGAACATGGGGTCGGTCACCTCGATCAACGCGACCCAGCTGCAGGCGCAAGCGTCGATCAGCCGCAACCTGCAAGACTACGCCCGTGCCGACCCACGCGTGGCGCAAACCGACAAGGGCCGCGGCGAAATGTCCGTGGCAGGCCAGAACAGCCGCTACAACACCCTCACCATCGACGGCGTGTCGGTCAGCGACACCTTCGGCCTGGCCGCCAACGGCAGCCCGACCTACAAGCAACCGATCACCATCGAAGCCATCCAGTCGGTACAGGTCAACGTTGCCAACTACGACGTGACCCAGAAGGGCTACACCGGCGGCAACATCAACGCAGTCACCAAGTCCGGTACCAACACGGTCAAGGGCAGCGTGTACTACGTGTTCCGTAACGACAAGCTGGCCGGCGACCGTTACAACATCACCAACGATACCTACAGCGCGCCGCCGCCATCGAAAGAAATCACCAAGGGTGGTAACGTCGGCACCCCGCTGATCGCCGACAAGCTGTTCCTGTTCGCCAGCTGGGAAAAAGTGGAATCGTCGCGCGCGGGTCCGGCCTTTGGCCCGATCGGCGGCGGCCTGTCGACCGTCGGCATCACGCAATCGGCCATCGCCTCGGCCCAGTCGATCGCCCAGAGCAAGTACAACACCGACATCGGCACCACTGCCACGCCTTCCGGTTCGCGTCTGGATCTGAAAGACCAGCTGGTCAAGTTTGACTGGAACATCAACGACAACCACCGCGCCATGTTCCGCTATGCGAAGACTTCGCAGACCGAACCGCAATACGGCGCCACCACCTCCAGCAATATCGCGCTGTCCTCGGTGTACTACCAGCAGGCCACTTCGATCGAAACCAAGGTTGGCCAGCTGCTGTCCGACTGGACCCCGAATCTGTCGACCGAGTTGAAAATCTCCAAGCGCGACTTCGACTCCGTGCCAGCACTGGGCCTGAAAGCGCCGCTGATGACGCTGCGCTTTAGCGGCCCGCTGCCGGCCGGCACCCCAGCCGGCGTGTCGACCGCTGACCGCAGCATGAGCTTCGGTACCGACAACAGCCGCCAGATGAACATTCTGGGCACCAAGACCACTGACTTGTACGCCGGCGCCAACTGGTCGCGTGGCGATCACGAGATCAAGTTCGGTTCGGACTACGCCAAGAATGAGATCTACAATGCGTTCCTGCAGAACGTGTGGGGCAACTACACCTTCTCGTGTATCGACAACATCGCCTACAGCTTCATGGCGACCGGCATGAAGTGCGGTTCCGCCAGCAACGCCGACATCGAGAAAGCCGTGCTGGAAAACTTCCAGCGAGGCCGTCCTTCGAGCTACAGCCTGCAGGTGGCCAATCCAGGCCTGACCGTGAACGACGCCGTGTCGCAATTCACGATGAAGGACACCGGCGCCTTCGTGCAGGACACCTGGACCATCAACCCGCGCCTGACCATCACCGGCGGCGTGCGTGTGGACTACACCGGCGTCGATGGCCGTCCGCTGCGTAATACCTTCGCGGCCGCTGCTGCCGTGCCGGGCAATGCAGCCACCAACACCCGCGCCACCGGCGGCTTCGGCCTGGATAACACCGTCACCTTCGACGGCCAGAAGCTGTTCCAGCCGCGCATCGGCTTCAACTACACGCTGGATACCGCGCGCAAGACCCAGATCCGCGGCGGCGCCGGCCTGTTCCAGGGCGCAGCGCTGGGCGTGTGGCTGTCCAACCCGTTCTCCAACACCGGCGTGCAGACCCGCACCATCGGTTGCGGCGGCAGCTTTGCCACTTGCCCAACCGCCGATGGCCTGCTCAGCGTCGATCCAAACAACCAGCCAACCAACTTCGCCGGCTCGACGCCTGCCATGAAGGTGGACGCGCTGGCGCCTGGCCTGCGTCAGCCATCGGTATGGAAGTCGAACATCGCCTTCGAAACCGAACTGCCATGGTATGGCCTGGTGATGAGCGGTGAATACCTGAATGTCCGTGCCAAGGATGCGATCTACTATCAGAACCTGAATCTGGGCGTGGCGACCAAGACCGGTACCGACGGCCGTCCGCTGTACTACACCGCCGCTGGTTACAACCCGATCTGCTGGGGCGCGACCGGTTCGTCGATTTCGACTTGCAGCGCCGGCACGGTGCGTACCAAGTCGCTGAGCAACTCCGCCTACACCGACGTGCTGGTGGCGACCGGCACCAAGGATGGCGGCAGCAGCGTTGCCACCCTGTCGCTGAGCCGTCCGCTGACCTCGGGCCTGGGTTGGTCGATTTCGTACTCGTACACCAGCGCCAAGGAAGTTTCGCCGCTGACCTCGTCGACCTCGTCGTCCAACTACAGCGGCCGCGCTTCGTTTGATCCGAACGAAAACGTGAACGCCAACGCCGCCTATCTGGTCAAGGACCGTATCAACGCCCTGGTCAACTTCCAGAAGCGTCTGTGGGGCGCGTACAAGACCACCTTCGGCGTGTTCTATGAAGGCCGTTCCGGCAAGCCATACAGCTGGACCGTCAACAATGACTTGAACGGTGACGGCCTGGCCGGCAACGACCTGATGTACATCCCTTCGGCGCCAGGTTCGGGCCAGGTGGTGTTCTACGGCGATACCGCCACCAGCCACGCCAACGAAGACAAGTTCTGGTCTATCGTAAACAGCAACTCGATCCTGAAAAAATCGGCGGGCGGCGTAGTCGGTCGTAACACGGCCTTCTCGCCATGGACCAACAGCTTTGACCTGCGTATCTCGCAAGAGCTGCCTGGCTTCTGGAAGGGCCACAAGTCGTCGTTCACCTTTGACATCTTCAACTTCGGCAACCTGCTGAACAAGAAATGGGGTCACATCAACGAGATGCCATTCCTGGGCTCCGGCGGCAACATCCGTACCTTTGTTGACTACCAGGGTCTGGACCCAAGCGGCAAGTACATCTACCGCGTACGTGACGTGAAGGCATACGACGTCAAGCAGTCCATTGGTGAATCCCAGTGGTCGGCACAAGCGACCTTCCGCTACGAGTTCTAATCTCGTCATCTGTAACGTAGTGAATCAAAACGGCTGATGGCAACATCAGCCGTTTTTTTATTTGTACAATACGCGACTATGAATAAATACCTGAGCCTGATGGCAGTAGCGGCGCTGGCGGGCTGCGCATCGCGGCAGCCCGCGCCGCTGGATGTGAAAGAAATCCAGCTGGTGGCCCTCAACGATTTCCACGGCAATCTTGAAGCCAGCAAGTACACCTGGGACAGCGTGAACGGCGGCGAGCGCGTGATCCAGGCCGGCGGCATCGATACGCTGGGTGCGGCGCTGCAGGCGTGGCGCAAGCAGGACCCCGAGCTGCTGCTGGTCGGCGCCGGCGATCTGATCGGCGCCAGTCCCGCCATCTCCGCCATGTGGGCCGACGAGCCCACCATCGGCGCCATGAACCTGCTTGGGCTGCGCGCCACCTCGGTCGGCAATCACGAATTCGACCAGGGCCGCATGGAACTGCTGCGTCAGCAGAAGGGCGGCTGCGTGTCGCCGCGCGCCGACAAGGCCTGCAAATTCGCCGGCAGCTATGAAGGCGCGCAATTCCAGTACCTGGCCGCCAATGTGATCGACATGGTGACGCGCAAGCCGGTGCTGCCGGCGTATAAGATCGAGACCGCGCATGGCGTGAAGGTGGGCTTGATCGGCACCGTGCTGCGCGAGACCGCTGAATCGGCGCTGGCCTCCGGCATCGCCGGCCTGGAGTTTGTCGATGAAGCGGACGCCATCAACCGCCAGCTGCCGGAACTGCGCCAGCAGGGCGTGGGCGTGTTCGTGGTGCTGATCCACCAGGGCGGCCGCACCACCGATAAATTCGACCAGCAGGACTGCGCCAATCTGAAAGGGCCGATCGTGGATGTGGTCAGGCGTCTCGACCCCGCCATCCGTGTGGTCATCAGCGGCCACTCGCACCAGGGGTATCTGTGCAAGGTGGACGGCCGGCTGGTGACGCAATCCGACATGGGCGGGCATGTGATGAGCCGCATCCGCCTGACCGTGGACACCAGCACCAACAGCGTGCGCGACGTCGCCGCGCGGCAGGAGGTCATGGTGCCCGGCACCTGGCCGGCCGATCCGGCGCTGGACGCCTACCTGAAGCAGGCCCGCGCGCGCAGCACCGCGGCGTTGGCGCAGCCGATTGCCACGCTGGCGGTGCCCAGCGTGAAGCGCGAGAAGGACCTGGCGCACGAATCCGCGCTGGGCGATCTGGTGGCTGACTCCATGCTGTACGCCGGCCGCGCCTACGGCGCCCAGATCGCGCTGCAGAATCCGGGCGGCATCCGCCAGGATCTGGATACGGCCGCCGGCAACCGCGTCATGCTGGGCCACGCCATGGCCGTGCTGCCGTTCGGGAATGCGCTGGTGGCGATGAATCTGCGCGGCGCGCAAATTGTCGAGCTGCTGGAGGAGCAGTGGCTGGGCGGGCGCGATGCCAAGCGTGGCTTCCTGCAGGTGTCGGAAGGCTTCAGCTACGCCTGGGACGCCAGCCAGCCGGAAGGCCGCAGGATCGTGCCGGGCAGCGTCAGGCTGCATGGCGCGCCGCTGCAGATGGACAGCAGCTACCGCGTGGTCACCAACAACTTCCTGGCCGAAGGCGGCGATGGGTTCCCCACCTTCACCAAGGGCAGCAACCGCACGCCGACCAATGTGCGTGATATCGATGCGCTGACCAGTTACCTGATCAGGCGCGAGCAGGATCAACGACCCGCCGGCGCAGCCGCACCGCAGAAGCGCTACCAGCGCGTGGAATAAACCAAGGAGTGTTCATGCGTCAAATCGTACTTTCCGCCGTGGTGGCAGCAGCCGTGCTGGCAGCGCCGGCGCGCGCCGAGTTTTCCATCCCCGGCTATGAGCTGGTGCAGACCGCGCCGGTCGAAACGCCGCTGCACAGCGATGACCTGCGCAGCGCGGCGCAGGTGTGGACGGAGTTGTTCGATAACGCCAAAAGCGAAATCGTCATCGGCCAGTTCTACGCCGTGGTCAAGCCGGGCAGCGTGTTTGAAAAAGTGGTGCAGCGGCTGGAAGCCGCCGGCAAGCGCGGCGTGAAGATCCGATTCCTGCTCGACCAGAAGGGCATCGGCCTGTCGGAACAGCCGACCATCGAGCGGCTGAAAGCGATTCCGAACCTGGAATTCCGTGTGTTGGATTTCAATAAGCTGACCGGCAACGGCATCATCCACGCCAAGTATCTGGTGGTGGATGGCGCGACTGCCTATGTCGGCAGCCAGAACTTCGACTGGCGCTCGTTTGAGCATATCCACGAAACCGGCTTGCGCATCACCGATCCGAAAGTGGTGGCGCAGGTGCTGGCCATCTTCAACCAGGACTGGCGCGCGCAGGCGCTGACCTCACAGGGCCAGATCGCACCAGTGCTGAACGTGCGCACCGCCTTGGCGGACATTCACCAGGACGCCTTCCTGCTGTCCAGCCCTAACCAGTACAACCCGGCCGGCGTGGGCGATTCCGAGACCGGCCTGCCGGCGCTGCTGGCGGAAGCGAAGAATGAAGTGCGCATCCAGCTGCTGGACTACGCGCCATTGAGCTACGGCCCGAAGGGCATGCGTCCTTACTACGCGGTGATCGACAACGCGGTGCGCGCGGCGGCCCAGCGCGGCGTCAGGATCAAGCTGATGGTCTCCAACTGGAACCTGGAAAAGCCGGCGCAGGCTTACCTGAAAAGCCTGGCCGTGCTGCCCAATGTGGAGATCCGCGTGGTGACGCTGCCGGTGGCGTCGGGCGGCTTCATTCCGTTTGCGCGCGTCATTCACAGCAAGACCATGGTGATCGATAATCAGATCGCCTGGGTTGGCACCAGCAACTGGAGCGGCGGCTACTTCGACCTGTCGCGCAATCTGGAAGTGGTGATGCGCAACGAGAAAATGGCGCAGCGCCTGGCGGCCTTGCAGGAGCAGACCTGGAGCTCGTCGTATGCGCAAGTCCTCGACATCAACAAGCAATATCCGAAACCGTCGAAAGGCAGTCCTGAATGAAGAAGCTCGCATGCATCCTGGCGCTCAGCGGCGCCTTCGTTTCGTTGAACGCGCACGCGTGGGGCAATGACGGCCACCGCGCGGTGGGCGCGATTGCCGATCAGCTGATCAAGGGCAGCAACGCCGAGAAGCAGGTGCAGGCCTTGCTGCTGCCGGGCGAGAGCCTGGCCAAAATCGCCACCTGGGCCGATTGCGTGAAGGGCACTTACTGCGGCCCGCAAACCGAGGAGATGCTGGCCTACACCACCGCCAACCCGCTGCATGCCGAGTACCACTACACCGACGTGCCGTATCAGCTGCCGCGCTACGAAGACCACGGCGTCGGCACCACCGACCACGATATCGTTCAGACCCTGAAGCAGTGCATCGCGGTGCTGCAGGGGAAGGGCGACGCAAACACCAATCCACACAACTTCACGCCGCGCCAGGCGCTGCTGATGCTGACGCACCTGAGCGGCGATATCGCGCAGCCGTTGCACGTCGGCGAGGGCTACGTCGGCAAGCGTGGCGGCTTTGTGGTGCCCACGCAGCAGCAACTGGACGACAAGGAAGCCTTTGGCACGCAGGGCGGCAACAATCTGCTGCTGGACGATGCCAGGCTGGTGGCCAACAGCGCGCGCCTGATTCCGCCGGACGATAAGCCGGTGACGCCGCAAGCTACGCGTGCGTTCCATTCGTATTGGGATACCACGGTGGTGAACTACGCCTTCCGCCGCATCGGCGCGCGCACGCCGGAGCAGTTTGCGCAGCTGGTGATTGCCGAGCGTCCGATCGTGGCGGCCAGCAGCGGCGATCCGGTCACCTGGCCGTATCAGTGGGCCGACCAGACACTGACCGTGGCCAAGCTGGCGTATGCCGATGCCGTCCCCGGCAAGATGGGCCAGCAGACCAGCAAGACCACCGGTGAGTTGTACAACGTGTGGCCGTTGACCGTGCCGGATGATTATCCGGTGCCATCGTCGGCGGCTGCCAAGGCACAGCTGACTACGGGCGGCTACCGCCTGGCGGCGGTGCTGCAGGCCATCTGGCCGTAACCCGTCGTTCCCGCTCTATTTTCCCGTCAGAGGATTGAACCAGAGTTCGCTGCGCGACAGCGGCGTCTCTGGCGTCAGGTGCGGGTTATCGATTTGCAGCACGCGCCGCTTGTGCAACTGGCCGGCCTTGATGCTCGCGCCCTTGTATTGCTGGAACAGGGCGTTCAGCGAGCCATCCTTGATCATCATCTCCATGCCGTCCGTGATGCGCTGCGCCAGCAGCTTGCCTTCCGCATCGCGCCGGGTGAAGAAATACAGCGGCAGCGGATAGCGTAACAGCAAGGTGGGTTCGATTACCATGTGCGGATAGGCGGTCTGGCGCTCCTTGAACTCGCGCTGAGCCTCATCGATCCCGCGCGAGAAAAAATCAAAACGCCCGGTCGCCAGCATGGCAAACAGGCCCGGATAGTTGGTGCCTTCAACCACCGGGACGCCGGCATTGCGCAGGATCGGCACATCGACCCAGTCCTTGCCCTGGCCGACACGCAGCTTGCGCAAATCATCCAGATTGCGCACGGCGGCAAAGCGCGGCAGGTCGTCGTCGCGCACCAGGAACAGGCGGTAGCCCAGCAAGCCGCGGTCGATGGGCAAGCGCACCGGAAGATATTGCCGTTCCAGTTCGGGCGAGGTGGCGCGGGCGAACACGTTGATGCGCCCGCCCGGCATCAGCAGTTCCTGCGCCACGCGTTGCGGCGACATGGGGTGGGTAGACTGATGCAACTCAAACGGGCCATAACGCGGCTCGGTCTTTTGCAGCGCCACGCGCAGCACTGCCCAGTCGTATTCATAGCGGCTGTCCACATCATCCAGGCTGGTGAGCGGGTAGACCACGCGCGTGGTGGCGCCGGCACTACAGCCGATGACAAGGCACACGGCCGCCAGCAGCATGCTGCATGCCGTGCGCGCGGTAAATGCATCCAGTGTCGTCATCCCGCTAGTTTGCCACATTAAACGTCTACGCCCTAGTGATGGCGATCCCCATGGCGCGGTACGGGGCGACCAGCGCTTCCGTCACGTCGCCGCTGACCACGATGGCGCTCACCTGCGATAGCGGCGCGATCTGGTAGGGCGAGGCGGTGTCCAGTTTCTCCGGCGAGGCCAGCACCACGGTGCGCTGCGCCATGTTGCTGATGGCGCGCTTGATGCCCGCTTCATCGTAATCGCCGGTGCTGATGCCGGTTTCCGGATGCAGGCTGCACACGCCCATGAAGTAGATGTCGGTGCGGATTTGCGCGATGGCTTCCAGCGCGCTGGGACCCATGGCCACGATGGAGTGCTTGAACAGGCGGCCGCCGATCAGGATCACTTCAATGTGCGCATGCTCCACCAGTTCCACCGCCACCGACGGGCTGTGCGTGACCACCGTGCAACGCAGGTCCGGCGGCAGGGCGCGCGCCAGCTGCACGGCGGTGGTGCCGCCGTCGATGAACGCCACCTGCCCCGGCGCGATCATGGCGGCCGCCGCGCGCGCGATGGCCGGCTTGGCGTCGCTGGAAATCTGCTGGCGTTCAGCGAACGTGCCGAGCGCCGGCGAGGCGGGCAGGGCGCCGCCATGGACGCGCTTGAGCAAGCCCTCGCTGGCCAGCTCGCGCAGGTCGCGGCGGATGGTGTCCTCCGACAGCCCCAGTTCCTCGCTCAGCGACTTGGCGACGATTTGACCGTCCTGGTGCAGGCGGGCCAGCAGCAGTTCTTTGCGTTGACGTGTCAGCATATGCATGAATTTTCTTGATATTGCACGATATTGCATGATATCGTAAATAAACGCAATAGGAGAACCCCATGCCCGACGACCGCATCCGCATCCAGAAAGTAGAAGTGCTATCCGACGATTGGTTTTTGCTGCAAAAGACCACCTTTGACTACCGCCGCAGCGACGGCAGCTGGCAGCGCCAGACCCGCGAGACCTACGATCGCGGCAACGGCGCCACCATCCTGCTATACAACCGCGCGCAGCGCACCGTGGTGCTGGTGCGCCAGTTCCGCTTCCCGACTTATGGCAACGGCCATGACGGCTTCCTGATCGAGACCGCCGCCGGCCTGCTCGACCAGGCCTCGCCGGAGGAGCGCATCAAGGCGGAGGTGGAGGAGGAAACCGGCTACCGCGTGGGCGAGGTGCGCAAGGTGTTTGAAGCCTTCATGAGCCCTGGCTCGGTGACGGAGCGCCTGTACTTCTTCGTGGCGGAATACGACCCGGCCACGCGCGCCGGCGCCGGTGGCGGCGTGGCGGAAGAGGGCGAGGATATCGAGGTGCTGGAACTGCACATGGACCAGGCCATGCAAATGATGGCCGACGGCCGCATCGCCGATGGCAAGACCATCATGCTGCTGCAATACGCCGCGCTGCATCTGCTATGAAGACCTGTCTGCTCGTGCTGCTGCTGTTGGCTGGACAGGCCGCCGCCGGCGGCGATCCGAAGAACGGCGCCTTGCTGTTCCGCCGCTGCGCGTCCTGTCACGCGGTGGGGCCGTATGCCAGCGCGGGCTATGGGCCGCAGCTGAACGGCATTGTGGGCCGGCGCGCGGCGTCCACCAGGGACTACAAGTATTCCGAGGCGATGAAGAAGTCGGGATTGACGTGGGATGAGAAGACGCTGGCGGCTTACCTGCGGGCGCCGCATGATGTGGTGCCGGGGACCAGCATGCGCTTCTGGGGCATCAAGGATGAACAGCAGGTCGCCGACCTGCTGTCCTATCTGAAGACGCTTTAACGCGATTTCACGAACGGCGTGCCGAGGGCTTTCGGCGCCACCGATTTGGCCATCAGGCCGGCCAGCACGATCACGGTCAGCACGTATGGCACCATCTGGATCAGTGCGCCCGGCAGGCGGCCGACCACCGGCAGTTCCACGCCTTCGATCTGGATCTGCACGGCGGCGAAGAAGCCGAACATCAGGCAGCCGAGGAAGGTGTGCAGCGGACGCCAGTTGCCGAACACCATGGCGGTCAGCGCCAGGTAGCCGGCGCCGGCCGACATGTCGCGCAGGAAGAAGCCGCTCTGCACGATGGCCAGATAAGCGCCCGACAGCGAGCACAGTGCGCCGGCGATCAGCATGGCGAAGTAGCGCTGGCGCTCGACGTTGACGCCGGCCGCGTCGGCCGCGTGCGGGTTCTCGCCGCAGGCGCGCAGGCGCAGGCCAAAGCGGCTGTGGTAGACGATCCAGTGCACCAGCGGCACCAGCAGGAAGGCCACGTACACCAGCACCGAATGGCCGCCGATCAGATGCGCGTACAGCCAGCCGATGAAGGGAATACCCTCAACCGCGGCGGAACCGGGCAGCACCACGTCGAACAGGCGCGCCGAGCCCAGGTCCGGCGTGCGGCCGCCTTGCTGGAAGATGTACTGCGCCACCACGAAGGTCAGGCCGCTCATGGCGATGTTGATGGCGATGCCGGCCACCAGCTGATTGCCCTTCTGCGAAATGGCGACGTAGGCCTGCAGGGTAGCCAGCAGCACCGACACCAGCATGCCGGCCATCACGCCGTACCAAGGATTTTGCGTGGTAAATGCGACAGCCGCAGACACGAAGGCCGAGGCCAGGATCTTGCCTTCCAGGCCGATGTCGATCACGCCCGAGCGTTCCGCGAACAGGCCGGCCATGCCGGCGAAAATCAGCACCGGCGCGTTGCGCACGGTCGATACCAGGATGCTGCCGATATGGAGATCGTCAAAAGTCATATCGTTCTCACTTCTTGAATTTGAGCGCTTTGGCGATCGCCGGCGCGTACAGGTTTTCCATCGCGCCGCAGAACAGGATGATCAGGCCCTGCACCAGAATGACCATCTCCGGCGGGATGTTCTGCTTTTCCAGCGACAGGTCGAAGCCACCTTGCGTCAGCGCGCCAAACAGCACCGCCGACAGGAAGATGCCGACCGGGTGCTGGCGGCCCATCAGCGCGATCGCGATGCCGATGAAGCCGGCGCCGCCGACAAAGTTCAGCGACAGGTAGTGGGTCGAACCCATGATGGAGTTGACCGAACCCAGGCCCGCCAGCGCGCCCGAAATCAGCATGACGATGATGATCATCTTGCTGATGCGGATGCCGGCGTAGTGCGCCGCGTGCTGGTTCAAGCCGGTGGCGCGCAGCTTGAAGCCCCACGCCGAACGCGATACCACCACGCCGTAGATCACCAGCGCAATCAGCGCCAGGAAGAAGCTGATGTTGAGCGGGGTTTCGCCCAGCACCGGCAGCCACTGGTTCAGGCGCGGCATCTCGGCGGCGGCGGCAAAGGCGCGGCTGGCCGGATTCTGTTCGCCGGCCGGGATCATGTACTTGACGATCACGAAGTTCATCAGCGAGGCGGCGATGAAGTTGAACATGATGGTGGTCACCACCACGTGGCTGCCGCGCTTGGCCTGCAGGTAGCCGGGCAGGAAGGACCACAGCGCGCCGAATACGGCGGCGCCGATCACGCCGCAGGGAATCAGCACCCACACCGGCAGCGAGCTGTCAAAGCCCAGCATCACCAGCGTCAGGCCCAGGCCGCCGACATACATCTGGCCTTCGGCGCCGATGTTGAACAGGCCGGCCTGCATGGCGATCGATACCGCCAGCCCGGTGAAGATGAAGGTGGAAGCGTAGAACAGCGTATAGCTCAGGCCTTCCGGATTGACCACCGCGCTGTTGACCAGGATGGCCAGCGACTCGGTCGGGCTTTCGCCCAGCAGATGGATCACCAGTGCCGTCACCAGCATGGCGGACAGCAGGTTCAGTACGGGCATGACAAACGCAGTGGCCCAGCGTGGCAAGTCTTTATTCATGATTTATGCATGCCCCCCATCAGCAGGCCGATACGGGTGGTGTCGAATTCTTCAATTTTCAGTTCGCCGGTGATGCGGCCGCCGCACATGACCAGAATGCGGTCCGCCAGCGCGCGCACTTCTTCCAGCTCCACGGAGACCAGCAGGATCGCCACCCCTTCATCGCGCAGCTTGAGCAGCTGGGTGTGGATGCTCTCGATGGTGCCGATGTCGACCCCGCGCGTCGGCTGGCCCACCAGCATCAGCCTGGGCTGCGCCAGCACTTCGCGCGCGATCACCACTTTCTGCTGGTTGCCGCCGGAGAGCAGGCCGATACGCAGGTCGTGGTTATTCGGACGGACGTCGAAGTTGCGCATCAGGTCCGCGCAGCGGGCGGCGATGGCCTTGAAGTCGAGCAGGCCCCATTTGTTTTTCAGCTTGTCCTGGTAGCCGAAGATGGTGTTGTGCATGACCGAGAAGGCCTTGATCACGCCATCGCGCAGGCGGTCTTCCGGCACGTGGCCGATGCCCAGTTCGCGGAAGGTGCGCGGCAGGCCGTCGGCATCCGAGCGGCCCTCGAACGGCAGCGCCTTGCCGAGGAACTCCAGCTTGCCGGACGACGGCAGGCGCATGCCCGACAAAATCTCCATCAACTCGCTCTGGCCGTTGCCGGAGACGCCGGCAATCGCCACGATCTCGCCGGCGCGCAGCGTGAAGCCGATATCGGCCAGCAGCTTGACGCCCTGGTCGTCCAGCAGTTGCAGCCCTTCGACCTGCAGCACCGGCGCGCCCGGATTGTAGGGCGCGCGCGGCAGGTTGTTCTCGATCGGACGGCCAACCATCATATTGGCCAGGTCTTCCTTGGTGGTGCCGGCGGTCGGCACCGCGCCGATCACGCGGCCGCCGCGCATCACGGTGACGGTGTCGGTGATGTCGAGGATCTCTTGCAGCTTGTGGGTGATCAGGATGATGGTCTTGCCCTGTTCCTTGAACAGGCGCAGGATTTCAAACAGCGATTCGGTTTCCTGTGCGGTCAGCACGGCGGTCGGTTCGTCCAGGATCAGGATGTTGGCGCTGCGGTAGATCTGCTTGAGGATCTCCACCCGCTGCTGCGCGCCCACCGACAGGTCGTGGATGGTGGCCAGCGGATCGACGTCCAGACGGTAGCGGGCGCAAATCTCGCGCAGTTCCCGCTCCACGCGCGCACGGTTGGCTTTCAGCTTGAAGCCGCCCTCGCTGCCCAGCATCACGTTATCCAGCACGGTCATGTTCTCGACCAGCATGAAGTGCTGGTGCACCATGCCGATGCCGAGCGCGATCGCTTCCTGGCTGTTGTGGATGCGGCGCGCCTGGCCATCGAGCAGGATCTCCCCGCCGTCGGCGCGGTAGTATCCGTACAGGATGCTCATCAGGGTCGATTTGCCGGCGCCGTTCTCGCCCACCAGGCCATGGATGGATCCCTTGGCGATGGTGAAGCTGACGTCCGTGTTCGCTTTGACCGCTCCGAAATGCTTGGAGATGCCGCGAAATTCTACTGCTGGCTGCATAGGATTAAATATTTAAGTAAAACGCGCCGCACGGGGCAAATCCCCGGCGGCGCGCTCAATGTTCAAACAGATTTTAGACCGGGCAGGCAGCGCCCGAACGAATATCGATGACCTTGACCTTGCCGTCGATAATATCCTTGCGCGCGCCGGTCACACGCTTTTCGATTTCCGGCGTGATCAGCTTGCGGTTGTTGTCGTCCAGCGCCCAGTCGACGCCGCCTTCCTTCAGGCCCTTGGCGGTGACGCCGGCCTTCCAGGTGCCGTTCTTCATTTGCATGAAGGAGTCATACACGGCGTTGTCGACGCGCTTGACCATCGAGGTCAGCACGCTACCTGGGTACAGGTGGTTCTGATTGGAATCGACGCCGATCGCCAGCTTGCCTTTTTCCTTGGCGGTCTGCAGCGTGCCCAGGCCCGAACCGCCGGCCACGGCAAACACCACGTCGACGCCGCGGTCGAATTGCGAGCGCGCCAGTTCACCGCCCTTGGCCGGGTTGTTCCACGAATCCGAAGTGGTGCCGACCATGTTGGAGGTCACTTCGACTTTCGGGTTGACCGCTTTCGCGCCTTGCGCATAGCCGCAGGCGAAGGTGCGGATCAGCGGGATGTCGACGCCGCCGATGAAGCCGATCTTCTTCGACTTGGAGGCCATGGCCGCGGCCACGCCCACCAGGTAGGAGCCTTCTTCTTCCTTGAAGGTGATGGAGTTGACGTTGGCGCCTTGCGCCACGCCGTCGATCAGCACGAAGCGGACTTTCGGGAATTCCTTGGCGACCTTTTGCACGGCCGCCTGCTGGGCGAAGCCGATGGAGGCGATCAGGTCCAGGTTCTTGCGGGCGAGGCCGCGCAGCACCTGTTCCGCCTGGGTGTCGCTGGAGGCTTGCACCTCGATGAAATTGATGTTGGTTTCCTTCTTGAAGCGCGTAGCGCCTTCAAAAGCGGACTGGTTAAACGACTTGTCGAACTTGCCGCCCGCGTCATACACGATGCCCAGCTTAGGGTCAGCCGCGGACGCGCTGGCAGCGATAAACAGCGCTGCAACGGTCAAACTAAGTTGTGAAAGTTTCATGAATAGGCTCCTGGAAGATCGATATTGTATATTTTTATTGGCCGTAACATGTAATTCCTGTTTTGGGGCCTTCATGTCGCACCGCAACAACAACTTGCGCCGAATTAAATATTTTTATCTTGTTGCTTTTTTGTCCGTTTGGACAAAATTCCGCCGCCGCCATTCTGCCGCCCTTGCTCCAGTTTCATAGAGCAACGCGCGCCATGCCCCGCCACCCGGGCGATCCGTCACTATGCCCCAGTGCTGATATGTACGACAAATTCGTTTTTTCTTACGTATTTATATAAAATCGATATGAATCAATGCCAAATTTTTCCGTGCTAGCATGATTGGTAATTTGTATATCGATATGCGGAATTGTTCAGGCTCGATACACATTTGATAAGAAAAACACCGACTACACAATCTAAGGGAGCAGGACATATGAGCAAGCAACGTAGTTATGCAGTGCGATCGCTGATCGCCCTGGCCGTCGCCAGCGCTTTCCCGCTGCATTCGGCGTGGGCAGCCGAAGCCGAGGCGCAGGATGCCCCGGCCGCCAGCAAGGACCAGCTGGAAACCGTGATCGTGACGGCCCAGCGCCGCGCGGAAAACATCAAGGACGTGCCGATGTCGATCGCCACCCTGAAAGGCGACAAGCTGGACGTGCTGACCTCGGGCGCCGCCGACATCCGCTTCCTGGCCGGCCGTTCGCCGTCGGTCAACGTCGAATCCGACTACGGCCGTACCTTCCCGCGTTTCTACATCCGCGGCCTGGGCAATACCGACTTCGACCTGAACGCCTCGCAGCCGGTCGGCCTGGTGATGGACGACATCGTCCAGGAAAACGCCATGCTGAAGGGCTTCCCGGTGTTTGACGTCGACCAGGTCGAGGTGCTGCGCGGTCCGCAGGGCACGCTGTTCGGCCGTAACTCGCCAGCCGGCGTGATCAAGTTCGACTCGGCCAAGCCGGTGTTCAAGACCGAAGGCTATCTGCAGCTGGGCGTGGGCAACTTCTCGGCCAAGACCGTGGAAGGCGTGTTCAACGTGCCGGTCAGCGACACCGTGGCGCTGCGCTTCTCGGGCACCAGCCAGCACCGCGGCGACCGCGTGCACAACACCAACCCGAACAAGAACACCGCTACCCAGGACTTCGAAGGCTACGGCGACAACGCCTTCCGCCTGCAGGCCCTGGTGCAGCCGAACAAGGACTTCAGCGCGCTGTTCAACTACCATGAGCGCGACTACCATGGTTCGGCCACGCTGTTCCGCGCCAACATCATCAAGAAGGGCACCAACGACCTGGTGGATGGCTTCGACTACGGCTCCTACCCGACCGACGGCGTCAACTACCAGAAGCTGGAAACCAAGGGCGGCAATATCCGCCTGAAGTACAACCTGAACGACATCACGCTGCACTCGATCACCGGTTATGAAACCCTGAAGTTCAACAGCCGCGCCGACGTCGACGGCGGCTATGGCGCCGTGTTCGCGCCGCCATCGGGCCCGGGCTACATCCCGTTCCCGGTCGAGACCGCCGACCTGCTGCCTAACCACAAGCAGTTCTCGCAAGAGTTCCGCGCCGAGTCCAACTACACCGGCCCGCTGCAGTGGATCGGCGGCCTGTACTTCTTCGACGAGAACATCCAGATTGACAGTATCAGTTTCAACTCCTTCGCTCCGGGCAATCCGCAAAATGTGCCGTACGCGATCCAGTACCAAAAGTCGAAATCGTGGGCAGTCTTCGGCTCCCTGAACTACACCGTGACCGACAAGTTCAAGATGCGTGCCGGCCTGCGTTACACCGACGACAAGAAGGACTTCTCCGCCGCGCGTACCGACTACGATTCCACCAACAAGCTGGTGACCGTTGGCCACGAACGGCACAGCAAGTCGAACAACCTGAGCTGGGATCTGAGCGGCACCTACGAACTGGACAAGAACACCAACCTGTTCGCCCGCGTCGCCACCGGGTATCGCGCGCCGTCGATGCAGGGGCGCCTGAACGGTCTGGGTGACGAGCCTTCGCAGGCAAACGCCGAGAAAGCGCTGTCGTTTGAAGCCGGCGTCAAGCAGGACCTGTTTGACAAGCGCGCGCGCCTGAGCGCGGCCGTGTTCCAGTACCGCGTGAAGGACAAGCAGCTGACCGCCGGCAGCGGCTCGATCAACATGAACCGGCTGATCAACGCGGACAAGGTCACCGGCCAGGGTCTGGAACTGGACTTTCAGGCCAATCTGGGCGGCGGCTTCAGCGGCACGCTCGGCTATAGCTACAACGACACCGAGATCAAGGATCCGAGCCTGTTCGTGCAGTACTGCGGCAACTACGGCAATAACCCAACCCATGCCAGCGGTTGCTCGCCGTCCAATATGAACACGGCCGTGCCGGGTACCTCGCTGATCAACGGCAACCCGCTGCCGCGCGCGCCGAAGTCGCAGGCCAACTTCACACTCAAGTACAGCACCGAAGTGGCCAACGGCGAGTTCTATGCCTATACCGACTGGACCTACCGCAGCAGCTACAACTTCTTCCTGTACGAAGCGCCTGAGTACAAGGCCAAGCCGCTCACCGAAGGCGGCGTGCGCCTGGGTTACAAATGGGGCGACGGCAAGTATGAAGTGGCAGCCTTCGGCCGCAACATCACCGACAAGCAAGTCATTATCGGCGCGATCGACTTTGACAACCTGACCGGCATGCTGAACGAGCCGCGCACCTGGGGTGCGACCTTCAAGGTCAACTTCTAAGCCGCGCTTTGCTTTAGAATCCCCGCACACCGCAAGGTGTGTGGGGATTTTTTTATTCGGGAGCCGGAATGGAACATACCGTCGTCAACCTGTGGCCGCTGCTGGGCGTGGCCGTCATCATCGCCGGCTTCGCGCTGCGCGCTCATCCCGTGCTGGTGGTGATTGCCGCCTGCGTGGTCACCGGCCTCGCCGCCGCCATGCCGATGGAGCAGCTGCTGGCCACCCTGGGCACGGCCTTCGTCAAGACCCGCAACCTGCCGCTGATACTGCTGCTGCCGATTGCCGCCATCGGTCTGCTGGAGCGGCACGGCCTGAAAGAGCACGCGCAAGCCTCGATCGCGCGCATCCGCTCGGCCACCACCGGCCGCCTGCTGATCGTCTACCTGGCCATCCGTGAACTCAGCGCCGCCTTCGGCCTGACCAGCATCGGCGGCCACCCGAACATGGTGCGCCCGCTGATCGCGCCGATGGCGGAGGGCGCGGCCGAGGTGCGCTACCCCAACGTGCCGCAGGAGATGCGCTACCGCATCCGCGCCATGGCCGCCGCCACCGACAACGTCGGCCTGTTCTTTGGCGAAGATATCTTTGTGGCCTTTGGCGCCATCGTGCTGATGCAAACCATCCTGCGCGGCGAAGGGCTGGACGTCGATCCGTTGCACATGGCGCTGTGGGGCATACCCACTGCGGTGTGCGCCTTCATCATCCACTCGTGGCGCCTGTACCGCCTGGATGCGCAGATCGCCCGGAGCGTGAAATGATCCTCAAGCTCGACTACTTTTATTACGTGCTGGGGGCGATGCTGCTGATGGTGGCGTGGATGGCGCTGCGCGACCGGCATAACCCCAAACGCTATAGCAGCGCCCTGTTCTGGGCCCTGTACGCCGTGGTCTATCTGGCCGGAGAACAGCTGCCGCCGGTGGCGGCCGGCGTGCTGATGGTGGCGATGGCGCTGATCGCCGGCTTCGGCGGCGTGGCGCTGGGCCGCTACGGCGACCGCACGGCGCAGGAACGGCGCGCCAGCGCGCAGCGCCTCGGCCACAAGCTGCTGATTCCGGCGCTGATGATCCCCATCACCACCGTGATCGGCTCCACCCTGTTCAAGGACGTCAAATGGGGCGAGCTGTTCCTGCTCGATCCGAAGAACCTGACCCTGGTCAGCCTGGGCTGCGGCTCGCTGTTTGCGGTGGCCACGGCTTGCTGGCTCACGCGCTCGACGCCGGTGCAGGCCATGCGCGAGTCGCGCCGCCTGATCGACCACCTGGGCTGGGCGGTGGTGCTGCCGCACATGCTGGCGGTGCTGGGCCTGCTGTTCACCGAGGCCGGCATGGGCAAGGCGGTGGCGCACGTGGTCACGTCCTACATCAACATGGACATCCGGCTGGTGGCGGTGGCGGTGTACTGCATCGGCATGGCGCTGTTCACCATCATCATGGGCAATGGCTTTGCCGCTTTCCCGGTGATGGCCGGCGGCGTCGGCATTCCGGTGCTGGTCGGCGTGTACCACGCCAACCCGGCGGTGATGGCGGCGATCGGCATGTTCAGCGCCTACTGCGGCACGCTGATGACGCCGATGGCGGCCAACTTCAACATCGTGCCGGCCGCGCTGCTGGAACTGCCGGACAAAAACGCGGTGGTAAAAATGCAAGTGCCGACAGCCTTGCCGCTATTGTTAGTAAATATTACTCTGCTTTATTTTTTGATGAATCTGTGAGACGCTTTCGGACTAAAGCATCACCGCGGAGCAGTCAAGATGAAAAAGATAATATTGTTAACGGGCTTCGAACCGTTTAACAAGGAGACCATCAATCCCTCGTGGGAAGCCGTGCGCCAGCTGGATGGCTGGCATGAAGGCGAGTTCGTGGTCCATGCGCGGCAGCTGCCGTGCGTTTTTGGTCATGCGCTCAAGGTGGTCCATCAGGCGGTGGAAGAACTGCAGCCCAGCATCGTGATCGCGGTGGGCCAGGCTGGCGGGCGCGTCGACCTGTCGATCGAACGGGTGGCCATCAATGTGGACGATGCGCCGATTCCGGACAATCAGCAACGCCAGCTGGTGGACCAGCCGATCGTCAACGGCGGCCCGGCCGCCTACTTCTCCACCTTGCCGATCAAGGCCATCGTGCACGAGCTGCGCGAGGCGGGCTTGCCGGCCTCGGTGTCGCAGACGGCCGGCACTTTTGTGTGCAACCACGTGTTCTACGGCCTGATGCACCAGGCGCACGAGTGGGGCACCACCATGCGCGCCGGCTTCATCCACATTCCTTACCTGCCGCAGCAAGCGGCACGTCATCCGGGCACCGCCAGCATGAAGCTGGAAGATGTGGTGGAGGGCTTGCGCATCGCCGTCCGCACCACGCTCGCGCATACTGTCGATGTGCGCGAGGCGGGTGGCCTCACGCACTAAGCGATTACAGCAAGATAATCGCCGACTCGGCCAGCGAGGTCACGCCAACCAGCGTTATCTCGTGGCCTGCGCCGAAGTCGATCACGAAGTTCTTCCCATCCACGTGGCCGAGCGACAGCACGTCGGCAACGCTGTCCAGCGGCCGGCCGTTGTAGTCGTGCGCCAGCAGCAAGTGGTCGCCGCCGGCGGCCGAGAAGCCACTCACCTTGATCGCACCGGCTTCGCTGTTCAGCAAGAAGCTGTCGGCCGCGCTGGTGCCGGCCAGTGACTGGCCGGTCGCCGTTGGATCGATGACCAGGTTGAGCGCGCCCGACGCCAGCGATATATTGCCCGCCACGTCGGTGGCCTTGGCGGTCAGGCTGTGCGTGCCAGTCGCCAGCGATAGCGTCGAGGCGATCTTCCACGCGCCGTTGTTGTCGGCAAGGGCAGTACCCAACAGCGTGTCGCCGTCGTACAGCGCGACGATGGCGTTGGCTTCGGCCTTGCCGCTGATGGTCGGCGTGCTGATGGCGGTCTTGTTGTCGGTGTTGGACGCGCCGCTGTCGAGAATCGCCAGCAGGTTCAGCGCGGTCGGCACGTTAGGCGCCTTGTGATCGACCGTCAGCGACAGCACCGGGGATGCGCCGGAGACGTTGCCGGCGATATCGGTCACCTTCACCGTCAGCTTGTGCGCGCCCGCCGACAGCGTCTTGGAGGTGATGCTCCATGCGCCATCGTCGCCTGCCAGTGCGGTGCCGACCAGCGTGCTGCCATCGTACAGCGCGACGCTGGCGCCGGCCTCGGTCGCGCCGCTGACTTTGGGCGTGGCGATGTTGGTGACGCCGTCGCTTTGCGAGCGGCCGCTGTCGGACTGCGTATCCAGTAGCGGCGCAGCCACGCCCTGCACGGCCTTGGTATCGACGGTGACCACCAGTTCCGCCGAGGCTTGCGAGACATTGCCTGCCGCATCGGTCGCCACTGCCGTCAGGTGATGTTCGGCGTCGGCCAGCTTGCTGCTGGTGATGCTCCACACGCCGCTGCTGTTGGCGGTGGTCTTGCCGACCACGGTGGCGCCGTCGTACAGCGTGACCGCAGCGCCGGCTTCGGCCTTGCCGGCGATGACCGGCGCTCCAACGTTGGTGATGTTGTCGGTATTGGACACGCCCTTGTCGGTAGCGGCCGCCAAGTCCAGCGCGAACGGTGCAGCGGTCGTGGTATCGATGGTGACCTTGAGCGCGGACGAGGCGAGCGACGTATTGCCGGCGACGTCGGTGGCGGTTGCAGTCAGATTGTGCACGCCGTCGGCCAGCGCTTCGCTGGAAGTGATGCTCCACGCACCATTCTTGTCGGCGATGACGCTGCCCAGCAGGGTGGCGCCGTCGTACAGCGCGACGATGGCGTTGGCCTCGGCCTTGCCCGACACCACCGGCTTGGTGACGCTGGTGAGGTTGTCGGTGGAGGACGCGCCGCTGTCGGCGGCCGCCGCCAGGTCCAGCGCGGCCGGCGCCGATGGCGCCTTGATGTCCACGGTGATGACCAGTGCGGCCGAGGCGTTCGACACATTGCCTGCTGCATCGGTGGCCTTGGCGGTGAGGTTGTGTGCGCCGGCAGCCAGCGCCTTGCTGGTGAGGCTCCATGCGCCCTGGTCATTGGCCACGGCGGTGCCGATCACGGCGCCGCCATCATACACGGTCACGGTGGCGCCGGCTTCGGCGGTGCCGCTCAGGTGCGGCGTGGCGACGTTGGTGACGCCGTCGCTGTTTGAGCGGCCGCTGTCGGACAGTGCGTCAAGTACCGGCGCGCCCATGTCCGGCAGCCTGGTATCGATGGTGACCACCAGTTCGCCGGACGCAGCCGACTGGTTGCCGACGGCGTCCAGTGAGACCGCCGTCAGGTGGTGGACGCCATCGGCCAGCTTGCTGCTGGTGATGCTCCACGCGCCGCTGCTGTTGGCGCTGGCTTTGCCGACTTGCGTGGCACCGTCGAACAGCAGCACCGTGCTGCCGGCCACCGCCTTGCCGCCAATGGTCGGCGTGGCCAGGCTGGTCAGGTTGTCGCTGTTCGACCCGCCCTTGTCGGAAGTGGGGTGCAGGTCGAGCGCGGTCGGGGCGGCGTCGGCCGTGCCATCGGTGGTCACGCTGAGCGCGGCCGAGGCTTTCGAGGTATTGCCTGCCACATCAGTGGCGGTGACGGTGAAGCTGTGCTTGCCGTCGGCCAGCGTGCTGGCGGTAATGCTCCATGCGCCCTTGCTGTCGGCCACGGTGCTGCCGACGGCGGTGGCGCCGTCATACAGCGTGATGGTGGCGCCGGCTTCGGCCTTGCCGGCCAGGCGCGGCGTGGCGTTGGCCGGCGAATCAAGCCTGGGCGCGGGCGGCGCGTTGGGCGCCTTGGTGTCGACGGTGATGATGGTCTCCGGCGAACGGCCGCTGAGGTTGCCGGCCTGGTCTTCGGTGGCGACGGCGATGTGGTGCACGCCATCGCTCAGGTCGTACAGGACCGAGGACCAGTCGCCATTTTCGGCAACCGACGCCTGCAGGTATTGCTCGACGCCATCCACATACACATGGACGATGGCGTAGTGGTCATTCTCCGTTTGGCCGAAGATGGCCAGGGTGCTGACGTTGGTGATCTGGTCGCTGTCGGAACTGCCATAGTCGTCGCGCGCATCGAGTGCCGGCTTGACGGTGGCGGTTGCTGGCGCCTTGGTATCGATGGTCAGCTCCAGCGTGCCGGATGCCGGCAAGGCGTTGCCGTTGCCGTCGGTGAACTGCGCCACCAACTGGTGCTGGCCGTCGGCCAGCAGCTTGCTCGGGGTGATGGTCCAGATGCCGTCGGCGCCGGCGACACCGGTGCCGATGACGTCCGCGCCGTCGTACAGCACCACGCTGGTGCCGGCCGCCGCCGTGCCGTAAATGCTGGGTTTGGTGTGATTGGTGGTCTGGTCGTAGCCGAGGCCACTGTCCGACTCGTAGACCAGTTTAGGCGCGTTGGTGTCGATGTTGAACGTCAGTGGGCTGGCAAAGCTGTAGTTGCCCGCCAGGTCGGTGCTTTGCACCAGGATCTTGTGCGAACCGTCGGCCAGCGGCCTGGCCGGGATGATCGACCAGTGGCCATTGCTGTCGGCCACGGTGCTGCCGATCTTGGTGTTGCCCAAGAAGTAGTCCGAGTCGTAGACCACGATTTGCGCGCCGGGTTCGGCGGTGCCGGTCATTTCCGGCGTGGCGGTGTGAGTGACTGTGGCGGTGTCGCCGTCGCGCGGCGCCAGCGCCACGCTGGAAGGCTGCGGCTTGGTGGTGTCGATGGTGAGCTGCATCGGTGTCGATGGCGCCGAGGTATTGCCGTCGCTGTCGTGCTCGATGATGCTGATGGTGTGCACGCCTTCGCTCAGGATTTCGCCGCGCGCCGACCAGTTGCCGTCGGCGTCGACCGGCGAGCCGAACTTGCCCTTGACGCCATCGATCACCAGTTCCACGAACGAGCCTGGTCTGGCGGCGCCCACGTACACCGGCAGCGCGACCGAGGTGACGTGATCGGTGCTGGAGGCGCCGGTGTCGGTGTCGAAGCCCAGCCCCACCTCGAGCGGCGCGGCGATCGCGGAGTTGGGCGTGGCGTCGGCCGCGGCGGTGATGTCGACGTAAAGCATGTCCGAGCGCACCGAGATATTGCCGGCCACGTCGGTGGCAACGGCGGTGATGGCGTGCAGGCCATCGGCCAGCTTGTCGGTGGTGGTACTCCAGATGCCGGCGCCATTGGTGACGGCGAGACCGACCATGTCCTCGCCATCGTACAGGGTGACGTAGGCGCCAGGTTCTGCGCGGCCGGTGATCGTCAGGCGGTTTTGGGTGCTGGTGCTGATGGTCGACATGTGGCGGGCTCCGGTTGAGAAATTCACAACATGTTGCCACACGTAAATTCAAATTGCAAAAAATAGTTACAAAGTTTACTACTTGCTTGCTAGCCAGCCGGATTCAGGATATTCAGGAAGGCGCGTACCACCGGCGCATCGTCGGTGGTGGTGTAGGTGATGTACAGGTTGGCCGAGGGCGGGTTGCTGCGGATCGGGACGAACACCACGCCCGGCCAGCCGATGCGGCTGGTGGTTTCCGGGATCAGCGTCACGCCCAGGCCGGCACCCACCATGGCCAGCAGGGTTTGCGGCTCGGACGCTTCCTGGAAGATGGTCGGCTGGAAGCCGGCGTTCACACAACACTGGATCAGGTAGCGCGGGAAGGATGACTTGTCGAGCGCCAGCGTCAGCATCGGTTCGTCGGCAATGTCGATCAGTTCGATGGCTTCCTGCTTGGCCAGCGGGTGATGCTCGTTCAGCGCCACGCACACGTCTTCGCGGAAGCACAGTTCCTGGCGCAGGTTGTCGTTCTTCAGATCGTCCTCGTCCAGCCTGGGCTCGCGCCAGAAGCCGACGTCGATCTGCTTGGCGCGCAGGGCTTCGTATTGCAGGGTGGGGCCGAGTTCGTGCAGGGTCCAGGTCACGCGCGGGAACTTGGTCTGAAATTCTTCCAGCAGGCTGGGGATCGGTCCCCACATGGCCGAGCCGACGATGCCCACGCGCAGGCGGCCGACCTCGCCGCGGTCGATCTGGCGGATGGTGTCGATGGTCATGCGCATCTTGGCCAGCAGTTCGGCGGCTTCATTCATCAGCGCCTTGCCGGCCACCGTCAGCTCGAAGGTGCGGGTGGTGCGGGCAAACAGCTTCACACCAAGTTCGCTCTCCAGCTTCATGATCTGCTGGCTGAGCGGCGGCTGCGAGATGTGCAGCCGCTCGGCCGCGCGGCTGAAGCTTTTTTCTTCGGCCACGGCCAGGAAGTACTTGAGTTGTTTCAGATCGATGGACATGACAGGCCTCGAAAGTTGGCCCGTCATTCCGGCGCAAGCCGGAATGACGGTCAGGTGCGTTGCATGGACACCGCCAGCGCGGCGCCGCAACGGGCGTTGTTCTTCACCAGTGCGATGTTGGTGGCGAGGCTGCGGCCTTCGGTCAGCGCCTTGATGCGCGCCAGCAGGAACGGCGTCACGTTCTTGCCGGTGATGCCTTGCTGATCGGCTTCCTGCAATGCCTGTTCAGTGATGCGGTCGATTTCTTCCTTCGGCATGGCCTCCGCAGCCGGCACCGGATTGCTGACCACCACGCCGCCTTTCAGACCCAGCTGCCACTTGGTGTGGATGAAGGCCGCCTGTTCGGCCGGGGTATCCAGCTGGAAGTCGGCACTGAAGCCGCTCTCGCGCGTGAAGAAGGCCGGGAAGCCGCGCTGGCCGACGCTGACCACCGGCACGCCGTGCGTTTCCAGGTATTCCAGCGTCAGGCCGATATCCAGAATCGATTTCACGCCGGCGCACACCACCGCCACCGAGGTGTGGGCCAGTTCCTGCAGGTCGGCCGAGATGTCGAAGCTGGTTTCGGCGCGGCGGTGCACGCCGCCGATGCCGCCGGTGACAAACACCTGAATGCCGGCCAGCTCGGCGCAGATCATGGTGGCGGCCACGGTGGTGGCGCCCAGCTTGTTCTGCGACAGCACGTAAGGCAGGTCGCGGCGGCTGACCTTGATCGCATCGGTCGACGTGCCCAGCAGTTCCAGCTGCTGGTCGGACAGGCCGACGCAGATCTTGCCGCCGATGATGGCAATGGTGGCCGGCACGGCGCCGCCGTCGCGGATGATTTGCTCCACCTCGCGCGCCATCTGCACGTTCTGCGGATATGGCATGCCGTGCGAAATGATGGTCGACTCCAGCGCGACGATCGGTTTGCCGGCGGCGCGGGCGGCAGCCACTTCCGGCGAGAACAGTAAGAATTGGTGCATGGTTTATCCTTTATTCGGGAACAGCGGGGCGTTCATATCAAAGTCGTGTATTTCGTCGAGCACGTCGGCGGCCAGCACCGGCGATACCGTCTCCGGGCTTTCCAGCGTCATGGCCGCCACCTTCAGGCCGCGGCGGCAGGCCAGCGTCAGGTCGGCGCTGCCCTGGTACAGCGACCAGCAGACGGCGGCCGAGAATGCGTCGCCGGCGCCGGTGACGTCCACCACGTCCACCTGGTGCGCCGCCAGCCATACCAGCCCGCCGTCGCGCGTGTGGTACACGCCCTGGCTGCCGCAGGTGACGATGACATCCTGCGCGCCTTGCGCCTGCACCTCGCGGCAGGCGGCGCGCACGTCGGCCTCGGTGGGCAGGGCGCGGCCGGCGCGGGTTTCCAGTTCGCCGCGGTTCAGGATCAGCAGACGCAGGCCGCGCAGGTCTGGCGGCAGGCGCGCCATCTTCGGCTGCGACACTGCCACGATCACCAGCGGCACATTGTCCTGGCGCGCGCTGTCCAGCAGCGTGGCAATGCTGTCGGCTGGCAGGTTGAGGTCGGCCACGGTCATGGCGGCGGCCGCGCGCTGCGGCTGGCGGCTGGCCAGGAATGCGGGCGTGATGCGGTCGTACAGGGCCATGTCGGCCAGCGCCACCACCAGTTCGCCATTGTCGTCCAGTATGGCGGTGTAGGTGCCGGTGGCGGCATCCTGCAGTTTGAGGCTGCCGCGGGTGTCGATGCCGGCGCGCTCGGCGTATTCCTGCAGGCTGCGGCCGGCGCCGTCGTCGCCCAGCGCGGTCAGCAGCGCGGTCGGCAGGTTGAGGCGGGCCAGGTTCTCGGCAATGTTGCGCGCCACGCCGCCGTACACTTCCTCGGCGGTGGCCGGATTGGAAGTGCCCAGCTGCATGGCGGCAATGGTGCGCAGCTTGCGGTCCAGGTTGGCAGCGCCTATGCACAGCACCGGACGCTTGTCCGGCAGCACGTAGGCGCGGCCCAGCAGGCGGCGTTCACGAATCAGGCCGGCGATGTGGCCCGCCACGGCCGAGCGAGACAGGCGCAGCTCGACCGCCAGGTCTTGCTGGGAGATGAAGGGGTTGGCGCGGATCAGCTGGTAAAGCTGTTCCTTTTTGGAGGAATCGGTCACGGTCGTGGCCTCGTTAAAACAATTGTCTTTAATGGTAAACATTTGTCTTTAAGCCGTCAATGGCGTGGGTCTGGCTCAGTTTTCCTTGGTTTATAATACTCCTGATTTATATGAATTTTATATAAATGGCTAAGAAAAATGGTATTTGCCATACATATGGACGATGATGCATAGTGTCAGCTTCCCCAGCCACATCAAAAATCAGAGGATTTCCATGTCTAATAATTCCCCATTCCAGGCCGCTGACATTATTCGCTCCCGCCTGCCGGCCGATTTCAAGCCGCGCGTGGCGATGATTCTCGGTTCGGGCCTGGGCGTGCTGGCGGAACAAATGACCGACGCCGTCACCATCAGCTACGACCAGCTGCCGGGCTTCCCGATCTCCACCGTGCACGGCCACGCCGGCGAACTGGTGATCGGCACCCTGGCGGGCGTGCAGGTGGTGTGCATGAAGGGCCGCGGCCACGTCTACGAAGGCTACGGCCTGGGCGTGATGACCAGCGCCGTGCGCACCATGAAGCTGCTGGGCTGCGAAATGCTGTTCGTGACCAATGCCGCCGGTTCGCTGCGCACGGAAGTGGATGCCGGCTCGCTGGTGGCGCTGACCGACCACATCAACTTCCTGCCGGGCACGCCGATGATGGGCCCGAACGACGAGCGCTTCGGCCCGCGCTTCTTCAGCATGGCCAACGCTTATGACGCTGAGCTGCGCGCGCTGCTGCACACCTCGGCCAAAGAGAAGAACGTGACGCTGCATGAAGGCGTGTACATCGCCTACGCCGGTCCCAATTTTGAAACGCCGGCCGAGATCCGCGCCTTCAAGACGCTGGGTGCGGACGTGGTGGGCATGTCGGTGGTGCCGGAAGTGGTGTCGGCCCGTCACTGCGGTTTGAAAGTGGTGGGCGTGTCGGCCATCACCAATCTGGCGGAAGGCCTGTCGCCGTTCCCGCTGTCGCATGAGCAGACCCTGAAATACGCTGCCGTGGCGGCGACCTCGCTGGTGGAAGTGATCCTGGGCTTCCTGGGCAACGTAGCGAAAACGCCGCAGGCGTAATATGTTTGAGGGGCGGCGATGCCGCCCTTTTTTGTTAGCCCCGTCATCCCGGCGTATGCCGGGATCCATAGAACGCCTGCCTGCAAGCGAAGTATGGGTCCCTGCCTGCGCCGGGACGACGGCGGGGCGGAAATGGAGTGATCATGAAACGCGCATTTATCCTGCTGCTCGATTCGTTTGGCCTGGGCGCCACGCCCGACGCGGCGAAGTACAACGACGCCGGCGCCAACACTTTCGGCCACATCGCGGAGCAAGTCGCCAACAGCGGCAAGCCGATGTCGCTGCCGACCATGGAAAAACTCGGCCTGACCGCCGCCGCGCATCTGGCCAGCGGCGAATGGGCCGCCGGCTTCACCCAACGCGAAGGCTTCACCGCCGCCTACGGCGCCGCGCGCGAGCGCTCGACCGGCAAGGATACCCAGTCCGGCCACTGGGAAATCGCCGGCGTGCCGGTGGAATTCGACTGGGGCTACTTCCCGAAGACCGTGCCATCGTTCCCGGCCGAGCTGACCGCCAGGCTGCAGGAGCTGGCCGGCGTGCCGGGCTTCCTGGGCGACTGCCACGCATCGGGCACGGAAATCATCAACCGCTTCGGCGATGAACACGTCGCCAGCGGCAAGCCGATTATCTACACCTCGGCCGACTCGGTGCTGCAGATCGCCGCGCACGAGGAATCGTTCGGCCTTGAGCGCCTGTACGAAGTGTGCGAGATCGCCTTCAAACTGGTTGAGCCTTACAACATCGGCCGCGTGATCGCCCGTCCTTTCCTGGGCGCGAACGGCAACTACACCCGCACCACCAATCGCCACGACTACGCGGTCGCGCCACCGGCGCCGACGCTGCTGGACCACGTCAAAAACGATGGCGGCGAAGTGATCGCGCTGGGCAAAATCAGCGACATCTTCGCGGCGCAAGGCGTGTCGCGCGTGGTGAAGGGCAAGGACAATATGGCGCTGTTCGACGCGCTGCTGAAAGTGCAGGACGAAGCCGGCGACAAGTCGCTGACTTTCGTGAACTTCGTCGACTTCGACCAGGCCTTCGGCCACCGCCGCGACGTCAACGGCTATTCGAACGCGCTGCACGAAATGGATGCGCGCCTGCCGGACTTCATCGCCAAACTGAAGGAAGACGACCTAGTGGTCATCACCGCCGACCATGGCTGCGATCCAACCTGGCCTGGCTCGGACCACACACGCGAGCATATTCCGATGATCTTCTTCGGTCCCAAGGTCAAAGCGCAATCGCTGGGCATTTCTGAAACCTTCTCCGACATCGGCCAGACCCTGGCCCATCACCTTGGCGTCAAGCCACTTTCGAACGGAAACAATCTGTTATGAGCGACTTCAAACGCAACCAAGCGGTCCCTCTGGACCTGGGCTGGATCAACCACATCAAGGTGAACAAGTCCGCCGCCGACCGCCGCGCCGCCAGTCTGGCGAACCGCCGCACGGTGAAGAAGGAATACCAGGCCGCGTGGCTGATCAAGGCCATCGGCCTGATCGACCTGACCACGCTGTCGGGCGACGATACGCCGGGCCGCGTGGAACGCCTGTGCCGCAAGGCGCTGCGCCCGCTGCGCGCCGATCTGGTGGAGGTCATGGGCCTGCAGGACTACCAGCTGGCCACCGGCGCGGTGTGCGTGTACCACGAGATGATCAAGCCGGCGGTGGAAGTGCTGCAGGGCCGCCTGCCGATCGCCGCCGTGTCGACCGGCTTCCCGGCCGGCCTGACCAGCATGGAAACCAAGGTGCGCGAGATTGAATTGTCGGTGGCCGCGGGCGCGACCGAGATCGATATCGTCATCACCCGGCAGCACGTCCTGACCGGCAACTGGCAAGCGCTGTACGACGAGATGCTGGCTTACCGCAAGGCCTGCGGCGAAGCGCACGTGAAAGCGATCCTGGCGACCGGTGAACTGGTCACGCTGGAAAACGTGGCCAAGGCCTCGTGGGTGTGCATGATGGCTGGCGCGGACTTCATCAAGACCTCGACCGGCAAGGAGCCGGTCAACGCCACCATCCCGGTGTCGCTGACCATGGTGCGCGCGATCCGCGATTACCACCAGCAGACCGGCTTCAAGATCGGCTACAAGCCAGCGGGCGGCGTCAGCACGGCCAAGGCCGCGCTGCAGTACCTGACCCTGATGAAGGAAGAACTGGGCAACGAGTGGCTGGAGCCGCACCTGTTCCGCATTGGCGCATCCAGCCTGCTGACCGACATCGAGCGTCAGCTGGAACACTACGTGACCGGCAATTACTCGGCCGCTCACCGCCACGCGCAACCATAATTACGGAAACCGTCATGCCAACCATCAAAGAGATCCTCAACACCATGGAATACGGCCCAGCACCGGAAAGCACCAAAGAAGCGCAAGCGTGGCTGGAGCAGCGTGGCCGCCAGTTCGGCCTGTTCATCAACAATGAATGGAGCGCCGCTGGTGAGCTGTTCGCCTCCATCAATCCGGCCGATGGCAGCAAGCTGGCCGACCTGACCCAGGGCACCGCCGCCGACGTCGATCGCGCGGTCGCCGCCGCACGCGGCGCGCAGCCGGGCTGGCAGGCATTGGGCGGCCATGGCCGCGCCAAGGTGCTGTACTCGATCGCACGCCTGATGCAAAAGCACGCGCGCCTGTTTGCCGTGCTGGAAACGCTGGACAACGGCAAGACCATCCGCGAAACCCGCGACGTCGACCTGCCGCTGGTGGCACGCCACTTCTACTACCACGCCGGCTGGGCGCAACTGCAGGCCGAAGAATTTGCCGATTACCGCGCCGTGGGCGTGGTCGGCCAGATCGTGCCGTGGAACTTCCCGCTGCTGATGCTGGCGTGGAAGATCGCGCCGGCGCTAGCCGCGGGTAACACCGTGGTGTTCAAGCCCGCCGAATTCACCTCGCTGAGCGCGATGCTGTTTGCCGACATCTGCGTGCAGGCCGGCGTGCCGGCGGGCGTGGTCAACATCGTCACCGGCGATGGCCGCGTGGGCGAAGCCATCGTCAAGCACGAAGGCATCGACAAGCTGGCCTTCACCGGTTCGACCGAAGTGGGCCGCCTGATTCGCCAGGCCACCGCCGGCAGCGGCAAGAAGCTGTCGCTGGAACTGGGCGGCAAGTCGCCATTCATCGTGTTTGAAGATGCGGACCTGGATGCAGCGGTTGAAGGCCTGGTCGATTCGATCTGGTTCAATCAGGGCCAGGTGTGCTGCGCCGGCTCGCGCCTGCTGGTGCAGGAATCGGTGCAGGAGAAATTCCTGGCCAAGCTGCGTGCCCGCATGGACAAGCTGACTCTCGGCTCGCCGCTGGACAAGTCGATGGACATCGGCGCGCTGGTCGATCCGGTGCAGAAGCAGCGCATCGAAGGCCTGGTGCAATCGGCGCGTGACGAAGGCTGCACCATCTACCAGCCAGCGTGCGAATTGCCGGCCGACGGCTCGTGGTTCCCGCCAACCCTGATCACCGGCGCCTCGACGTCGGCCGCCGTGGCGCAGGCTGAAATCTTTGGCCCGGTACTGGTGGCGATGAGCTTCCGCACCCCGCCGGAAGCGGTGCAACTGGCGAACAACACCGTGTACGGCCTGGCCGCCTGCGTGTGGACCGAGAATATCTCGCTGGCGCTGGATGTCGCGCCTGCGATCAAAGCCGGTGTTGTGTGGATCAACACCGCCAACCAGTTCGACGCCGCTTGCGGCTTTGGCGGCTACCGCGAATCCGGCTACGGCCGTGAAGGCGGCCGCGAAGGCATGTACGAATACCTGACCGCCAAGGCGGAAGACGCGCGTCCGGCCGCGCCGGTGATCGCGCCGAAGGCCAAAGCCAAAGCCGCCGCACCGGCAGCGGGCGGCGCTTTCGCCATCGACCGTACGGCCAAGCTGTACATCGGCGGCAAGCAGGCGCGCCCTGATGGCGCCTACAGCCGCGCGATTCATGGCGCTGACGGCGCCTTCATCGCCGAGGTGGGCGAGGGCAATCGCAAGGACATCCGCAACGCCGTGGAAGCCGCGCACAAGGCCACCGGCTGGACCAAGGCCACCGCGCACAACCGCGCGCAAGTGCTGTACTACATCGCTGAAAACCTGGCCGCGCGCGGCGAGGAATTCGCCGCCCGCATCGCCGCCATGACCGGTTCGAAAAACGCCGAGAAGGAAGTGCAGGCATCGATCGAGCGCCTGTTCTACTACGCCGCGTGGGCCGACAAGTACGACGGCCTGGCGCATCAGCCGCCGATGCACGGCATTACCGTGGCCCTGAACGAGCCGCTGGGCGTGATCGGCATCGTGTGCCCGAACGAGGCGCCGCTGCTGGGCTTTATCTCGTTGGTGGCGCCGGCCATTGCGCTGGGCAACCGCGTGGTGGTGGTGCCGTCGGAAGCACATCCGCTGTCGGCCACCGATCTGTATCAGGTGTTCGATACCTCGGATCTGCCGGGCGGTGTGGTCAACATCGTCACCGGTTCGGCCGATGAACTGGCGCGCACGCTGGCATCGCACTCGGATATCGATGCGGTGTGGCGTCACGACGGTTCGGCCGAAGGCTGCGCCGAAGTCGAGCGCCTGTCGGCGGCTTCGCTGAAGCGTACCTGGGTTGGCGGTGCAAAAGGCCGCGACTGGTACAGCACCGCGCAAGCGGGCGGCCGCGCTGTGCTGGCGCACGCCTCGCAAGTGAAAAACATCTGGATTCCTTACGGCGTCTGACCCCACCCCCGTCATTCCCGCGCAGGCGGGAATCCATGGAACGCCGAATCCGGACGCTCAGCATGGGTTCCCGCCCGCGCGGGAACGACGTTTTATACGGGAGAATTTATGTCCTACCTACCCCAAGAAATCATCCGCAAAAAGCGTGACGGTGGCGTGTTGTCGGCCGAAGAGATTCAGTTCTTCGTCGGCGGCATCACCTCCGGCCGCGTGACCGAAGGCCAGATCGCCGCGCTGGCGATGGCAGTCTATTTCAAGGACATGAACATGGACGAGCGCGTGGCCTTCACCCAGGCCATGCGCGATTCCGGCGAAGTGCTGGACTGGCGCTCGCTCGATCTGAACGGCCCGGTGGTGGACAAGCATTCCACCGGCGGCGTCGGCGATGTCGTCTCGCTGCTGCTGGGGCCCATGGTCGCAGCCTGCGGCGGCTACGTGCCGATGATTTCCGGCCGTGGCCTCGGCCACACCGGCGGCACGCTGGACAAGTTCGACTCGATTCCCGGCTACACCACGGTGCCGGACAACGCCTTGTTCCGCAAGGTGGTGAAGGAAGTCGGCGTGGCCATCATCGGCCAGACATCGTCGCTGGCGCCGTCGGACAAAGTCTTCTACGGCGTGCGCGATGTGACGGCGACAGTGGAATCGGTGGCCATGATCACCGGCTCCATCCTGTCGAAGAAACTGTCGGCCGGCCTGGATGCGCTGGCGATGGACGTGAAGGTCGGCAGCGGCGCCTTCATGCCGACCTATGAAAAATCGGTGGAGCTGGCCGAGAGCATCGTCAAGGTCGGCAATGGCGCCGGCATGATGACCTCCGCCATCCTGACCGACATGAACGAATCGCTGGCGCCTTACGCCGGCAACGCGGTGGAAGTGCGCGGCGCGATCGATTACCTGACCGGCAAGTCGCGTCCTGCGCGCCTGCACGAAGTGACGCTGGCGCTGTGCGCCGAGATGCTGGTGCTGGGCAAGCTGGCCGCCGACGAAGCGGAAGCGCGCGCCAAACTGCAAGCCTCGCTGGACAGCGGCGAAGCGGCCGAACGCTTCGCGCGCATGGTGACGGCATTGGGCGGCCCGGCCGACCTGATGTCGAACCCGGACAAGTACCTGGAGCGCGCACCGGTCATCGTGCCGGCGCCGGCGCTGACCTCGGGCTATGCTGCGTCAACCAACTGCCGCGACATCGGCCTGGCGGTGGTGTCGCTCGGCGGCGGCCGCCGCCGTGCTGCCGATGCCATCGACTACGCGGTCGGCCTGACCGATCTGGTTGGTCTGGGCGATAAAGTGGAAGCCGGCCAGCCGCTGGCGATGGTGCACGCGCGTACGCGGGAAGCGGCCGAACAGGCCATTCGCGAAATTCAGGCGGCTTACCGTCTCGCTGATGCTGCACCGGCAGCCAACCCAGTCATCTACCGGACCATTCGCCCGTAACCAAACCACCGTCGTCCCGGCGAAAGCCGGGACCCATGCCGAGTCAGCATGGACCGCAGCTGCGGACCATCCGCTTGCGCCGGAATGACGGCTCTGAGACGATTGATATGAATAAACGAGAACTGATTGCCGAAGCCGCCGCCGCGCGGCTGAAGGCTTACGCACCATACTCCAACTTCAAGGTGGGCGCGGCGCTGCTGACCAACGACGGCAAGGTGTTCCACGGCTGTAACGTGGAAAACGCTTCCTATGGCTTGTGCAATTGCGCCGAGCGCACCGCCCTGTTCAGCGCGCTGGCTCATGGCTACAAGCCGGGCGATTTCGACCAACTGGTGGTGATCGGTGAAACCGACGGTCCGATCGCCCCATGCGGCGCCTGCCGCCAGGTGATCCTGGAACTGGGCGGCAACGAGCTGCCGGTCCTGCTGACCAACCTCAAAGGCGACATCTACGAGACCACCGCCGCCGCGCAACTGCCGAATGCCTTCGGCGGTCAGGATCTCAAGAAGAAGTAATGGCGCTCAAGAAGACGATTGATGTGCAGGCAGCTGTCGCCATCGCGGCGGCGGAGGCGATTGCCGCCAAAACGCAGGGTACCTTTGGCGTTGGCGGCCTGATGCTGGACCAGCACGGCAACGTGCTGCAATCGCTGCACAACAACGTCGTCAAGAATGGCCTGATCTTCGACCCCACCGCGCATGGCGAACGGCAGTTGATCGACTGGTACTACGCCGAGCACGCCAAAGGCCGCGAACTGCCGGCGCCGCAGGACATCACCATCGTCACTTCGCTCGATCCGTGCTGCATGTGCGCCGGTGCAATCCTGGCGGGCGGCTTCAATGTGGTGGTGGCCGCGCCCGACAAGAATGCCGGCATCAACCACGACAACAGCGCCAGCTTCAACGCGCTGCCGGCTCCCCTGCGCGAACAGGCCGGTGCCAGCTTCAGCTATCCTGCCATCCTTGGTTCCTCGCTGTACGCGCGCGCCAGCACCGGCGCCACGCCGAAGTCCTTCTTCATCGGCAAAACCATCTCCGAACCGACGCAAGCCCTGTGCTCACTGGTGTTCGAAGCCACCTCGGCCGAGGTAATGGAAATGTTCAACACCGACCTGCCGCAGGAGGTGCTGAAGGATCCGGCCACGCTGCCGGCCGGCCACGCCATTGTTTCCGCGCTCAAGCAGCAGTACCCGGACGCGCTGACTTACCGCTGCACGCCGCACCAGCCGGATGCCGGCCTGGCGCCGTTCCTGAAACAGGCGATGGCGCGCGACCGCGAACATGGCGGGGCAGGGGACGCGGTCGCTTTGCTGGATTCCTTCGGCAACCTGCTGTTGTGCATGCCGGGGCGCATGACGCACTCGGGCATTCGTAGCGCCTTCATGGAAACCACACGCGCTTATGCGCAGCTGCGCTACAAGCTGATGAACGGCGCCACGCCGACGCAGCAGGAAGAAGTGCGCCACTACCTCGGGCATCCGAAAGACGGCACCTTCGTGTTTGCGCGCGGACCGGATGCGGGCGCGGTCAGCTTCATGAACCTGGGCGCCTACGGCTCCACCATGGAAGGCCCGCTGCCGCTGAAGAACCCGGCGCAATTCCAGTACGTGCTGCCATCGTTGCCGGAGGCCGACCTGGCCGCCATCTGCGCCGCCCTGCCGCCGCTCTACCGCAGCATCATCCGCATCCGTCCGACTCAGGCGGCCGATGCCGCGCTGGTTGCCGCGCTGTCCGACGAAGCGTAAGGGTCGTAAGTGCCGATGCTCCAGATGTGGCCTTCGGGGTCGGAGCAGGTGAAGCCGCGGCCGCCGTAGTCTTCGTTCTTGATGTCCAGCAGGATGCGGCCGCCGGCTTCCAGCACGCGGCCATACACCAGGTCGGCATCATTCACCACCAGATAACTGCTTTGCGTGACGAAGCCGCCGATGTCCTGCGGCTGCTTTAACAAGCGTCCATAGTCCGTGTCGAATGCCGAGCCCAGCATGACCATGCTGTTACCGAAAGTGAGCTGGGCGTGGGCGACGCGGCCATCTTCCTCAGGCACCACGAACTGGACTTCAAAGCCCAGCGTGCTGCACAGCCAGTCGATGGCGGCATGGGCATCGCGGTAGCGTAGGCACGGTATGACGCTGCAAGGGGTTTGCTTGGCAATGCTGGACATGGTTGGCTCTCCGGTGGGCGGGTGCAAACAGATTCGATTGATTGCACGGAGTGTGGTTCGGCGCCGCAATGGGCCAACGCATGTGTATTGATGTCGCTCAAAGGAACGCGTCGCGCATTGCTGAAAGTCTTAATATGAACCAGACTTCCGGCAATGGCAACGCGTTTCTTGGCTTTACTGCAGATTTACAGCGGCAATTTTCTGCTGTGCAACGATGTACAGCACGCCGCGGTTGGAAATCGCTAGCGTGCCGCCCAGCGGGTAAGTCCACACGGTTTTCTGAGTGGCCAGATCGATCGCCAGCGTGTTGGTGCTGTTGCTGACAAACGCCAGATTGCTGGTGACGATCACGTTGTCGTAGCGTTCGGTGAGGCTGGCAACCCATTGCGCGTTGCCGGTAACTGGATCACGCGCTTCCAGCACGGTGCCGTTGGCGTGCAGTACATACAGCGCCTTGGCGCCGAGTGCCGGTTGGCCGGTGACACCATTGCCTTGCAGGTACCAGGTGATGGCGCGGGTATTCAGGTTGAGCGCGGTCAGGGTGCCGGCGTTGGCGGCATACAGCATGCCGTTGCCCAGCACAACCGAGGTGTTGACCCAATTGGAGCCAGAGCGCGGATCGGCCACCGTATAGGCGGTCTCGCCGGTTGCGCTGTTCAGGACATTGAAACTGCCGCCGATATAGGTATAGGCATACTGGTCGTCCACCGCCGGGGTCCAGCCATCAACCTGTGCCAGGCCGACCGCCCACTGCGGCGTACCGGTGCTGCCATCGTATTTGGCCATGCCGCCGTAGTAGCCATACTCTGTGTAGACGGCGCCGTTGTAGATGGTTGGCGCCATATAGTTTTCCCACTGGGAACTCATGGCCTGCTTGGCCAGCAGCTTGCCGTCGCGCTGATCGAAGATCCACAGGTAGGAATCCTGATGGCCGGTGGAGGTCACGTAGACTTTGCCGTTGGCGGCGGCAGGCGGATTGACGCGATGCAGCGTGCCCAGGTCAACGCTCCATACCGTTTTGCTGGTGTCTTCGCTGATCGCTTGCAGCGTCCATTTGCCGAACCGCGTGCCCAGCACAGCGTAGATGGTATTGCCATCGATGGCGATGGTGCTGCTGTACTGGTCCGTGGTCGGGAGGTTGAAGCGGCGGGTGAAGTTGGCTGGCTTGACGGTGGCGGCGATCGCACCGGTGTGGCCGGCGTTGCCTTGATGGGTGCTCCAGGCTGGCACGCCGGACAGCGCCGACAGCGCTTTCAGGTTGACCGTTGGCGTGACGGTCAGGCTGAGCGGAATTTTCCATGGCGAGCCGCTGACCGGCTTGCTGCAGATGGATGGATCGTCCTGGCATACGCGCACTTCCAGCGTGCTGCTGTATTGCCCCGTTGCCAGATTGCCGTTGAGCGGCAGGTCGATGTTGTAGGTTTTGTCGGAGCTCCACGTCAACGTGCCGCCACCATTGCTGAGCAAGCCGCTTTTCTCGAACACGCCGATTTGCGCTTCGCCCATGATGCTGCGGCTGGCCGTGGCGTTAAACCGGAAGCTGAGCGGTTCGCCCTGCGTGAAGCTGTAGGCATAGGCCGTTTTGTCGAACTGCAGACTGACCGGCGCCGGCGGAGGCGGCTCGGTCGGGGTAGTCGGCGTGGTTGGCGTGGTCGGGGTGGTTGGCGTCGTCGGCGTGGTTGGCGTCGTGTCCGGCTTGACGTTGACCGTCAGCGGGATGCGCCATGGCGAGCCACTCAGCGGTTTGTTGCAGACTGCGGGATCATCTTCACACAGCTTCACCACCAGCGTGCCGGTCCGGGTGCCGGCCGCCAGCAGCGGGCTGACGTACAGGGTGGCTGTGTAATCGTAGCCGCCACCGGACAGGTCGACCTGGGTGGTGATCAGGCCGGTCGCTTCGACGATGGCGATATTGAAATTCTGGCTGAAGGTTTTACTGGCGTGGGCGCTCACCGTGAAAGCCGTCGATTGGCCCTGAACCGCATCGACAGTGACAGGATTGGGCGTGAAGCTCAGCCAGCTCTGATCGCCGGTCGCTCCGCCGCCAGAGGAACCGCCGCCAGAGGAACCGCCACCACCACCACCGCAGGCGGAAAGTAGCAGGGCACTGGCAATCAGCGCAACGCAAGATTTCAATATCTTCATTATATTTGTTCAGCAGAAATAAATAAAACCGAGATTTTACCTCCTTATTTGCAGAATTAATAATTATTTCTTTACATCGATTTACATCTGTTGGAATAAATGCGCATGCCCACGGCTGACTTCCAACAATTCCGGGAAGTTGCGGATGCGGACCATTTGCCGTCCGCGCAAATCGCGCGTGACTTCCTGAATCGCATCCACCCGCACCAGCGTCGAGCGGTGGATGCGCCAGAATTCGTTTGGATCGAGCTCGTCCGCCAGCTCCTTCAGCGTTTTGCGGATCAGGACTTCGGACTGTTCGGTCTGCACGCGGGTGTATTTTTCATCGGCCTGGAAGAACAGCACTTCGCGCGTGGAGATCATGCGCAGGTTGGCGCCGACCACGGCCTGGATCCAGCGCAGGTATTCCGGTTTGGCCGCCGGCTTGCTGTGATGCGATAGCAGCTGGCTCAACTGACGTTCGATATTGGTCGGCTGCTGGCCGATGCGGGCCTGCAGGCGCGCGCAGGTGGTCTTCAGGCGTTCGCCGCCGACCGGCTTGAGCAGGTAATCCAGCGCGCCCTGTTCAAACGCTTCAATCGCATACTGGTCGTAAGCGGTGACGAACACCAGGTGGCAGCGGTTGAACAGCATGCGCGCCGCTTCGATGCCGGACATGCCCGGCATGCGGATGTCGAGGAACACGATGTCCGGCTGATGCTGGCCGGCCAGCGCCACGGCCTCAATGCCGTTGGCGGCTTCGGCCACGATCTCCAGCGCCGGCCAGACGTCCTGCAGGCGGCTGCGCAGTTGCTCGCGCATGCCTTCTTCATCGTCGGCGATCAGGGCGGTGGGACGGTTCATTTCGCGCTTCCTGCAAAAATATCGGGGGCGTAAGGCACGCGGATGCTGGCACGGGTGCCGCCGGTCAGCGGCGCCTCGATCACCAGCTGGGCGCGGGTGCCGTACTGGATGCGCAGACGCTCGCGCACATTGGCCAGGCCGAGGCCATCGCTGGAGAAGGGATTGAAGCCGACGCCGTCGTCCACCACATCCACCTGCAGCATCTGGTTGTCCACCGAGGCGCGGATGTCGATGCGGCCGCCATCGATCTTGGGTTCCAGGCCGTGCTTGATGGCGTTTTCGATCAGGATCTGCAGCATCATCACGGGGAAGGTGGCGCTGGCCATCTCCTCCGGCACGTCGATCGACACCGCCAGCCGCGAGCGCATGCGCGCCTGCATGATGGCCAGGTAGGCGCGCGACATTTCAATCTGCCGCCCCAGCGTGCCGGCGCCCTTGGCGCGCATCTGCGGCAGGGTGGCGCGCAGGTAGTCGATCAGGTTCTGGTGGATGCGCGCCGCTTGCGGCGGATCGGTTTCGATCAGCTGGCCGATCAGGGCCAGGGTGTTGAATAAAAAGTGCGGCTCAACCTGGGCCTGCAGCGCCGCCATGCGCGCCTCGACCACGCGCCGTTCGATGCTTTCCTCGTCGGCGTGGGATTCGGCGTGGCGCGCCTCCAGCTCCGCCTTGCGCTTGCCGCCGGCCAGCACCTTCAGGGCCAGCGACACCGCGATAAAGCCCCAGGCCTGTTTGTTCACATTGAACAGCGAGGCTGAGAGAATCAACAACAACAGCCAGATAATCAGCAGCTTGCGCCATTCCACCTGCGCCAGCCAGTCAAAGAAATGCCACCACACGTTGACTGCGGTTTCGCCGATCTCGCGGATGATGTCGAGCAGGCTTTTGGCATTGTTGTAGCCGGCCTGGGCCAGCCGATTCTTTTTCATTCAACGTGCTCCTGATGGCGCTGGTTGCGACGGCCGCAGATCACGGTGGCGCCCACCGCGAGTTTAATCAACATGAAGAAGGCGAACAGCACCAGTGCAAGCGGCAGGATGGAGCAGATGAACGCCAGCACCAGCGCCGCGCCCAGCAGTGCCGGCGGCGACATGCGGTCGATCAGGCGCACGCCATAGCGCAGCGTTTGCTTGAAGGCGTGGATGATTTCGTCGATCAGGGTGTTCAGTTTGCTCATATTGCATCTCCATCAGAGTGATTGCGATGGGATCACTGTAACAAAGCCCTTCCGGCAGCCGTAGCGGATTCCGATCAACTGCGCTTTGGCGGGGATAGCCGGTGATTGTGGCGGATAAATGGCACTTTGGGTGCTGTAGAATAATTCCGCAAGGAAATAAAATGGGATTTGTGATATCCTGAGGGTAATTTAAATTTCTATAGGGTAATTTCATGAGCGCTGCTATCAAAACCGCTGCCGCCGCCGCTGTGCTGTCCGCCGTCGCGATGGGGAGCGCCCACGCCGCAGTGCTGGATCTGAGCAAGCTGGTTGGCGGCGCCAACGTCTATTCCTTCACCAATTTCAGCGCGCCCAGCGCCGACGTGCAGGGCGCGGTGGTGGCGGCCGGGAATGTCTCGGTCAGCTCGTATTCGATCAACGACAAGAACAAGGATGCCTACGGCCATTACTCGCTGATCGCCGGCGGCAATTTCACCCTCAATGGCGGCGACGTCTTCAACGGCGACGCTTACGTCGGCGGCAAGACCAAGCTGACCAGCGCAACCACCGCCACGCCGGTCCAGAGCGGCAAGTCGCCGGTCAATTTTGCGGCTGTGTCGTCCTCGCTGACCCAGACTTCCAAGGCGCTGGACCAGCTGAAAACCACCGCCCAGGCCGAGGAAAAATGGGGCGGGGTTTACCTCACCGGCAGCAACAAGGCAGTGGAAGTCATCGACATCAATGCCAGCTGGCTGAAAAACAGCACTTATTACGACTTGAGCGGCTTTGCCAAAAACGCCACCCTGATCGTTAATGTCAGCGGCAATTCGGCGCTGTTCCAGGGCGGCTACTCGGCGTTTGACGGCTACAACGTGCTGTTCAACTTTGCCGACGCGACCTCGCTCAATATCAACACCGGCGCCAACCTCAGCATCCTGGCGCCCAAGGCCGCGGTGAACGGCGGCCAGGGCGTCATCAACGGCAACGTGGTGGTCGACTCCTGGGCTTCGCAGGTGCAAATCAACTCCGGCAACTTCTTCAAGGCCGCCAATGTGCTGGGCTTTACCCAGCCGGTGCCGGAGCCGGAAACCTATGCCATGCTGCTGGCAGGCCTGGGCGTGATCGGATTCATGGCGCGTCGCCGCCAACAGGCTGCGGCACGCTGATCGCCGCCAGCACCATGTCGACGATGACCTTCTCGGCATCGTCGAAATCCTTTTTCGTCAGCTGTTTGCGGTTCAGCACCAGCGCCATCTGGGCCGAGAAGTCCGCATAGGACTGCGTCATTGCCCAGATCGCAAACAGCAGATGCGTCGCATTCACCGGCGCCATCTTCCCCGCCGCGATCCACTGCTCGAACACCTCGATATCCTTGCGCACCAGCGGCACCACGCGGCTCTGTATCTGGCCGCCGTACAGGGGCGCGCCGCTGATCACTTCCATCGCATACACGCGCGAAGCCCAGGGATTCTCGCGCGAGAATTTCAGTTTGGCCTGGACGTAGGCGCGCAGCACTTCGCGCGGGTCCTGGTCGGCGTCGGCCAGACTTTCCATGCGTGCCAGCCACTCGTCCAGCACTTCGTCCAGCACGCGCTGATACAGCGCCTGCTTGGTGGGGAAGTAGTACATCAGGTTTTGCTTGGACAGGCCGGCATTCTCCGCCACGGTGGCGATGGAGGTGCCTTCGTAGCCGCACTCGGCAAACACCCGCACGGCTTCGGCGGTGATCTCGGCTTCCAGCTTGTCGCGGTTGAGCAGGCGGCGATTGATTTTTACTGTCGGCATATGTGCCTCAGGAAGGTTTGCAGTTGTGGGTGGTCTGCGTAAGCTACGTTGAAGCGGAACCAGATCGATTCCGGCGCGCGCAGCATGAAGAAGTCGCACGGCGACAGCAGGATGCCGTGCTTGAGCGCCTGGTCGGCGATGATTTTTCCATTCCATTCAGCGCTGGGGGCGTCGTGCCAGCCGGCGCTGACGAACATGCCGCCGCGCGGCCGTGCCAGCAAGGTCATGCCCACTTCGCGCAGGCTGGCCATGGCGCGTTCGCGGCCGGCGTCCAGCTGCGTCACCAGCTTGTCCACCATGCGCCGGTAGGGGCGGGCGGTGATGGCATGGTAGACCGCGCGCTCGTTGATCTCCGAGGTGGTCAGCCCGGCCAGCATTTTCACGCGCAGCAGCTCCGGGATCAGCGAGGATGAAGCGCAGATCGAGCCGACCCGCAATACCGGCGACAGCGTCTTGGAAAAACTGCCGACGCGGATCACGCGCCGCAGTCCATCCATGGCCGCCAGCGAAGCTTCGCCGCGCGGCGCCAGCTCGCGGTAGATATCGTCCTCCACCAGCCAGAAATCGAACTGCTCGGCCAGTGCCAGCAGCCGGTGCGCCTGCGCCACGCTGAGCGAGGTGCCGAGCGGATTTTGCAGCACGGTGTTGACGAACATGAGCTTGGGCTGGACTTGCGCGGCCTGCTGCGCCAGCGCGTCCAGATCCAGCCCGTTCTCGCCGCGCGCAATGCCGACCGCGATGCAGCCGTGGTGGCGGATCAGCGACAACAGATTGCTATAGCCGGGATCTTCCACCAACACGGTGTCGCCCGGCTTGGTCAGGGTGCGCAGCACCAGGTCGAAGGCGTGGGTGGCGCCGTGGGTCAGCAGGATTTGCTCGGCTTCCACCGGGAACAGTTCACCGCTCAGCGTGGCCGCCATCTGCTGGCGCAGGGTGGGGAAGCCGAGCGGATGGCCGTAGCCGCGCAGGCGGTTGGCCGGAATGCGCATGGCCTGGCGCACGGCGTCGAGGATGGTGTCCTCGCCATACCACTCCGGCGGCAGCCAGCCGGCGCCTACCGGCAGCGCTTCCGAGACGCCGGAATACAGGTCGGGCGTGAGCGCGTCAATGGCGTTGGGGATGATGTGCAAGGCGGCCGGCAGCAGCGTGGCCGGCACCTCCTGGCGGGCGACGAAATAGCCGGAGCCACGGCGCGACGACAGCAGGCCCAGCGTCACCAGCCGGTCGTACGCTTCCACAACTGTAAAGGTACTGACGCCATTACACTTGGCAAATTGCCGCACCGAGGGCATCTTAGTGCCTACGCGCAACTCTTTGCTGCCAACCATGGCGCTGATGGCCGTCACGATCTGATCGACCAAGCTACCCTTCTGCCTGCGCTCGATAGCAACGCAGGGCCAGTTTCCTTCTTCCATCCTCAACTCCAAAACTGTAGTGTTTTTGTTGCCAGTACGGTTGGACAGTTTGATGAATTGTGTATCTGTGCCATAGTTGTCCTGCTGTCTATTATTGCATCATCATTTTGCCAACTGGTAAATTTTTTTACGGTTTGTCAAAAAAATCCGAAAGCAGTTGTTTCATAGGAGATGTGCATGAACGAGTCCCGACCAGAATCGATGGCGTCCTTCTGGATGCCGTTCACGAACAACCGCGATTTCAAGCAGCATCCGCGCCTGCTGGTGTCGGCGGAAGGCATGTACTACAAGGACGTGGACGGCCGCAGCATCCTGGACGGCACCGCCGGCCTGTGGTGCGTGCCGTGCGGCCACGCGCAGCCGAAGATTGTCGCCGCCGTGCGCGAGATGGTCGGCCAGCTCGACTTCGCGCCGACCTTCCAGATGGGCCACCCGGCCGCTTTCGACCTGGCGGAAAAGCTGATGGAGTACACCAACCATCGCTACGGCCATGTGTTCTACACCAACTCCGGTTCCGAGGCGGTGGACACCGCGCTGAAGATCGCGCTGGCGTATCACAAGGCGCGCGGTGAAGCCAGCCGCACGCGCTTCATCGGCCGCGAACGCGGCTATCACGGCGTCGGCTTTGGCGGCATCTCGGTCGGCGGCATCGCCGGCAACCGCAAGCCGTATGGCGTGATGCTGCCGGGCGTGGATCATCTGCCGCACACCCACAATCTGGAGAAGAACGCCTACACGCGTGGCGAGCCGGAACACGGCGCCAACCTGGCCGATGAACTGGAACGCATCGTTGCGCTGCACGATGCATCGACCATCGCGGCGGTGATCGTCGAACCGGTGGCCGGTTCCACCGGCGTGCTGATTCCACCGAAAGGTTATCTCAAGCGACTGCGCGAGCTGTGCACCAAGCACGGCATCCTGCTGATCTTCGATGAGGTGATCACGGGCTTCGGCCGCCTGACCACGCCATTCGCCGGCGACTACTTCGACGTTGAGCCGGACATGATGACCACCGCCAAGGGCCTCACCAACGGCACCATTCCGATGGGCGCGGTGTTCAGCAAAAAGCATATCCACGATGCCTTCATGGATGCGCCGGCCGGCATCGAGCTGTTCCATGGCTACACCTACTCGGGTCATCCGGTGGCGTGCGCCGCTTCGCTGGCGACGCTGGAAGTGTTCAAGGAACAGAACATCCTGGAACACGCGGCCGGCATGGCCGAGTACTGGGCGGATGCCGTGCATTCGCTGAAAGGCCTGCCGCACGTGATCGACATCCGCACCATTGGCCTGATCGCCGGCATCGAGCTGGCGCCGATCGCCGGCAAGCCCGGTGCGCGCGCCTTCGCCGCGTTCAAGCAGGCTTTTGCCGACGGCATCCTGATCCGCGTCACCGGCGACATCATCGCCTTGTCGCCACCGCTGGTGCTGGAGAAGAAACATATCGATGAATTGTTTGGAAAGCTGAGGGAAGTACTTAAACACCTGAACTGAAGGAGACAACCATGCTGGTCGGCGTCCCAAAAGAGATTAAGAACCAGGAGTCCCGTGTTGGCCTTACCCCGGCCAGCGTCAAGGAACTCGTTTTGCGTGGTCATCAAGTATTGGTACAAAAAAATGCCGGCGCGGCCATCGGCCTCACGGATGCGATGTACGAAGCGTCCGGCGCCAGCATCGTTGAAGCGGCGCGCGACATTTTCGCCCGTGCCGAGATGATCGTGAAAGTCAAGGAACCGCAGCCGCAGGAATGCGCCATGCTGCGCAAGGATCAGATCCTGTACACCTATCTGCACCTTGCGCCGGACCCGGAGCAGACCAAGGCGCTGGTGGCATCTGGTGCGGTGTGCATCGCCTACGAAACCATCACCGGCCCTAACGGCGGCCTGCCGCTGCTGGCGCCGATGAGCGAGGTGGCGGGGCGCATGTCGATCCAGGCCGGCGCCGCGCATCTGGAGAAATCCAAGGGTGGCATGGGCCTGCTGCTGGGCGGCGTGCCTGGCGTGGCGCCGGGGCATATCGCGATCATTGGCGCCGGTGTGGTCGGCACCAATGCCTTGCAGATGGCGGTCGGCATCGGCGCGCGTGTGACGATTCTGGACAAGAACATCGACCGCCTGCGCCAGCTGGACCTCGTGTACGGCAACCGCATCTCCACCATGTATTCCAACGCGCATTCGATCGAGGAAGCGGTGCTGGATGCGGACCTGGTGATCGGCGGCGTGCTGGTGCCTGGCGCGGCGGCGCCCAAGCTGGTCACCAAATCCATGATCTCGCGCATGAAGCAGGGAGCTGTGGTGGTGGATGTGGCGATCGATCAGGGCGGCTGCTTTGAAACCTCGCACGCCACCACGCACGAGCAGCCGACGTATGTGGTGGACGGCGTGGTGCACTACTGCGTGGCGAATATGCCAGGCGCGGTGGCGCGCACCTCGACCTTCGCGCTCAACAACGCAACCATCGGCCATGCGGTCGCGCTGGCCGACAAGGGCTGGCAGAAAGCGCTGAAAGCCAACCCGCATCTGAAGAACGGTTTGAATGTCTGCCAGGGCCATGTCACATATGAAGCGGTGGCGCACGGTCTTGGCTATACCTACGTAGACGCGGACAGCCTGCTGGGCTGATCCGCGCTTAATTTGAAAGAGCATTATGGATACCATCACCCATTACATCAACGGCGTTACCGTCGATACGCAAAGCGGCCGCCATGCAGACGTGTTCAATCCCGCATTGGGCGAACCGGTAGCCAGAGTGGCGCTCGGCACGGCGGAGGAGGTCGACGCCGCCGTGCGCGCGGCAGAGCAAGCATTCCCGTCGTGGTCCGCCACGCCGCCGCTGACGCGTGCGCGCGTGCTGTTCAAGTATCTGCAATTGTGCCAGCAGCATACCGACGAATTCGCGGCCATGATCACGCGTGAACACGGCAAAACCTTTGCCGATGCGCAGGGCGAAGTGGCGCGCGGCATCGAGATGGTGGAATTCGCGGTCGGCATACCGCAAATGCTGAAGGGCGAATTCACCGACCAGATCTCGCGCGGTATCGATGCGTGGTCGATGCGGCAGGCGCTGGGTGTGGTGGCCGGCATCACGCCGTTCAACTTCCCGGTGATGGTGCCGATGTGGATGTTCCCGGTCGCACTCGCGTGCGGCAATACCTTTGTGCTGAAGCCTTCCGAGCGTGATCCATCGCCGTCGCTGCTGCATGCGCGCCTGCTGAAGGAAGCCGGCCTGCCGGACGGCGTGTTCAACGTGGTGCAGGGCGATAAGGTGACGGTCGATGCGCTGCTTGATCATCCAGTGGTGCAGGCAGTGAGCTTTGTCGGCTCGACGCCGATCGCCGAATACATCTACGCGCGCGGCTGCGCATCGGGCAAGCGGGTACAGGCTTTGGGTGGCGCCAAGAATCATATGGTGGTGATGCCGGATGCGGACATGGAGATGACCGTCGATGCGCTGATGGGCGCTGCGTTTGGCTCGGCCGGTGAACGCTGCATGGCCATTTCGGTGGTGGTGGCGGTGGGCGATGCCGGCGACAAGATTGTTGACGCACTTGCAAAGCGCACCGCTGCACTGAAAGTGCGCGATGGCATGGCGTCCGATGCTGAAATGGGGCCAGTGGTCACCAGCGCCGCCAAGCAGCGCATAGAGCGCCTGATCGGAGAGGGCGTGGAGCAGGGCGCGAAGCTGGTGGTCGATGGCCGCAATCACAAAGTGGTGGGGCGCGAGAACGGCTTCTTCATCGGCGGGACTTTGTTCGATCACGTTACGCCGGAGATGAGCATCTACAAGGAAGAGATTTTCGGCCCGGTGCTGTGCATGCTACGCGCGCCGGATGTGGGCAGCGCGGTGGAGCTCATCAACCGCAACGAGTACGGCAACGGCGTGGCGATCTACACGCGCGATGGTGGCGTGGCGCGCGAGTTCGTGCGGCAGATCCAGGTCGGCATGGTGGGCGTGAATGTGCCGCTGCCGGTGCCGATGGCCTTCAACAGTTTTGGCGGCTGGAAGCGCAGCCTGTTTGGCGATCATCACGCGTACGGTCCCGAAGGCGTGCGCTTCTACACGCGCCACAAGGCGGTGATGCAGCGCTGGCCGAACACCGCCAGCGCTGGCGCAGAATTTGCATTCCCACAGATGAAATAATCAATCAGGACCGATCATGATTCTCGAATCGCTCAGCCACATGCCAAAGTCGAAGGAATCCAATGACTCACTGGCGAAACACTTCACTGACCTTGCGCCGGCGTTGAACGCGCGGCAGGCCGCCATCGAAAGCGCGCGCTGTCTGTACTGCTACGATGCGCCATGTTCGCGCATCTGCCCATCGGAGATCGATGTGGCCAGTTTTATCCGCAATATCCACGATGAGAATATCAACGGTGCCGCCGTCGGCATCCTCAAGCAAAACATTTTGGGCGGCAGCTGCTCGCGCGTCTGTCCGACTGAAATCCTGTGCGAGGACGCCTGCGTGCGCAATCACGATGCCGAAGGCCAGCCGGTGAAAATCGGCCTGCTGCAGCGCTACGCCATCGATAACATGACACTGGACCAGCATCCGTTCAAGCGCGGCCCATCCACCGCCAAGCGCATCGCCGTGGTCGGCGCCGGCCCCGCAGGCCTGTCCTGCGCGCACCGCCTGGCCATGTTGGGCAATGACGTGGTGATCTACGAGGCCAAAGAAAAATCCGGCGGCCTGAATGAATACGGCATCGCCAAATACAAGCTGACTGACAACTTCGCGCAGAAGGAAGTCGAGTTCCTGCTGCAGATCGGCGGCATCACCATCAAGCATGGGCAAACGCTGGGCGTGAACGTGCAGCTGAAAGACCTGCACGCCAACTACGACGCGGTGTTCCTCGGCCTGGGCCTCGGCGCCAGCAAGCAAATGGGGCTGACCGGAGAGGATGCGCCTGGCCTGCTGGCCGCCGTCGACTACATCGCTGCGCTGCGCCAGTCGGATGACCTGAGCCAGCTGCCGGTGCCATCGCGCGCCATCGTCATCGGCGCCGGCAACACGGCGATCGACATGGCGGTGCAGATCCAGCGCCTGGGTGCGGAAGAAGTCACGCTGGTGTATCGCCGCGGCTTTGAAGCCATGAGTGCGACCGAGCACGAACAGCACATCGCCAAGGAGAATCAGGTCCGCATGCGTACCTGGGCGCAGCCGCAGCAGGTGCTGCTGGACGATGCCGGTTGTGTGCGCGGCATGCGCTTTGAAAAAACGGCGGTCGTGAACGGCCGCCTGTCCGGCACCGGCGAGACCTTTGAAATCGCCGCCGACGCCATCTTCAAGGCGATCGGCCAGAGCATGGATGAAACGGGCATCAGCGATCCGCTGGCGAAAACGCTGAAACGCGACGGTGACAAAATCCACGTCGACGATCAGTTCCGCACGGTCCTGCCGCGCATCTACGCCGGCGGCGACTGTGTGGCGCCTGGACAGGATCTGACCGTGCAAGCGGTCCAACATGGCAAGCTGGCGGCGCACGCCATCCATGCCGATATCAACGGTCTGAAGGAGGCTGCATAATGGCTGACCTGAGCATAGAATTCTGCGGCATCAAGTCCATCAATCCATTCTGGCTGGCCTCCGCGCCGCCGACGGACAAGGCCTATAACGTGGTGCGCGCATTTGAAGCGGGATGGGGCGGCGTGGTGTGGAAGACGCTGGGCGAAGATCCTGCCGCCGTCAACGTGTCGTCGCGCTACTCGGCGCACTACGGCAAGAACCGTGAAGTCCTCGGCTTCAATAACATCGAGCTGATTACCGACCGTTCGCTGGAAATCAACCTGCAGGAGATTACGCAGGTGAAGAAGGACTGGCCGGACCGCGTGATCATTGTCTCGCTGATGCTGCCGTGCGAAGAAGCACTCTGGGCCGAGATCATGCCGAAGGTTGAAGCCACCGGCGCCGACGGCATCGAACTGAATTTCGGCTGCCCGCACGGCATGCCGGAGCGCGGCATGGGCGCGGCGGTGGGCCAGGTGCCTGAGTATGTGGAGATGGTCACCCGCTGGTGCAAGACGCATTGCAAACTGCCGGTCATCGTCAAGCTTACGCCCAACATCACTGACGTGCGTGCGCCCGCACGCGCGGCCAAGGCTGGCGGAGCGGATGCCGTCTCGCTCATCAACACCATCAACTCGATAACGCATCTGGACCTGGACCAGATGGTGGCCTTCCCGATTGTCGGCGGCGCCAGCACACACGGCGGCTACTGCGGTTCCGCGGTGAAGCCGATCGCGCTCAATATGGTGGCCGAGATTGCACGCGATCCGCAGACGGCGGGCCTGCCGATCTCCGGCATCGGCGGCATCGGCAACTGGCGCGACGCGGCCGAGTTCATGGCGCTGGGCGCGGGCTGCGTGCAGGTTTGCACCGCCGCCATGCTGCACGGTTTCCGCATCGTTGAGGAGATGAAGGATGGCCTGTCGCGCTGGATGGATCAGAAGGGCTATCAGCGCATCAGCGACTTCCAGGGCAAGGCGGTGCCCAACACCACCGACTGGAAATATCTCAACATGAACTACCAGGTGATCGCGCACATCAATCAGGACGACTGCATCAAGTGCGGCCGCTGCTACGTGGCGTGCGAGGACACCTCGCACCAGTCGATCAATCAACTGATCGATGCCGCCACCGGCGCGCGCACCTATGAAGTCAACAAGGAAGAATGCGTTGGGTGTAATCTGTGCGAGATCACCTGTCCGGTGCAGGGTTGCATCACCATGGTGCCGCAGGATACCGGCAAACCATACATGAACTGGACGCAGGACCCGCGCAATCCACGCGCGGAAAACGTCAAGGTGGCAGAGACGGCTTAGGTATGAAACTTGCAACGATAAAGGCATACTAACCTTTTGGAGAACGCCTTGAGCACAGAAACCTCTGGCAGCACGCAACTCTGGAATGAAGACCTCGCGCCGACCACGGCGGCACAGCGTACCTGGCGCTGGTATCACTTCTCCGCGCTGTGGGTCGGGATGGTGATGTGCATTCCGGCCTACACTTTGTCGGCCAGTCTGATCGAGGGCGGCATGTCGGGTTATCAGGCCGTGCTGACAGTGTTTCTGGCCAACGCCATCGTGCTGCTGCCGATGCTGTTGATCGGCCACGCCGGCACCAAGTACGGCATTCCGTACGCGGTGCTGGCGCGTGCTTCCTTCGGCACTGCCGGTGCACGCTTGCCGGCCCTGATGCGCGCCATCGTCGCCTGTGGGTGGTATGGCATTCAGACCTGGTTTGGCGGTTCGATGATCTACACCTTGCTGGGCGTGATGGCGGGCGGTGATATCGGCGGCGACAAGATTGCGGGCCTGGGCATCAACGGCGGCCAGCTGCTCTGCTTCCTGGCCTTCTGGGCCATCCAGTTCTACTACATCGTGCACGGCATGGATGCGATCCGCAAGCTGGAGACCTACACCGCCCCGCTCAAGATCGTGATCTGCTTCGTGCTGCTGGCGTGGGTGCATAACAAGGCCGGCGGTTTTGGCGACCTGTTGTCGGCGCCATCGCAGTTTGTGGAAGGCGGCAGGAAGGCTGGCCAGTTCTGGTCCGTGTTCTGGCCATCGCTGACGGCCATGGTGGGGTTCTGGGCCACGCTGGCGCTGAATATTCCCGACTTTACCCGTTTCGCCAGGACCCAGCGCGATCAGGTGATCGGCCAGACGGTCGGCTTGCCCGTGCCTATGGGGCTGCTGGCAGCGATGGCGGTGATCGTGACCTCGGCCACGGTGGTCTTGTACGGCAAGGCGATCTGGGATCCGGTCGACCTGTCCAGCCGCATGACCGGGGTGGCGGTGCTGGTGGCGCTGGTGATTCTGCTGATCGATACGGTGTCGGTCAACCTGGCCGCCAATCTGGTCGGCCCGGCCTATGATTTTTCGGCGCTGTCCCCGAAGAAGATCAGCTATAAAACCGGTGGTTATATCACCGCCGCCATCGCCATCTTGATGATGCCGTGGAAGATACTGGAGTCCACGCAGGGCTATATCTTCACCTGGCTGATCGGCTATTCGGCGTTGCTTGGTCCTATCGCTGGCGTGCTGATTGTCGATTACTACCTGGTGCGCAAGACCGAGTTGAATGTCAGTGAACTGTATCGCGAAGACGGTCAATACTCGTATGGTAAGGGTTGGAACATGGCCGCGCTGGTGGCGTTTGTGATCGGCGTGCTGCCGAATATTCCGGGCTTCCTGAATGCCGCTTTCCCAGCCTCCTTCCCAGACGTGTCGGAAACGTTTAAAACGATTTATACCTATGCATGGTTCGTTGGCATCGCCATTTCGGCCGTGGTGTATGGGGTTATGATGAAAGGGAAGACCGTGCCTGCCGTGCGCACGCCGGCTCACCCATAAGGAGACGCTTATGAAAACTATCATCCGTGGCGGCACCGTCGTCAACGCCGACCGCGCCTTCCGGGCCGATGTCCTGTGCGACGGCGACAAGATCATCGCGGTCGGGGAAAACCTGGACGTGCCGGCTGGCGCTAAAGTAATCGACGCCGGCGGCCAGTACGTGATGCCAGGCGGGATCGATCCGCATACGCATATGAACCTGCCGTTCATGGGCACGGTGACGCAGGATGATTTCTACACCGGCACCGCCGCAGGGCTGGCCGGCGGCACCACCACCATCATCGACTTTGTGATTCCCGCGCCGAAGCAGAATCTGATCGAGGCCTATAACCAGTGGCGCGAGTGGGCCAGAAAGGCGGCTGGCGACTACACCTTCCATGTGGCGATTACGTGGTGGGACGAGACCGTGCACCGCGACATGGGCATTTTGGTGAAGGACCACGGCGTCAACAGCTTCAAGCACTTCATGGCGTACAAGAACGCCATCATGGCCGATGATGAAACGCTGGTGAAAAGCTTCCGCCGTTGCCTGGAACTGGGCGCGATGCCGACCGTGCATGCGGAGAATGGCGAGCTGGTTTATCAGCTGCAGCAGGATCTGCTCAAGCGCGGACTGACCGGCCCAAGTTCTCATCCTCTATCGCGTCCGCCGGAAGTGGAAGCGGAAGCGGCCAACCGCGCGATTGCGATTGCCAATGTGCTCAACACGCCGCTGTACATCGTGCACGTCTCATGCGAGGAATCGCTGGAAGCCATCACCCGCGCCCGCGCGCATGGGCAGCGCGTGTATGGCGAAGCGCTGGCGGGCCATCTGATCGTGGACGACAGCGTATATCAGAGCGACGACCTGGAATTCGCCGCCGGCCACGTGATGAGCCCTCCGTTCCGCAGCAAGCATCACCAGAAAGCGCTGTGGCAAGGCCTGCAGGGCGGGAACCTGCACACCACGGCCACCGACCACTGCACCTTCTGCGCCGAACAGAAGGCGGCCGGCAAGGATGATTTCACCAGGATCCCGAATGGCTGCGGCGGCGTGGAAGACCGCATGTCGGTGATATGGGATGCTGGCGTCAACACCGGCATGCTGACGCCTTCGGAGTTCGTCAAGATCACCTCGACCAACACGGCGCAGATCTTCAACATCTATCCGCGCAAGGGCGTGATCGCGCCGGGCGCGGATGCGGACGTGGTGGTGTGGGACCCCGAAGCCACGCGCACCATCTCCGCGCTGACGCAATTCGCCAAGGGCGGCTTCAATGTGTTTGAAGGCCGCACCGTGCGCGGCATCCCCAGCACCACGCTGGCCGCCGGCAACGTCGTGTTCCATCGCGGCGTGCTGATGGCGGTGGAAGGTGCGGGCCGATATATCAATCGTCCGGCGTTCAAGGCAACGTCCGCGCGTTAAGGAGCTTCAGATGAAAATTAATGGTGACCGCCTGTGGGCATCGCTGATGGAACTGGCGAAAATCGGCGCGACGGAGAAGGGCGGCGTCAAGCGCCTGGCGCTGACGGATCTGGATAAGCAAGGGCGCGACCTGGTGGTCAGCTGGGGCAAGGAAGCTGGCATGTCGATCGTCATCGACCAGATCGGCAACGTCTTCATGCGCCGCGACGGCACCAACAACGCGCTGCCGCCGGTGATGACCGGCAGCCATATCGACACCCAGCCGACCGGCGGCAAATTCGATGGCAATTACGGCGTGCTGGCCGGCCTGGAAGTGGTGCGCACGCTGAATGATCTCAACATCAAGACCGAGGCGCCGATCGAAGTCGCTTTCTGGACCAACGAGGAAGGCTCGCGCTTCGTGCCGGTGATGATGGGCTCCGGCGTGTTCTGCGGCGCGTTCTCGCTGGAGACAGCTTACGCGGCGCGCGATGTCGAAGGCAAGTCGGTCGGTGAAGAACTGGAACGCATCGGCTACAAAGGCACGCAAGTCCCCGGCGACCACCCGATCGGCGCTTATTTTGAAACGCATATTGAACAGGGCCCGGTGCTGGAGGATGCCGACAAGGTGATCGGCGTGGTGCCGGCCGTGATGGGTCTTTCGTGGTACGACTGCGTGGTCACTGGTATGGAGGCCCACGCCGGACCGACGCCGATGCATCTGCGGAAAGATGCGCTGCAAGTCTCCACCCGCATCATGCAGGAAGTGGTGGCCATCGCCAACCGCTATCCGCCTTATGGCCGCGGCACGGTCGGCATGGTGCAGGTGTTCCCCAACAGCCGCAACGTGATTCCTGGCGAAGTCAAATTCAGCATCGACCTGCGGAATGTGAATGATGAGCTGCTGAACACCATGCACGAGGAGATGTTGGCCTTCATCGACAAAACCCGCAGCGAAACCGGCTTGAAGATCGCGATCGAGCGGGTGTCCTACTACCCGCCATGCCCGTTCCATCCGGAGTGCGTGGACGCGGTGCGCAGCGCTACCGCCAAGCTGGGATATTCGACCATGGACGTGGTGTCCGGCGCAGGGCATGACGCCATCTATGCCGCCCGCCTGGCGCCGGCCGGCATGATTTTCGTGCCCTGCAAGGACGGCATCAGCCACAATGAAATCGAGGACGCCAAGGCAGAGCATCTGGAAGCCGGCTGCAATGTGCTGCTGCACGCCATGCTGGAACGCGCCCGCGTGGTGTAAGCGCATAGTTTGACCGCAGCGCGGGCGCGGCGCATACTGGTTGCTCCAGATCAGATAGCCGGCCAGTTGCCGGCTGCTTTCATCATGCAAGCACCAGCTCATTCGCAGGTTCAGGCCCTTCAGGCGGCGGCGTTGACCGCCACACTGGAGAGCATATCGGACGCGGTCCTGATGCTCGGGCATGCATGGGAAATCCGCTATATGAACGGCAACGCCGAGCGGCTGACCAAGGTGCAGCGTGACGATGTATTAGGCCGCAACCTGTGGGAGGTTTTTCCCGAGGCGGTAGGCGGACCGTATTACCACGCCTACCACAAGGCGGTGGACACCAACACGCCGGTAACGTTTGAGGAGCACTACGCTCCGCTGGATCTCTGGACTGAGATCCGCGCTTATCCTTCCGAAGAAGGGCTGACGATTTATTTTCGCGACATCAGTGAGCGCAAGGCGACGGAAGCCCTGAATCACCGCATGGCCTTCTACGACAAGCTGACCGGGCTGCCGAATCGTCAGTTGCTGCTGGATCGGCTGTCGCATGCTTTGGCGCTCAGCCAGCGCAGTGGCCGCGCCGGCGCGATATTGTTTATCGACCTGGATCACTTCAAGAGCATCAATGACACGCGTGGCCACGACAAGGGTGATCTGCTGCTGCAGCAGGTTGCGGACCGGTTGAACGACGCGGTCCGTAGCTGCGATACGGTGGCGCGCTTTGGTGGTGATGAATTTGTGGTGCTGCTGGAGGAGGTCGGAAGCGATGCCGCAGCCGGGGCACGCGAGATTGTCTCCAAATTACTGCACGCATTTCACGCGCCGTTCACTGTCGACGGCATGGAGCATTACACTACGCCGAGCATCGGTGTGGCCTTGTTTGGCCGGGAGAAGGCCGGCACAGACGATATCTTGAAGCGTGCCGACCTGGCCATGTACCAGGCCAAGGCGGCCGGCCGCAATGGCGTCGCGTTCTTCGATCCGGCAATGGAGGCGAAGGTGTCGGCACGGGCGACGCTGGAGACGGACTTGCGCCGGGCCCTGAGCAATCAGGAGTTCGAATTGCACTACCAGCCGTTGGCCAGCGTCGAAGGCAAGCTGTCCGGTGTGGAGGCGCTGGTGCGCTGGCACCATCCTCAGCGCGGCTTGGTGCCGCCGGCGGAATTCATCCAGGTGGCCGAGGAAACCAATATGATCCTGCGGCTGGGCGCGTGGGTGCTGGCTGAAGCTTGCGCCATGCTCGCGCGTTGGGCGAGCGACGAACGCACTGCGGCGCTGGACATGTCGGTGAATGTCAGCATGGCGCAGTTTCACCGGCCGGATTTTGTCGAGCAGGTGCTGGCGGTGTTGCAGCAGACCGGCGCGCGGCCGGAACGTCTGCGGCTGGAGCTGACCGAGAGCTTGCTGCTGAATGATCTGGAAGGGACAATACAGAAGATGCAGCGCCTGCGCACGGTGGGCGTGCGCTTTGCGGTGGACGATTTCGGCACCGGCTATTCCTCGCTGTCCTATCTGCACCGGTTGCCGCTGTCGCAGTTGAAGATAGACCGCTCGTTCATCTGGGACGCGCTGAAAGAAGGGCATGGCGCCGCCATCGTGCGCATGATCGTCGCACTCGGCAAGACGATGGGCATGTCGGTGCTGGCCGAAGGCGTGGAGACGCCTGAACAACTGGCATTTGTCATGGCCGAAGGCTGCCATTATTATCAGGGCTATTTGTACAGCAGGCCGCTGCCGGAAGCGCAGTTGGCTAAATTTCTGCAACGATGACTATCGATCCCCAGCAACGCTATCTTGACGCGAACCACCGCTTGGCTGCCGGCGACCTTGCCGGGGCCGAAGCTTGTTATCTGGAGACGCTGGCGGCGCAGCCCTGGCACGCGGCGGCGCGGGCCAATCTTGGGTATCTGAAGGAGCAGCAGGGAGCTGTCGCGGAGGCCGAGTTCCACTATCGGCAGGCGATCGCGCTGATGCCAGATCACGCGCAGCTGCAGCAGAATCTGGGCGCGCTGCTGCTAAAGGAAAAACGTTTCGCGGAATCGGAAGCGGCGATGCGGACGGCGGTGCAGCTGGCGCCGGACGAACCATCGGCCTGGAGCCAGCTTGGCGTGCTGCTGGTGTGTACACACCGTGAAGATGAAGGCGAGGCTTGCTATCGGCACGCGCTGGCGCTGCAGCCGGAACATGCGCGGGCGCAGTTCAATCTCAGTTATCTGCTGCTGCGGCAGGCGCGTTTTAAAGAGGGCTGGCGCATGCTGGAAGCGCGCTGGCAGTTCGACCGCTTCCCGCTGGCTTTCGACTGTGCGTTCTGGGAAGGCGAGCCGCTGGCCGGCAAGTCGATTGTGATCGGGCTGGAGGCCGGCCACGGTGACATGATTCATTTTTGCCGCTATGCGCCGCTGCTCAAGGCGCACGGCGCGGCGAGGGTGGATGTGGTGTGTCATCCGGCCTTGCAACGCCTGTTTGGCACGCTGCAGGGCGTGGACCGTGTGCATGCGCTGGGCGATGCGCTGCCCGGTGGCTGGGATTACTGGACGCGCCCCATGCGCCTGCCCGGATTGTTTGGCATTACGCCGTTGAGCATTCCCGCGGAAGTGCCGTATTTGAACGCGCAGCCGGAAGCAGCCGCACATTGGCGCAACCTGCTGCCTCAGGATGGCCTGCGCGTTGGCCTGGTCTGGCGCGGCAACGCCAACTTTGAGAATGATGCGGATCGCTCGCTGCCGTCGTTGATGGCGCTCGCGCCGCTGGCCGAGGCGCCAGTGCATTTCGTCAGCCTGCAAAAGGGAGCGGGCGAGGAGGAGGCGCTATTGCCGCCGACAGGGATGGAGTTGCATCCCATCGGGCCGCGGCTTGCCGACTTTGCGGACACCGCCGCCGTCATCGCCAATCTCGATCTGGTGATCAGCGTGGACACGGCGGTGGCGCACCTGACAGGCGCGATGGGCAAGCCTTGCTGGCTGCTGCTGCCGGACTATCGCTGCGACTGGCGCTGGATGAAAGATCGCGACGACACACCCTGGTATCCGACCATGCGCCTGTTCCGGCAACCGCGCGATGGAGGGTGGGCACCGGTCATCGCGCAGGTGGAGGCCGCGCTGCTTAGCTTCGGAAGTAGTGCAGGGCCAGATCTTCGATCAGCTTCAGGCCCGTAGGTTGCCAGTTCAGCGCCTGCCGCGTTTGCGTGCTGGAGGCAGGGCAGTCGGCAGCGAAGAAGCGCCCCAGGAAGCCAAAGTGTTCGGGTGCTTCCGCAGCCGATATGCTGACCACTGGCAGATTCAGTTCCTTACCGATCGTTGCCGCGATCTCGCGCGTGGCGACACCTTGCTCTGCGATGGCGTGATACCGCTGGCCCGCCATTCCGTGTTCCAGCACCAGCCGGTACAGACGCGCCGCGTCGAAGCGATGCACAGCCGGCCAGCGGTTTTCGCCGTCGCCGATATAGGCTGATACGCCCCTGGCGCGGGCGATGTCGACCAGACGCGGTGCAAAGCCGTAATCGCCATCGCCGTGCACGGAAGGCGGCAGGCGGACCAGCGACGAACGCACGCCGCGCGCTGCCAGCGCCAGCGTCAGTTCTTCCGACGCTGTGCGGTGCTGGGCCGGGCCGCCGCGATCGGGACCGTCATCCTCCGAGCCGACCGTGCCGTGCTTGAGCAGCGCGCTGCCCGATGTGGTGATCAGCGGCTTGCCGGTGCCTGCCAGCGCATCGCCCATGGCGGCAATGGCGGCACGGTCGGTTTCGCCGGCGGCGTTGAAGTCCTTGAAATCGTGGATAAAGGCAGTGTGGATCACGCCATCGCAAGCGCGTGCACCTGCTGCCATGCTGTCCGTGTCCGACAACTCGCCGCGATGTACGGCGATGCCGCGCCGTGCCAGCAGCTCGGCGCCCTCCGCGCTGCGCGCCAGTCCCAGCACCTCATGGCCGGCAGCGAGCAATTCGGTGATGATGGCCGAACCTACCCAGCCGGTTGCGCCTGTAACGAATACTTTCATGTCCATCTCCTTGTTCAAGATGGGAGCATGATAATAGCGCGCGGCCGGACGATCCATGCTGTAGAATCCGTATTTTCTTTGCGATCGTCCGAAATATTATGGACCCTTTATCAGATGTACTGTCCCTGCTCAAGCCGCGCAGTTATGTCGCCGGCGGCTTTGACGTGGGCGGCGAATGGGCGCTGCAGTTCCACCAGCACCAGGGCATCAAGTGCTATGCCATCGTCTCCGGCCAGTGCTGGCTGGCGGTGGATGGCGTGGCGGAACCGGTACAGCTGAAGACCGGCGACTGCTTCCTGCTGCCGCGCGGCCGTCCATTCCGCCTTGCCAGCGATCTGGCCCTGCCGAGCGTGAACGCGCTTGAGGTGCTGCGGCAGCGGCGCCTTGGCGGCATTGGCGTCATCAATGACGGTGGCAACTGCATGCTGGTCGGCGGCCACTTTGTTTTCAGCGGCAAGCATACCGGAATACTGCTGGAAGCCTTGCCGCCGATCGCTCACGTGCACAAGGAGTCGGATCGCGAAACCTTGCGCTGGTCCCTGCAGCGCCTGGCGGCGGAGCTGCGCGAGCAGCGGCCCGGCCACGCCCTGATCGCCCAGCACCTGGCGCATATGATGCTGGTACAGGCGCTGCGGCTGGTGCTGGCTGAGGAGGAGGGCAGCGGGGTAGGCTGGTTGTATGCACTGGCCGATCCGCAGATCGGCGGCGCCATCGGCGCGCTGCATGCTGATCCCGCGCAGCGCTGGACACTGGAGACGCTGGCGCAGCACGTGGGTATGTCGCGCTCCACGCTGGCGTTGAAGTTCAAGCAAACCGTGGGCACATCGCCAATGGAGTACCTGACGCGCTGGCGCATGCTGCTGGCGGGCGACCGGCTGGTGCATTCCAGCCAGCCGGTGTCGGTGATCTCGCAACAACTGGGCTATGAGTCGGACAGTGCCTTCAGCACGGCGTTCAAGCGCGTGATGGGCTGCTCGCCGCGTCAGTACGTGCGGGATCAGGCTTTATAACGGCGCAGGAAGTCCAGCAAGACGCGGGCGGCGATGTCGGCATCGTCGGCCGTCATGGTCTCCAGCGGATTGTGGCTGATGCCGCCGTTGCCGCAGCGCGTGAACAGCATGGCGACGTCGGTGATGGCTGCCATCGCCATCGCGTCATGTCCTGCGCCGGAAAGCAGGTCGAAGCGCGGCAGGCCGGCGCGTTCAATGGCGTCGCCAAACTGCTGCATCAGCCGCGGCGCGCATGGCGCCGCGCTGGCGTCGACGATTTTTTGTACGCTGTACTCAACCTGGCGGCGCGCGCAGATGGCGGCCACGCCGTCCAATACGTCCTTCACCGCAGCCAGACGCACCGCATCATCGGCGGCGCGGATGTCCAGCGACAGTTTGCATGCGCCCGGAATCACGTTGACCGAGCCGCCCGGCACCTGCAGCTGGCCGACCGTGCCGACCAGTGACGGCGCCTGCGCGCAGCGCTGCTCTACCAGCAGCACGATTTCCGCTGCTGCGGCGGCAGCATCTTTGCGCATGGTCATCGGCGTGGTGCCGGCGTGGCTGGCCAGGCCGGTGAGGTCTACCAGATAGCGCGAGCTGCCTGCAATCGCAGTCACCACGCCCAGCGCCAGATCGCGCTCCAGCAGCACCGGTCCTTGTTCGATATGGACTTCCACAAAGCCCAGCAGGTCGGCCGGATTGCGCGCAATCGCCGGGATGCGTGACACATCATGACCGGCGGCCAGCAGTGCTTCACGCATGCTGATGCCGTCGGCGTCGGTTTGGTCCAGCAGCGACAGGTTGAAGCGGCCCGTGACAGCGGTGCTGCCGAGGAAGGTGCTCTTGAAGCGCACACCTTCTTCTTCCGCAAAGCCGACGATCTCGAAATGGAACGGCAGCTTCTCGCCGCGCTGATGCAGGTGGCGCACCAGCGCGATTGGCAGCAGGATGCCGAGGCGGCCATCGTATTTGCCGCCATTGCGCACCGTATCGTAGTGCGAGCCGGTCATCAGCGTTCTCGCACCCGGCGCGTCCGAGCGGTAGACGCCGACCACATTGCCGACCGCATCGATGTGCGCGTCCATGCCGGCGGCGCGCATCCATTCCAACAGCTGTGCCGCGGTCTGGCGGTGAGCTGGCGTCATGTAGGCGCAGGTGAGGCCATCGGCATCATCACTCCATGCGGCCAGTTCCTCGCTCCATTGCATGATGGTGGGGCCGAATTCCAATTGCACCGACAGCAGGTCGTTCAGACGGATCTCCGCAATGCGCTTGATCTGGCGGAGGCATTCCGCGATTTCATCGGTACGTTGATTCTTCAGACGCCGGGTGAAGGTGGCGATGATGCTCTGGCGCGTCAGCCCTTGGCCGGTCGGGCCTTTGACGGCAAGGATGAAGGGGAAGCCGAATTTGGCGTTGTAGTCGGCATTCAGCTGGTGCAGCGTGGCGAATTCCTCCGCACTGCACAGGTGCAGGCCGGATTTGGCTTGCTCACTGGTCGACTCGGCGGTGAGCTGGCCGGCAATGGCGGCTTTGCCGGCCAGTTCAGGGTGGGCGCGGATCAGGCCCAGTTGCTCATCCAGCGTGGCCGCGCTGACCACGGATTGCAGGGCCAGTTTCAGCGCAGTCTCGTTGGCGAAAGGACGCAGCGTGGCAGCGCGTTGCGGTATCCATGGCGAATGCTCGTAGATGCCGCGCAGGCGGTCGATGAAGGTGGCGGTATCGCAGCTATTGAGGTCGGAGAGTGTGGTCATCATGGCTTCCATCATAACGTGCCGCCGCCGCCGCGATATATGCGGTATGGCCTAAGCTTTATAAGACTGCGCCTATTTCTGCGACAGTGCTTTGGCGGCGGCAGCGACCTGCTCGCGCAGCCACTTGTGTTCCGGCGCCTGATGCACGCGTTCGTGCCACAGCTGATAGAAGCGCATCGGCGGGAACTTCACCGGCACATTGTAGGTTTTCAGCGGCATCTGCTTTTCGTAGTGGCGCACGAACTGGCTGCCGGTGGTCAGCACCAGATCGGTCTGGGCCAGCATATTGGGAATCAGGCCGAAGTAGGCCGATTCCACCATCACATTGCGTTGCAGGCCCTGGCGCTCCAGATAATCGTCGATCACGCCGTGGTAGCCGGGCAGGATCTGGGTCGGCGCCACGTGCGGCAGGGTGAGGTAATCGTCCATGGTCATCTTGTCGCTGGCGGTACGTAGCGCATACGGGCAATCGGCGCGCATCACGCAGATGATGGGGTCCTCGAACAGCTTGGACATGTGCAGATGCTCGGGCGGCTCGTCCCAGTTGGCGATGACCAGGTCCATGTCGCCATCCGACAGCAGCCGCACGTAGTCTACGCCCGGCCCCAGGCCGTGGATCTTCACACGGCTGTTGGGCGAGCCGCGCCGCAGCAGCGCCACGAGATTGGGCAGGAACTGGCTGTCCAGATAATCCGGCGCGGCCACATGAAAAGTGCGCGCCTCTTCCTGTGGCACGAAAGGTGCCTTCTTCAGGAACAGGTTCTCGGTTTCGTCCAGGATGCGCTTTGCTGGTGCAAGCAGGCTTTCACCGTGCTGGGTCGGCACCATGCCGCGTGCGCCGCGCACCAAAAGAGGATCGCCGGTCAGCTCGCGCAGCTTGCGCAGCGAGGCCGAAATCGAGGGCTGCGGTTGATTCAGCTTGAGGGCGACGCGGGAGACGTTTTTCTCGACCAGCAGCAGGTAGAGAATACGAATCAGGTGAAGGTCCAGGTGTTGCGGCAAGGCGGACATGAGAGCTATTGTTTTATACGGAATTGAATATGTCTAATATACTCCAATGTTCATGTAGCAGGAATCAAATCCGTTTATCTTCTGTAAATTAGCCACATCTTTGACCTAGCAAATTACATGGAATACCTGATCCCGTACGGCCTTGAATGGGCAAACCTCCTCGTGCGCTGGCTGCACATCATCACCGGCATCGCCTGGATCGGCGCGTCGTTCTATTTTGTGTGGCTGGATAATTCCATCCGTCCGCCGGCGCCGGGATCGGAGCTGGCGAAGAAGGGCGTATCGGGCGAGTTGTGGGCGGTGCATGGCGGCGGTTTCTACAATCCGCAAAAGTATCTGGTGGCGCCGGCAGAGCTGCCGAAGGAACTGCACTGGTTTAAGTGGGAGGCTTATTCCACCTGGCTGTCCGGCATCGCGCTGCTGACCATCGCTTACTACTTTAATGCACAAGCGATGATGATCGATAAATCGGTGGCCGATCTCACCAGCCTGCAGGCGGTGGGTATCGGCGTCGGCACGCTGGTCGTCGGCTGGACCGTCTATGACCTGCTGTGCCGCTCCCCGCTGGGCAAGCATGATGCCGCGTTTGGCGTCGTGATCTTTGCGCTGATTACCGCTGCGGCGTATGGCCTCACCCATGTCCTGAGCGGGCGCGCAGCCTATATCCACGTTGGCGCCTTGATCGGCACCATCATGGTCGGCAATGTGCTGATGCTGATTATTCCGGGCCAGCGCAAGATGGTGGAAGCCATGTCGGCCGGCCGCATGCCGGACCCCGTGCATGGCCAGAAGGCCAAGCAGCGCAGCGTCCACAATAATTATTTCACGCTGCCGGTGTTGTTCATCATGATCAGCAACCATTACGCGATGACTTACCGGAACGAGCACGCGTGGCTGGTACTGGCCTTCATCATGGCGGCTGGCGTGTTCATTCGCCACTTCTTCAACCTGCGTCACAAGGGCCGCGTGGAATGGCGTTATCCGGCCATCGGCGTGGCGCTGCTGGCCGCCGTGGCGGTAGCGATTGCGCCGTCCAGGCCGGTGGCGACGGCGCCCGCAGCCGATCCGGCAGCGGCTTTCGCCAAGGTGAAAGCGGTGATCGATACGCGCTGCCTGTCCTGCCATTCCGCACACCCGACGCAGCCCGGCTTTGCCGCTGCGCCGCTGGGCGTGGCGTTTGATACGGCCGCGGAAGTCCACCAGAACGCAGAAAAAATCTACAAGCAGGTCGTGCAGACCAAGGCCATGCCGCTGGCTAACCTGACCCATATGACTGACGCCGAGCGCGCGCAGATCGCCGCGTGGTACGAATCCGGCCCGAAATGAAGGAACAAAAATGAGCACAGTAAAAATACAACTGGCCCAATGGATCGACGATCACTTTGATGAAGAAGTCGGCGTGCTGCAACAGCTGCTGCGCGTGCCGACCGACACACCGCCGGGGAACAATGCGCCGCATGCGGACGTGGTGGCCGATCTGGTGCAAGCCTATGGCTGGACGGCCGAGAAGCACGCGGTGCCGGAGCAGACGGTGCGCGAATACGGTATGGAGAGCCTCACCAACCTGATCGTGCGCCGCCCTTACGCGGCGGGCGGTCCGACCGTGGCGCTGAACGCCCACGGCGACGTGGTGCCACCGGGCGACAACTGGACCTATCCGCCCTATGGCGGCGTGGTCGACAACGGCTTTATCTATGGCCGCGCGGCGGCGGTATCCAAATGCGACTTTGCCACCTACATCTTCGCGGTGCGCGCGCTGGAGGCGCTGGGCGTGCCGCTCAAGGGCGGACTGGAACTGCACTTCACCTACGATGAGGAATTTGGCGGCTTGCTCGGGCCGGGCTGGCTGCTGGAGCAAAAGCTGACCAGGCCGGATTACGTGATCGCGGCAGGCTTCAGCTACAACATCGTCACCGCGCACAACGCCTGCCTGCAGCTGGAGATTACAGTGCACGGCAAGTCCGGCCACGGCGCCATGCCGGAGACCGGCCACGATGCCTTGCAGGCCGCCACGCGCATCCTGAATGCGATCTACGGCCAGCTGCCGGAACTAAAAAAAATCAAATCGAAAATCGCCGGTATCGACTCTCCGACCATGCTGGTGGGCCGCATTGACGGCGGCACGAACACCAACGTGGTGCCGGGCAAAGTGGTGCTGAAGATGGACCGCCGCATGATTCCGGAAGAAGACCCGGTGGAAGTGGAAGCGCAGGTGCGCGCGCTGATCGAAAACGCGGTGCAGGGCGTGCCCGGGATTACGCTGGAAATCAAGCGGCTGCTGCTGTCGCACGCCTTGCGCGAACGTCCGGGCACGGAAAAGCTGGTGGCGAGCATCCAGCAAAATGCGCAAACCTTCATCGGTGAAAAGATCCCGGCACAAGGCACGCCGCTGTATGCGGACGCGCGCCTGTACGGTGAACACGGCATTCCTGCGGTGCTGTACGGCGCCGGTCCGCGCACCGTGCCCGAGTCCAACGCCAAAAAGGCCGATGAGCGGCTTAATCTGGAAGATCTGCGCAAGGCGACTAAGGTGGTAGCATGCACCTTATTCGACTTCCTTGGAGCGTGAGATGTTCTCAAAAAAGCTGATGGCCGGCTGGGGCGATATGGACTTCAACAGCCACATGCGCAATACCGCCTTCCTCGATAAAGCTGGCGACGTGCGCATGCTGTTCCTGTCCGAACATGGCTTCCCCATGAGTGAGTTCATGCGCCTGAATATAGGCCCGGTGGTAATGAAGGACGAAATCGGCTACGTCAAGGAAGTGCTGCTGCTCGAAGAAATCACCGTCACGCTGTCGCTGGCCGGGCTGGCGGAAGACGGCAGCCGCTGGATACTGCGCTCCGACATCATCCGTCCGGACGGCAAGCTGGCCGCGCGCGTGAACAGTACCGGCGGCTGGCTGGACCTGGCCGCGCGCAGGCTGATCGCGCCGCCGCCAGCTTTGATGGCCACCTGGCAGATACTGGAAAAGACCGACGACTTCCAGCAGCTGCCGTCCAGCGTCAAGGCGAAGTAAGGTACTTCTTATTCAGCCGGGCCTTCAGGCCCTGCGCGTTCAGGCGTCTGACCGCTTCGCGGATGGCCGGTCCCAGGACCGCGTAATCCTTGCCAAGGTAGATGTGCAGGTTGAGTTCATCCAGCGCATGACCAAGGCGGCCTTGCGACAGCAGCGCCCTGGATTCGACGCTCAGGGCGCCATCATCGAAAAGACAGGCCTGGTCGCGTTCATTCAGCACCATTTGCAAGCACGCTGAAACGGTTTGCACATCATGCGGCTGCACGTGCGGCTGTAGCGCCTCCAGCCTTTTCTGATAGTAGTAAACCCCGCGCTGGTAGCTGATTGTGCGTACCTTGGCCGGGACTTCGCTCCAGTGATTGATCTGCGGCCGGTTGGCGCGCGTGAACATGTAGGTGCGCAGGGTGATAAACGGCTCTTCCACCCGCTGGTATTCCGGATGTTTTTCCAGATACTCGCGTACCCGTCCCAGTTCGCCGGCGATGCTGCCGTCAGCCAGCATGGCGGCGCCGCGCCGTCCGGGCAGACTTTGCAACTGGCAGCGCTGGCGAATCTCGGCGCACAGTTGGTGCAGGTACTCCGCGCTGTAGGCGTACGCAAAGGAGTTGCGTTCGTGGGTGGTGCCGAAGATCAGCGTATCCGGTCCTTGCGCCTGAGCGGGGAGGGCGAATGCAAGGGCTAACAACGCTGTCCGCCGCAGGGGCATGGGGCTGTCTCCGGGTTAAAGTCGTGCTCTATGATAGCCGATCCGGCTTTGCCGTATTATATGGCTCATTCCTGATACAACGGTCAGCCTGTGCATCGATACGATTTAATCAGTTGCCACGATTGCGGCGTGCTGCACCAGCGCCGCCCGCTGCGTCCGCGCGAGAAGGCGCGCTGCGTGCGTTGCCGCTCGGTTTTGTATCGCGGCATTCATTCCGACGCCAACCGCATGGCCGCCATCACGCTGGGCGCGGTGTTCACCTTCCTGATTGCGCAGTTCTTCCCTATCGTCGAGCTGGAGGTGGGCGGTTACAGCACCAGCGCGACCCTGCTGGGCGCCATCCGCGTGCTGTGGATGGAGCAGATGCAGCTGGTGGCGGCGATTGTGTTCGTGTTCACGATTCTGCTGCCGGCGGTGGAACTCGGCTCGCTGTTGTATGTGACCTTGTCGCTGCGCAGCGGCCGGCGACCGCCCGGTTTTGATCATTTGCTGCGCGCGGTCGGGCTGGCGCGGCGCTGGGGCATGACCGAGGTGCTGATGATTGGCATCCTGATCACGATCGTGAAGATGACCAGCCTGGCGCAGGTGGTGGTGCAACCCGGCCTGTTCGCCTTCGGCGCCCTGACGCTGATGCTGGCGGTGGTAGTGTCTTTTGATCCCAGGATTTTGTGGAATATCGGTGAGCATATGCCGGGACCGCGCCGCGCGGCACAGAAGACCTTCCATTACGCGGCGCTGAGCAAAGGCGCGCCGCTGCTGGCCTGCCATAGCTGCGGGCTGGTGGAATCGCTCAAGTACACGGTGCGGCATCAGTATTGCGCCCGCTGCGGTGCGCGCCTGCACCGCCGTCATCCCGATAGCGTGGGGCGCACCTGGGCGTTTCTGCTGGCGGCAGCGATTCTTTATATCCCGGCCAACCTGCTGCCGGTGATGTACACGCATTCCCTGTTCGGTAAGGAGGACGACACCATCATCAGCGGCGTGGTCTACTTCTGGACCAGTGGTTCACCGGCGCTGGCGGCGATTATTTTCATCGCCAGCATTGTGGTCCCGGTGCTGAAGCTGGCGGCGCTGGCCCTGCTGGCATGGACGGCGCAGCGGCGCTCGCGCTGGCGGCCGATGCAGCGCACGGTGTTGTATCGCATCGTGGAGTTTGTCGGCCGCTGGTCGATGCTCGATATTTTTGTCATTACGCTGACGGTGGCGCTGGTGCGCTTCCAGTCGCTGGCGGTGATTACGGCCGGTCCCGGCGCGCTGGCGTTTTGCGCGGTGGTGGTGTTGACCATGATCGCGTCTATGCAATTCGATCCGCGCCTGATCTGGGATCCCATTGATACACATGGAGAGAAGCATGTCTGAAAACGAAAGCGGTCCGCCGCTGCCGGAACCGAATGTGGAAAAGGCCAGCCGCTGGCTGCCCTCGCTGGTGTGGCTGATTCCTCTTCTGGCGGCGGTGATCGGTCTGACGCTGGTGGTCAAGTCGGTGCTGGATCAGGGGCCGACAGTGATTGTCAGCTTCCGCAGCGCGGACGGGCTGGAGCCGGGCAAGACCAAAGTCAAATACAAGGACGTGGATATTGGCCTGGTGCGGTCTATTTCGCTGGCCAGGGATTTGTCGCGCGTGCTGGTCACCATCGACATGAGCAAGGAAGCAAGGCGCTTTACGGCGGCCGACACGCGGTTCTGGGTGGTGAAGCCGCGCATCGGCGCCAGTGGCGTGTCGGGCTTGAACACGCTGTTGTCCGGTTCTTATATTGGCGTGGATGCGGGCAAGTCGGAGGAAACCAAGACCGATTTCACGGGCCTGGAAAAGCCGCCGCAGGTGGCGCGCGACGAGAAGGGGACGATTTATACACTGCATGGCGATACGCTGGGTTCCATTGATGTCGGCTCGCCGATTTTCTATCGCCGTATTCAGGTGGGGCAGGTAACGGGATTCGATCTGGAGGAGAAGGGGCGTGGCGTGCAGATATCGGTGTTCGTCAGCGCGCCCTACGATCAGTATGTGGGTAAGAATACGCGCTGGTGGCATGCCAGCGGTGTGGACGTGCGGCTGGATTCCAGTGGTTTCAAGGTGAATACGCAGTCGCTGGCAGCCTTGCTGGTGGGCGGCATTGCGTTTGAGTCGGTCAGCGGGCAGAAGCCCTCCACGGTGTCGCCGGCTGGCGCCGAGTTTGATCTGGCGGCGGATCAGGCCAGCGCGATGCGCGAGCCGGATGGCGTGCCGATTACGACCGTGCTGTATTTCGATCAGTCCTTGCGCGGCCTGTCGGCAGGCGCGCCGGTGGACTTCCGCGGCATTGTGATGGGCGAGGTGCGCTCGGTTGGCGTGGAGTTTGATCCGGTGAAGAAGAGTTTCCGCATGCCGGTGACGGTGGATATGTATCCGGCACGACTGGGCCGCAGTTTCGCGCAGACCATCGCCAATGATCAGGAACGCAATGCCGGACCGCAGTTGCTGGAACGACTGGTGGCGCGCGGCTTGCGCGGTCAGCTGCGGACCGGGAATCTGTTGACTGGCCAGTTGTATGTGGCGCTGGATTTCTTCCCGAATGCGGCACCGGCCAAGGTGGATTTTTCGGCCGAGGTGCCGGAGGTGCCGACCGTGCCTAACAGCCTGGATGAATTGCAGACGCAGATTTCCAGCATCGCACGCAAGCTGGATAAGGTGCCGTTTGAGGAAATCGGCAAAAATCTGCGCGACACCTTGAAGAGCGTGGATGTGCTGATGAAGCAGCTGGATGCGCAGGTGGTGCCGGAGATGAAGGGCACGCTGGCGGCCGCGCGCAAGACCTTCAATGAGGCGGATCAGCTGTTGCAGAAGGACTCGCCGGTACAGTCGGATTTGCGCGAAGCTTTGCAGCAGCTGACGCAGACTTTGCAGTCCTTGAATGCCTTGTCGGATTATCTTGAACGGCATCCGGAATCGCTGATACGTGGTAAGCAGGAGAAAAAAGGAGAGCAGAAATGATGCGTGCGTTCGGCGTGGCGGCGATGGTGTTGGCGGCAGGTTGCGCGAGCGCGCCGCCGGAGCGGTTTTATAGCCTGAGCAGCGGCATGGGTTTGCCGTCGGCATCGGCGCCGCAGGCATCCTATTACATCGAGCTGCCGGCGGTGACGGTGCCGCAGCAGGTGGCGCGCAATCAGCTGGTGGTGACGACTGGCGCTGGCCGGGTGGATTTGCTGGAACAGGAGCGCTGGGTATCGCCGCCAGCGGCGGAGATCGGGCAGGCTTTGTCGCTGGCGATTTCCGGTGAACTGGGCACAATCGATGTGTTCCGCACGCCGACGCCGGACAAGGCGCCGGTGTATCGCATCAGCACCAATGTGCAGCGGTTTGAATCGGCGCCAGGGCAGTATGCCTTGATCGATGCGGTGTGGAGCGTGCGGCTGGTCGGCAGTACGCAGGTGCTGACTTGCCGCAGTGTGGCGCAGGAGACGGTGACGGCTGGATATGACGAGTTGGTTGCTGGCCACCGGCGCGCCGTGGCACGCATCGGTGCGGATATCTCCAAGGCCGTGCGCGGATTGGCGGCCGGTGCGAAGCCGCAGTGCTGATGTTCACGGGCCGCGGCACACCGCCGCCACCACGAAGCTAGGCCGCGCTGGCGTCGATGGAATCTTCCTGCCGAGTGATGGCTAGCTCGCGCAGATAAGGCCAGGGATAGATCCCGCGTTCGTGGCCGTCGCTGAAGACCAGCTGCACACCATAGACGCCGATCTGGCGGATGTCGTCGATGCGCACGTCCGCCGCCGGCGCGGTGGGGGCGATCTGCATGGCGCCGGCCAGCAGACGGTTGGACTGGCATACCGTGCATTTGCATTGCGCGCGCAGCGCGGCGTGCGACAGCTGTTGCGCCGAGCCGTCGCTCCAGACGATGTCCAGCACGCGGCGCTGGCGGTTGTTGACGATTTGCCGTGGATAGCCGCTCATCGTAGTGCGCCTTGAATCTGGGTTAGCGCAAGGCGGGCGGATTTGCGGACTTCCGGATCGCTGTCGTCGGCCGCCACGGTCAGGGCGGGAATGGCTGCGGCGTTGCCCAATTCTCCCAGCGCCAGTGCGGATTCCTTGCGCAGATTGCTGATGGTGTGGGTAAGCGCAGCCACCAGAGATTCCAGCGCGGGGGCGTGGCGCAGACGTCCCAGACTACGGGCAGCACGCAGGCGCACCTGCCAGTAAGCGTCTTTCAGGGTATCGATCAATGCAGCGCCGGCTTGCTGCTTGCCGGCGGGCGGCAGGACGAGCTTGCCCAGCGTGGTCGCGGCTTCCTCGCGAACCTGCCATGCACTGTCGCGCAAGCCGTCCAGCAGCGCGGCGAGGGCGGCCGAGGCGTAATCGGCATCACTTTCATCTGCGCGGCTGCTGGACGGACTGCCGGCGGCGACGTTGGTCGGCGGGAGTGCTGGACTGGAGGCGTAGGCGAGCGCACCGACGGCGGCGCGGCGGACTTCGGCATCGGGATCGTGGCTTACCAGGCGGGTGAGGGCTGGCAGCGCTTCGGGTTGCTTCAGGTAGCCCAGCACGGCAACCGCTTCGCGGCGCACTGCGGCATCGGCGTCGTTCAGCGCCGCCAGCGCTGGTGTATAGCTGCCGGGTGCGCGCAGTTCGCGGACGGCGCGCAGCACTGAGATGCGTACGAAGGCGTCTGGATGCGCGACGTGCGGCAACAGCACGGCTGCCGACGCAACCTGCTTCAATTCGCTCAGGGTATGCGCTGCAGCATCACGCACTTCATCGTCTTCGTCAGTCAGCAGCGCGACCAGTCCTGTCACGCCATCCACGCTTTCAAAAGCCTCCAGAGCGCGTGCGGCTTCGGCACGAACGGCGGCGTCGGTGTCGCGCAAGGCGGCGACGAATAGTGGTGCGTGCTCGTCACCATCACGGTCGGCCAGATCCAGCACCGCAATGCGCCGCACCGCGCTATCCGCGTGCTGCAAGCGCTCACGAAACTCCGCCAGATCGGTATCTTCAAAAATAGTGCTCATGCTTTCCTTAAATGGCAAATTGCAGTTGGCGCGCGCGGTCCGCGCCCAAAGGGGAGAGGCGCTCCAGCGGCAGTTCCGCAACCGTCGGCTGTAACAGCTGCAGGCAGCGCCGTTTCAAGCGCGTAAAGTGTTCCGACGTCACCAGCGACGCATCGCGCGCGCGCGCAAAGTCCACCTTGATCTCTTCAATGATGCGTCCTGGCCGGGGGCTCATTACCAGAATCCGGTCGGCCAGGAACAGCGCTTCATCGATATCGTGCGTGATAAAGACAATGGTGGTGCGGATCTGCGCCCACAGCTGCAACAGCAACTGCTGCATCATCAGGCGCGTCTGCGCATCGAGCGCGCCGAACGGCTCATCCATCAACATCACACGCGGATGATTAATCAGTACGCGCGCAATCTCCACCCGCTGCTTCATCCCGCCCGACAGCTGCGCCGGATAATGTTCGGCAAAGTCCTGCAAGCCCACCATTGCCAGCAACTCGGCGGCGCGCCGGCGACGTTCAGTGCGGCCGACGCCCTGCATCTTCAACCCAAACGCCACGTTATCAATCACGCGCCGCCAGGGGAACAGCGTGTGATGCTGGAACACCAGACCACGCTCCGCATGCGGTCCTTCGACCGCCACCCCATCCACTGTGATGCTGCCGTTGCTCGGCCGCAGATGCCCGGCCAGAGCGCCCAGCAGCGTCGACTTGCCGCAACCCGAAGGCCCCAGCAGGCAAACGAATTCACCCGGCGCCACGTTCAGCGACACATCCTGCACCGCCTCAAATGCCTGCGCACCGGTGCCAACCCGCAGCGACAACTTGTCAATCGCAATGCGGCCATAAGCCTGGTTCACGTCTCTCATGCCTTGTTCTCCTGTTGATGCCATGGCATCAGCGCCTGGCCCGCACGTTTGACCAGCACACTGCTGCCCATGCCCAGCGCGCCGATCACCAGCATGCCGACCACGATATCGGCGTAGTTCTGAATCGTGTACGACGCCCAGGTGTAATAGCCGATGCCGAACTGGCCCGAAATCATCTCCGCCGTCACAAGGCAGAACCACGCCGTGCCCATGCCGATCGACAGGCCGGTAACGATGCTGGGCGCAGCACCCGGCAGCACCACCTCCAGAAAAATCGCCCACGAACCGCCGCCCAGGCTGCGCGCCGATGCGATCAAGCGCGGATCGATCTGCTCCACGCCATGCACGGTGTTCAGCAAAATCGGGAACAGCGCGCCGGTGAAGGTGATGAAGATCATCGACATCTCGGACGAAGGGAACATCAGGATCGCCAGCGGTATCCACGCCACCGCCGGAATGGGGCGCAGCATCTCCAGCGGCGGCATCAGCACGTCTTCCCAGCGCTTCCAGCGGCCGATGCCCAGACCCAGCACGATGCCGGCCGCCGCCGCCACCGAGAATCCGGCGAACACACGCCACAAGCTGGCTTGCAGGTGCTCGGCCAGCTTGGGCGAATGCAGCAGCGCCCATGCCGCTTGCGCAACCTCGCTGGGTGGCGGCACGTTTTGAAAAGTCAGCAGGCCGAGATTGAGACGGTCCCCGGCCGCCCACTGCCACGCCAGCAGGCAGGCTGCCAGCGAGGCCAGACGCAGGCCCCAGCGCAGCGCTTCACTGCCGTTGATGCGATTGATCCGAAGTGCGCTCATGAGCGTGTATCCTTATTTGCTGGCCAGCCTGGCGTCCGTGCCGCCGCCCAGCACTGCGGCGTAGCTCTGCACCGAACCACCGCGCTGCCTGGCCCATGCTTCGGCGGAAGCCTTGGACAGGAAGGCGCTGGTTTCACCTTTTGCGGTGACGAACCACGCATCGTAGGCGAACAGTTTCAGGCCGCTGTTGCGGTCATGCGCATACACCACCCGGATCTTCTTGCCCTCTTTTTCCAGCTTGCGCACGGCGGCGAAGGCTGCTTCGGCGGTAGCGTAGTGGCGTACCAGCGGCTCGTTCGCCACCCACACCTGCGTCAGGCGCGCGAAATCGGTGATCTGCTTGCCGGTGCTGGCATCCTTGGCTACCAGCGGCAGCCGCTTGTAGTTTTTGAGGCTGGCGTCGTAATCGAGATTGGCCTGCTTGAAGGCGGCGCGGATGTAGCTGTCGTCAATGAATTCGTTGACGTCGAGGTCATTGTCGGTGCGCTTCATCAGGCGCAGCGTTTCAATTGAGGTTTTGACGGCCTGGCGGAATTCCGGCTTCCAGGTGAAGTCGCGCGTCTGCAGGCCGAGCGGGCCATGGAACAGGTAGTCGACTTCCGCCTCGATGCCGGTCACCTTGGCGATCAGCTCACTGTATTTTTCCGGCTCGGCGGCGATGATGCGGTCGGCCTCGATCGCGGCGCGCAGGAAGGCGGTGACGATTTCCGGATACTTCCTGGCGTAGTCCGCATCCACCAGACTGCCGTGCAGCGTGGGCGCCTGCGCTTGCGAGCCGTCGAAGATCTTGCGGGCGAAGCCGCGATGCGGGAACAGTTCCGCGAACGGCACGAAGTCGGCGTGCGCTTCGATCTTGTTGGCTTGCAGCGCGGAGCCGGCTACTTCCGGCGCCTGTGTCACCACCGTGATGTCCTTGTCCAGTTCCCAGCCCTGTGCCTTGATGGCGCGCAGCAGCATCCCGTGTGCGGTGGAGGCGAACGGCACGGAGATGGTCTTGCCCTTCAATTCAGCCAGGGACTGCACCGGCGACGCTTTCGGCACCACGATGCCGTTGCCGCTGCCTTGCACACTGCCCGACAGCACCGTGATGAACAGGCTTTTCTTGCCGGCCTTGGCGAAAGCCGCGCCGTTGAAGGAGCCGGGGAAATCGGCCATCGAACCAATATCCAGTTTGCCGGCCACCATTTCATTGGTCAGCGGTGCGCCGGAGGTGAAGTTCTTCCACTGGATATCGTACTGCACGTCCTTATACTTGCCATCATGCGGCAGATATTTTTCCAGCAGCTTCAACTCGCGGATCAGCAGGCCGCCGGTGGCGCAATTGATGGTGGTGTCTTGCGTGCCGATGGCGACGCGAATGGTTTCGGCGTTGGCCGCGCCGAAGGCGAGGGCGGTCAGCAGGACGAACAGTTTGTGTTGCAGAGCCATAGTAAATCTCCAATTCATCGTAACAGATAAGGGATATCGACCGTTACTGCGCCGGTCGGGCAGTCTTTTTCGCAGGGCATGCAGTACCAGCATTCGTCAAACTTCATATAAGCCTTGCCTTTGCTGAAGTCGATGGCCAGCACGTCGAGCGGGCAGACGTCGACACAGACGGTGCAGCCTTTGTCAGCGATGCACAGCGCGTCGTTGACGCGCACCGGCACGCTGCTGGGGGTATGGGCGATGGGCATGGCGTTCTCCTTTATGCAGCTTCGCGCATGATGCGCAGGCGCTGGTAAGCTTGTTTCTCTTCTTCGTCGAGGGCGATGATGTAGGGCTCCAGCGGGCGCTTGAAGCACTGCATGGCGCCATCGATCTTCTTCACCTGCACGTGGCACAGCCAGTCGGCATCGTTGCGCTGTGGATGGTCGACGCGGTTGTGGTACAGGCCCCAGCGGCTCTCGGTGCGGTACAGCGAGGCGCGTGCCGCCATCTCCGCGCAATCGCGGATGGCATGGACTTCCATCGCCCGCATCAATTCATGCGGGTTGGTGGCCGCCAGGCGATCCAGATCGCTGCGTATGGCTTCAAAGCGGCTCAAGCCGATTTCCATCTTGCGCGTGACTTTCGGCGGCTGCAGGTAGTCGTTCACCATGCGGCGCAGTTTGTATTCCACTTGCGATGGCGGCAGGCCGTCCGGCCGATTCAACGGCGCCCATACGCGCGCACGCTCCGTTTCAACCTGCGCCTGGTCCAGCGCCGGCAGCTCGATGGCGGCACAGCGTCCGGCAGCGGCTTCGCCGGCCAGTTTGCCGTAGACGAACGCGCCCAGCATGTAGTTATGGGGCACGCAGGCCAGATCGCCGGCAGCATACAGTCCCGGCACGGTGGTCTCGGCGCGCTCGTTGACCCATACGCCGGATGCGGAGTGGCCGCTGCACAGGCCGATTTCCGAGATGTGCATTTCCACCATCTGCTGGCGGTAGTCGGTGCCGCGTCCGGCGTGGAAGCGTCCGCGGCTCGGGCGTTCGTTAGTGTGCAAAATCGTTTCGATGGTGCTGATGGTTTCTTCCGCCAGATGATCCAGCTTGAGGAATACCGGGCCGTTGCCGCCCTGGAGTTCGTTGTAGAACTCCTGCATCATCTGACCGCTCCAGTAATCGCACTCGATGAAGCGTTCGCCCTTGTTATTGGTGGTGAAGCCGCCGAACGGACCGGTGACGTAAGCGCATGCGGGACCGTTGTAATCCTTGATCAACGGGTTGATCTGAAAGCACTCGATGCCCGACAGTTCCGCGCCCGCGTGGTAAGCCATGCTGTAGCCGTCGCCGGCATTGGTCGGATTTTCGTAAGTGCCGAACAGGTAGCCGGAGGCGGGCAGGCCGAGACGGCCGGCGGCGCCGGTGGCCAGCACCACGGTCTTGGCGCGGATCACATGGAAGTCGCCGGTGCGGCAATCGAAAGCCATGGCGCCGGCGATGCTGCCGTCTTCCGCCAGCAGCAGGCGGGTGGCGACCAGACGGTTGGTGATCTCGACGCGCTGGCGTTTCAGGCGGCGATACAACACCTTCTTGATGTCATGGCCTTCGGGCATGGGCAGCACATAGGTGCCCATGTGGTGCACCTTGCGCATGGCGTAGTCGCCGGTTTCGTCTTTTTCAAACTTGACGCCCCAGCGGTCCAGCTCTTCGATCATGGCGTAGCTGTTTTGTGCGTAGGCCATCACCGTATTCTGGTTGACGATGCCGTCGTTGGCGGTGGTGATCTCCTTCACGTACTGCTCGGGCGTGGCGAAGCCGGGGACGATGGCGTTGTTCAGGCCATCCATGCCCATGGAGATGGCGCCGCTGCGCTTGACGTGGGCTTTCTCCAGCAGCAGCACGCGCAGCTGCGGGTTGGCTTCCTTGGCTTTGGCGGCGGCCATCGGGCCGGCGGTGCCGCCGCCGATAACCAGCACGTCGACAGTCTCGATATGAGTTTGCATAACAGCTCCTATGGGCGGCGGTTGATTTGCAGGCGGTACTGGAAAGCGTCGCCGCGGAAGTAGAGGTATTCGAAATCGAGCGGGGCGCCGTCCGCGCGGTGGGTCAGGCGCTCGATGCGCAGCACGGCGCTGCCCTGCTGCACGCGCAGGGCGTGGGCCAGCGTTTCGTCGGCCAGGATGGCGTCCACTTGCAGGTCGGCGCGGCCGAGCGGAATGCCGTAGTCGTTTTCCAGGATCAGGAAAATGTCGCGCGTGGCCAGGTCTTCGCGCGCCAGGCGTTCACCGATGTCCTGCGCCAGATAAGTCACCTCCAGCGAGACCGGCTCGCGGTTCAGGTGGCGGATGCGTTTGATCTCGGTGACCTCGGCACCCGGCGGCAATTGCAGCTGCTGCGCCACATGCGGCGTGGCGGCGATGGTCTTGTGACTGGTCACCTGGTTGTAAATCTCATAGCCCATGCGGCTCATGGCTTCACCAAAGCCTTCGAGCTGCGTCAACTGCTGGAAGGCCTTGGGCTTGGCGACGAACGTGCCTTTGCCGGGGATCTTGAAGATCACACCTTCCTTTTGCAGATCGCTCAGCGCCTGCCGCACGGTGATGCGGCTGACGCCGAAGATGGTGCTCAATTCACTTTCGGCGGGCAGCCTGGCGTGGGCGGGATAGGTGCCATCGAGGATGCGCTCGCGCAGGTTTTCCTTCACCTGGGTGTACAGCGGCACCGGGGACAGCTCAACGGTACGGAAATTAGTCATGGCTTCACTCATGTTTGCCATAACCTGTCATAACAGGTTATGAACTATCGAATGAAGCCTAGTCTATCGACGCCCTTACTCTTTTGGAACGAATGAAATAGCGCAAGCTTATGCGAAAAATTCAGGCGGCGGCCTGCATGGCGGCGGCGATCTGGGTGCGCAGCCAGGTGTTGGCGGGATCGGTGTCGACGTTGGCGTGCCAGTAGAGGTAGACGTCCAGCGACGGCATGTCGAGGGGAACCGGCAGGATCTGGTTGTTGAATTGCTGGTTGACGATGCGCGCCAGGCGCTCGGGCATGGTCAGCGCCAGATCGGTTTCGCTGACCACGCGGCAGGCGGCGAAGTAGTGCTGGCAGCGCAGCCGGATGCGGCGCTGCAGTCCTTGCCGGCTCAGTTCCACATCTTCCAGCCCCGGTCCGCGCCGGCGTGAGCTGGTCTGGATATGCTCCAGTTGCAGATAGGTCTCCAAGGTCAGCTTGCGCCGCTTCACCAGCGGATGGCCGCGCCGCACCAGCACCACGGTCTTGTCGCCCGCCAGCTGCGCGCGGCGGATGTCGTTCGACAGCGGCAGCAGCACGTCGAGGCACACATCCAGCGTGCCTGCCGCCAGCTCGCTTTCCAGTTCGCGCCGGCTGACCTGCAAGGTGTGCAGCGCCACCGCCGGCGCTGCACGCGCGATGCCGGCCATCAGCGGCGGCAGCACACTGGCTTCCAGCACGTCGCGCACCGCCAGCGAGAAACTGCGCCCGCTGCTGGCGGCATCAAAGCGCGCCGCGCCGCTCAAGGTCACTTCAAAGCCGCGCAGCGCGCGCCGCACCGGCTCGATGATGGAGCGCGCCAGCGGCGTGGCCACCATCACATGGCCCTGACGCTCGAACAGGGGATCATCAAACAGCTGCCGCAGCCGGTTCAGCGCATGGCTGATGGCCGGCTGGGTCAGGTTCATCTTCTGGCTGGCGCGCGTGATGCTGCCCTCGGTGTAGATTGCTTCCAGTACGGTGAACAGGTTGAGGTCAACTTTTGATATATGCATGGAATTTATCTGGCTCAATTAATTCTATTCATTTGATGAATTATAGGTCAGCCGTTAAGCTAGCGTCTCACGGCCAGGTTTGACAGGGAGGGTTATGGGACAAATTTTGCTGGTGCGCCACGGGCAAGCCTCGTTTGGCGCCGCCAATTATGATCAGCTGTCGGAACTGGGCTACGAGCAGGCGCGCCTGCTGGGGCAGTGGTACGCCAACAGCCATCAGTCATTCCATAAGGTGGTGACCGGCGGCATGGCGCGGCACCGGCAGACCGCGGACACTTGCCTGGCCGAGCTGCCCAAGCCGCTGCTGACCGAGACCGAATGGATCACCGATCCGGATCTGGCCGAGTTCGATCACCATGAAGTGCTGCTGCGCCACTGCCCGGAATACGCCGATGCCGCCGCCTTCAAGGCGCTGCTGGCCAATCACGTCGATCCGCCGCGCGCGCTGGAGCACCTGTTCCGCGCCGCCATGCAGCGCTGGATGAGCGGCTGGCACGACAACGACTACACCGAAACCTGGCCCGACTTCCGCCGCCGCTGCGTGCGTGCGCTGGAGCGGCTGGATACCGACAGCAGCAAGCAGACCGCCATCGTGTTCACCTCCGGCGGCGTGATCGCCACCCTGATGCAGCATCTGCTTGGCCTGCAGGACTATCAGGTGATGGAGCTGAACTGGACGCTGGCCAATTGCGCCGTCACCAAGCTGCTGCACCGCCCCGGCCAGTTCACGCTGAGCTACCTGAATAACTACGCGCACCTCGAATGGCTGGGCCAGCCGGGCAGCGTCACCTACCGATAACGGAGATACACATGGATTTCGCATACAGCCCGAAAGTAAGGGAACTCCAGGCAAAACTGACGGCCTTCATGGATGAACACATCTATCCCAACGAAGCCGCCTTCCACGCCGAAATCGACGCCAACCGCGCTGCCGGCAACGCCTGGGTGCCGACCAAAATCATGGAAGACCTCAAACTGAAGGCGCGCGCCGCCGGTCTGTGGAATCTGTTCCTGCCGGACTCCGCACACGGCGCCGGCCTGAGCAACCTGGAATACGCGCCGCTGTGTGAAATCATGGGCCGCGTGCACTGGGCGCCGGAAGTGTTCAACTGCTCGGCGCCGGACACTGGCAACATGGAAGTGCTGGCGCGTTACGGCACACCGGAGCAGCAGAAGCAGTGGCTGGAGCCGCTGCTGGATGGCCGCATCCGCTCCTGCTTTGGGATGACCGAGCCGGACGTCGCATCGTCCGATGCCACCAACATCGCCAGCTCCATCGTGCGCGACGGCGACCACTACGTGATCAATGGCCGCAAGTGGTGGTCGTCCGGCGCCAACGATCCGCGCTGCGCCGTGTTCATCTTCATGGGCAAGAGCGATCCGCACAACGAAAGCCGCCACAAGCAGCAATCGATGATCCTGGTGCCGCGCGATACGCCGGGCGTCAACATTCTGCGCCACCTGCCGGTGCTGGGCTTTGACGACGCCCCGCACGGCCACGCCGAAATCGTCTTCGACCATGTGCGCGTGCCGGCCGCCAACCTGATTCTGGGCGAAGGCCGCGGTTTCGAAATTGCCCAGGGCCGTCTCGGCCCCGGCCGCATCCACCACTGCATGCGCCTGATCGGCCTGGCCGAGCGCGCGCTGGAGCAGATGTGCAAGCGCAGCCTGAGCCGCGTGGCCTTCGGCAAGCCGGTGGCGGAGCAGGGCGTCACCCTGGAGCGCATCGCGGAAGCCCGCATCATGATCGACCAGGCGCGCCTGCTGGTGCTGAATGCGGCCTACATGATGGATACGGTCGGCAACAAGGTGGCGGCCAAGGAAATTGCCATGATCAAGGTGGCGGCGCCGTCCATGGCTTGCCAGGTGATCGACTGGGCGATTCAGGTGCAGGGCGGCGGCGGCATGGCCGATCCTTTCCTGGCCCATGCCTACGCCAGCGCCCGCTCGCTGCGGCTGGCGGACGGCCCGGACGAAGTCCACCGTTCGCAGATTGGCAAAATGGAACTTGCCCGGTATAAATAACCACGTCAGCCTCAAGGTAATCGTTTTCCGCGCACTTGTTGCGCGGTTTTCCCACATCTGTTGACTTCTAAAGCGCGCTGATTTAATCTTGCTCGTCACTTAAGTTAAACGATTAACTAAAATTACAACGGAGACGACCATGAGAAAAACCATCCCCCTGACGCCGATGGCTGCGGCGCTTGGCCTGGCCCTGCTGTCCATGAACGCGCAGGCCCAACAGGAAGAATCGACCACCAAACCCGGCACCCTGGAGACTGTAGTCGTTACCGCGAATAAACGCGTCGAAAAATTGGAAAGCGTTCCAATGGCGATTTCGGTGATGAGCGAACAGGAAATCCAGCGCACCAACATCCGCGAGATCGAAGACGTGGTGGCCATGATGCCATCGCTGACGCTGAACTCCGGCACCACCGCCGCCAACAATGCCATCTTCATGCGCGGCATCGGCACCGTATCGGTCGGCATCGGCGTTGAGTCGGACGTGGCCGTCATCATCGATGACATTCCGATCGCCACCCAGTTCCAGGCCTTCAAGGACCTGGCTGACGTGTCGCGCATCGAGGTGCTGAAAGGTCCGCAATCGACGCTGTTCGGCAAATCGGCGGTGGCGGGGGCAGTCAACATTGTCACCAAACCGATTTCCGGCCCGATGGTGTACCGCGCCAGCACCTACCTCACCAACGACGATGAATGGCGCGTCAACGCCTCGGCCGGCGGCCAGCTGGACGAGCACTTCGCCATGCGGCTGTACGCCGGCAAGACCCGCATGCCGGGCAATTTCCACAACCTGACCGACGGCAAGGACGTCAACGGCTCGGGCGGCAAGACCTTCATGGCCAAGCTGCAGTGGAACCCGATCGAAAGCGTGCAGGTCGACCTGACGCCGCGCTACAACTTCCAGGAAAACTCGCGCGGCGTGACGGCCGTGAACGGCTTCTTCCTGCGCACCGGTTCGCAGGCGGCCGGCACCCTGGTGTCGACCCCGATCGGCCTGGACGGCGTCTACCTGAACGGCAATCCACAACTGCCGGCCTCGAAACTGCTGGCCGGCATCAACGTCAACGATCCGGGCAACCGCAATGTGCGCCGCGATTTCCCGACCGGCCTGATTTCCAGCGACCGCGGCGTGGGCCTGAAAGTGGCGTGGACCTTGCCGAACGAGGCCACCCTGATGTCGATCACCTCGTGGAGCAAATACCTGGCCAACGACTTCCGCGACCAGGACTTTACCGACCAGCCGACCATCGCCGCCGCCGGTTCAACCATCCCGACCATCGGCAACTACCAGTTCGGCACTTACGACATCCGCTCGAAAACGCAGGAGATCCGCTACGTCTCGCCGGACACCGGTACCTTCAAGTATGTGGCGGGCCTGTGGCTGGCGCATAACGAAATCTACCGTCACTTCATTCGCGGCTACTGCGTGGCGCCGATGACCTGCAACGCCAACTCGCCATCGAGCCCGACCAACTACTACACCGACATCTATAACACCAACAAGGCGGTGTTTGGCCAGGCCTCGTGGGAATTCCTGCCGACCTGGACCTTGACCGCCGGCGTGCGCTTCAACGAGGAAATTTCGGGCTACCACTACAAGCGCAACTTCTACACCGACCAGCTGGACGAGGCGTCCTTCAAGCCCGGTCCGGTGGGCGTGGACCAGTTCGAAAGCTATGGCAACAGCGACCCGGCCACCACCGGCAAGCTCAGCCTGCAGAAGCAGATCACGCCAGACTGGATGGTGTATACCCAGGTATCGACCGGCTACAAGGGCGAGGCGTATGACGTGACCTCCGGCCTGAAAGCGGCGGCGGCCTTCCCGGTCAAGCCGGAAACCAGCCAGAGCTTCGAAATCGGCACCAAGGCCAATCTGTTCAACAACCGCATGTCGGTGGCGGCCACGTATTACAACTCGGACTTCTTCGGCTACCAGCAGAACGTGACCTATGTGCTGCCGAACGACCCGACCATCTACAGCCAGCTGAATTCGATCCCGCACATCCGCACCCACGGTTTCGAGATCGACGCCAACGCGCTGGTGGCCAGCAACCTGACCGTGAACGCCGCGCTGGCTTTCACCTTGCCGACCATCGAGAAGTGGGCCAATGGTCCGTGCTATAGCGATTCCACCAATGTTGCAGTCAACGGCACCAAGCTGGCCGCCAACGGCTCGATCGCCGGCCAGAACGCCGCCTGCTTCCCGATCACGCCGGGCTCGACCACCGGGGTGCAGAATCTGGACCACTCGGTGTTCCCGGGCACGCCGAAGATCAAGGCCAACATCGGCGCCAATTACGACTTCGCGATTCCGTCGATGCCGTTCAAGGGCTTTGTGAACGCCAATGTGCGTTATCAAAGCGACTACCTTACCAACATCAACAATGATCCGAACGCGCGCAACAAGGCATATAGCATTACCGACCTGGGCTTCGGCATCCGCGCGGCTAACGACAGCTACAAGCTGAGCTTCCGCGTCAACAACCTGTTCGACCGCTTCTACATCCCGAACGCCAATGCCAGCGGCCCATCGTCGTTCCGCGCCGGCCCGACCGCCACTTCGCCGCAGGTCACGGCCAACAGCTGGGTGCCGCCGCGTGATGTGTTCCGCTACTTCAGCGTCAAGCTGGACGTGAAGTTTTAAGTGATATACGCCGTGTGAATCTCTGGCATCAGAAAGATAAATTGGATTAATGGTCGAGTAAGGAGCATCATTCACCTGTCTCCTCTATTCTCCTCCAAGGAAATAGATTTAGCCCGCTCCCTGAGCGGGCTTTTTTTTATCCCTTGCGGGCGAGCGGGAGCCAGAGGGTGAACAGGGTGCCGGCGGGGTGGGATAGCCAGCTGACCTTGCCGCCCACCGAGGCGGCGCGGCGTTGTTGATTTTGCAGGCCGCGGCCGGCGCCATTGCTTAAAGCCTGCGCCACGTCGAAGCCTGCGCCGTTGTCGGCAATGTGCACTTGCACGCCATCGGCGCCGGCAGTGGTGCCGACCCGGATTTCGCTGGCCCGCGTGTGGCGCAAAATATTGGCGATGCTTTCCTGGACGATGCGCAGGATGTGCAGCGCGCTCGATGGATTCAGCCACGGCAGCGTCGGCAGTTCCTTCACTTCCCACAACAGTTGCACGCCCGTGCCTTCCAGGCGCGGCTCCAGCCGGAAGCGCAGGGTGGCCAGCAACAGTAGCAGATCCGCCTCCACCGGCTCCATCGAATCGATGGTCAGCTTGAGGTCATCCAGACAATCTTTCAAAATTTGCGACACGCGCTCGTCGCTCATGTTGCCGCGCTCGACCGAGCGGATCGCGCTGATCAGCGAAGAGCCCAGCCCGTCATGCATGTCCTGCATCAGCCGCTGGCGCTCGTCGCTGATGGTCTGGCGCAGTTCGATTTCGCGCAGGCGCTGGTGGCTGGCCTCCAGTTCCGCCTCGCGCTTTTTCAGCCGCTCGGCCAGGCTGGCGTTGACGCGCTCCACTTCCGCAATCGCATCCACGTAGCGCCGGTACATCAGGATGCCGAACGTGACGAAGCACACCGCCGGCGCATACGCGCCCAGATACCAGCCTTCCGCGCTGATCACATTGTTTTGCAGCAGCCAGTCGGTCATGCCCATGGCGGTGCAGGCAAAGATGCCATACACCACCAGCCGGCCCTCCGCCGAATGGCGCCACGCGCAAATGCCGCCGACCACGCAGGCCAGCAGGCTCATCATCGGCGCCACGATGTAGATCAGCGGCGTCACGGTCGGCATATTCGGCAGCACCGCCAGCACCGGCAAGGTCAGCACGGCGATCGCCAGCGTCACCGCCACCAGTCCGCGCGTCAGCCAGCGCAGCGGCCGCTGGTGCAGCTGGCACAGGAAGAAGTGCACCGCCAGCACCAGCCAGAACAGCGAGTTGACCGTCAGCCAGGCAAACCAGTCGTTTTCCACCGGCAGATCGACATAAAAATGCAAGCCGCGCAAAAACGCCGTGGCCGACAGGTTGAAGAACAGCAGATAGGCAATTTCGTGCGGCCGGCGCAGCCACACAAACAGCGCAAACACGCCCACCGCCAGGAAGGCCGCGCTCAGCATGGCCGGCAATTGCTGCTGCAGCCACATGCGCAGGTGGTAGGACGGGCGCAATACCTCGGCCGGTCCCAGCCGCAGCGACGCCAGCGCCGTCTGCGAGGCATAGCTATGCTCCAGCCGCAGCAGGATTTCGCGCACCGGCTCGCTGCCGCGGCCCTGGTCCAGCGTGAACCACAGCGGCGTGCGCGTGCTGTTCCAGGAGGGCCCGTTCTGCTGCGCCCGGTGCGCCAGCCGGCCGTTGATGTAGACCGCAATCGTGCCGTCGGTCTTGACGCGGATGCCGTACAACGCAAGCGGGCTGGCCGGCACGGGATAATGGTCGACCGCCACCTTCAGCCAGGTGACGCGCACCGCCGTGGGCGGCTTGCCGCTGGTGCCGGACTCGGCCTGCCGCAGCAGCGCGATCGACGGGCTGAACGGCAGCGACACCAGCCGCCATGCCGGCGCCAGGTCCGCGCTGTCCATGGTGGCGGGCGGCGCGGCGTAGGCCGGCGCGGTGGTTTCCTGCCAGCCGGCCTGGGTCAGGTGCAGGCTGGCGGCATCGCCGTGGCCGGCGTCGTTATCAAGATAGAACGAGGCGGCCGCGATCAGCACCGCCACCGAAAAGAACAGCAACAGATGGGCCAGCAGCCGCGACGAACGTTCCATCAGGACAGCAGCCCCTGGGTGCGTGCCTCAAAGATGGCCTCGGCCTTGGAAGACACCTTCAGCTTGCTGTAGATGCGCCGCACGAAGGTGCGCACGGTGAAGTGCGACAGCTGCATCAGGCCGGCAATCTCGTGCACGGTAAAGCCTTTGGTGATGTAGTCCAGCACCTCTTTCTCGCGTTGCGACAGCAGGGCGGCGCTGTCCTCGCCGGCGTGGCTGCTGGCTGGCGGCGCGGTCGCGGTGTGGCGGAAGCGCGCCAGCACCTGGCGCGCGATGATCGGGCTGATCGGGCTGCCGCCGTTGGCCAGGCTGCGGATTTCGTCGCTCATTCTGGACGGCGAGCTGTCTTTCAGCAGATAGCCGGCGGCGCCCGCCTCGATCGAACGCATCACATGGGTTTCATCGCCAAAATTGGTGCTGACCATGATGCTGCAGCTGGGCCATTGCTGGGCCGCGGCGCGGATCACGGCAATGCCGGAACCATCCGGCAAGCCCAGGTCCACCAGCAGCACGTCGGCTGGCGGACCGGACAGCAAGGCCAGTCCTTCGGCCTGGGTGGCGGCGCGGCCGACCAGCTGCATGTCGGCCGATTGCTGCACCACCAGGCGGAGGGCGTTGCTGAAATCGGGATCGTCCTCGACGATGGCGACGTGGATGGGGCGGGGATCGGTGTGCTTCATGCGGCCATTTTACGCCGGATGCGCTGGCCCAAGGCCCGATGTAGCACTTTCGTGCTACATACAAGATGCCAATCCGGCACCTACAATAAAGCGGTTTTATCTCGCGCTTTTGATCAATGCACCGCCAAGACACTTTGCCGCAGCCCGGTTCGCGCCTGCCGCGGCGCGCCATGCTGGAACTTTCGCTGACCGGCCAGCCGCGCTCGTGGCAGGTGCGCGAGCACCGTTACCGCTGCACCGGCTATGGCCGCGCACGCTGGGGCATGGACATGGGGGCCGTGCTGGACGTGATCGCGCGCGAGCATCCCAAGGCCGGCTCCACGCTGCACCATGATATCGACCGTGTCAGCGGCGAGCAGCAGCTGGAGTTGATCCTGCCGGCGTTGCCGCCCGGCCCCGGCGCCGCACGCCTGCGCTATATCTTTGACGCCGAACAGCACCGCCTGCACGAGGTGCACCTGCACTGGATCAGCGGCGGCGATCCATCCCACGAACAGCGCCTGCCGCTGGTGCAGGCCGCCACCCGCCTGACCGGCGAACTGATGAGCTATCGCTGGTCCGGCCTGACGACGCTGCGCGGCGCGGTGCGCGGACCGGGCGCCTTGCTGCTGTTTTCCGGCCGTGACGAGGAGGGCGCCACGGTGGAAGTCAGCCTGGACGGCGTCGCCTTCGACGTCGAACGGCCCGGCGCGCCAGGGCGGCCGGAACACCGGCCGGCGCCGCGCGGACCGGCTGCCCTGCGGCTATCGTACAAGGCGGCCAGCTGGGTCAGGCTGGAATAATGTAAACTGTATGCGCATACAGTATAATTCTGTCATGACGCATACCGCACATACCGGCTTCATCCTGACCCGTCACTGGCGCGACACGCCCGGTGGGACGGAGATCGACTTCTGGCTGGCGACCGACGCCGGCCCGAAGAAAGTCCGGCTGACCGCGCAAACATCGGTCGCGTTTGCCGAGGCAGCGCTGCGCGGCGTCATTGAAGCGCAGCTGGCGCCGGACGCCGGCATCGAATTGCGCGAGCTGCAACTCAAGACCTTCCAGCAGCAGCCGGTGGTAGGCGTCTACGCCGCGCGCTACAAACAGCTGACGGCACTGGAACGCACGCTGCGCGACCATGGCGTCAAGCTGTACGAGGCGGACATCCGCCCGCCCGAGCGCTACCTGATGGAGCGTTTCATCACCGCCACCGTGCAGACCGAGGGCGGCCACCACAGCGGCGCCGTCATCCACAACTGCAAGCTCAAGCCCGCGCCAGCGTACCGGCCGGCGCTGCGCATGGTGTCGCTGGATATTGAAACCAGCGCCTTTGAAGAGTTGTATTCGATCGCGCTGGAGGGCTGCGGCCAGCGCCAGGTCTATATGCTGGGCGCGGCGCCGGCCGCGCCGCCGCCGGTGGATTTCGACCTCGAATATTGCGCCACCCCGCGCCAGCTGATCGAACGGCTGAACGCCTGGATGGCACGCCACGATCCCGACGTGGTAATCGGCTGGAACGTGGTGCAGTTCGACCTGCGCGTACTGCAAAAAAACGCCGACAAGCACAAGGTGCCGCTGGCGTTCGGGCGGGAAGGCAAGGCCATCGAATGGCGCGAGCATCCGGGCAAGCAGGGCTATCTGTTTGCGCCGGTGCCGGGCCGCATCATCCTGGACGGGATCGACGCCCTGAAGTCGGCCTCGTGGCTGTTCCCGTCGTATAGCCTGCAAAACGTGGCGCAGGCCATGCTGGGCGAAGGCAAGGACATTGGCGACGACTACGACAAGATGGCCGAGATCGAGCGCCGCTTCCATGAGGACAAGCCGGCGCTGGCGCTGTACAACCTCAAGGACTGCGAGCTGGTGACGCGCATCTTTGAGAAAGCCAACCTGCTGGCCTTCATGATCGAGCGCGCCACCGTGACCGGCTTGCAGGCCGACCATCTGGGCGGTTCGATTGCCGCCTTCAACCATCACTACCTGCCGCGCATGCACCGCGAAGGCTATGTGGCGCCGAATGTGGGCGACATCAGTGGCGGCGCCTCGCCGGGCGGCTTCGTGATCGATTCCAAGCCCGGCCTGTACGACTCGGTGGTGGTGCTGGATTACAAGAGCCTGTACCCGTCCATCATCCGCACCTTCCTGGTCGATCCGGTCGGCCTGATCGAAGGCGAGATCGCCACCGACAAGGCCGACGTGGTGGAGGGCGTGAACGGCACCGTGTTCTCGCGCGAGAAGCACTGCCTGCCGGCCATCACCACCGAAATCTGGAAACAGCGCGATGCCGCCAAGCGCGCGAAAAACGAGCCGCTGTCGACCGCGCTCAAGCTGCTGATGAATTCCTTCTGCGGCGTGCTGGGCGCCAGCGAGTGCCGCTTCTTCAATCCCCGGCTGGTCTCCTCGGTGACGCTGCGCGGCCACCAGATGCTGAAGCAGACGCGCGAGCTGGTGGAGGCGCGCGGCTACGACGTCATCTACGGCGACACCGACTCCATCTTCATCTGGCTGAAAAAAGAATATCCGAATCAGGAAGCGCTGGCGATCGGGCAGGGGCTGGCGGATTACATCAACGATTGGTGGCGCACCATGCTGAAGGAAAAGCACGGCCTCGACTGCCACCTCGAAATCGAGTTCGACACCCACTACCAGAAATTCTTCATGCCGACCATCCGCGGCACCGACATGGGCAGCAAGAAGCGCTATGCCGGCCTCACCATCAACAGCAAGGGCGAGGAAGAAGTCATCTACCGCGGGCTGGAAGTGGCGCGCAGCGACTGGACGCCGCTGGCGCAGCAGTTCCAGCAAGGCTTGTTCACCCGCATCTTCAAGGACGAGCCGTATCAGGAATACGTGCGCGAGTATGCGCAGAAAACCATGTCCGGCGCCTACGACGACCTGCTGGTCTACCGCAAGCGTCTGCGCCAGCCGCTGGACGAATACAAGGTCAACGTGCCGCCGCAAGTGCGCGCCGCCCGCCTGGCCGATGAGTACAATCAGGCGCAACGGCGCCCGCTGCGCTACCAGAACGGCGGCTGGATCAGCTATGTGATGACCACCGGCGGGCCGGAGCCGCTGGAAGTGGTGCGCTCCCACATCGATTACGAGCATTACCTGACCAAGCAACTGCAGCCGATCGCCGACTCGATCCTGCTGCCGATGAACGACAGTTTTACCAGCCTGACCACGGCGCAAGCCAGTCTTTTCTAAGGAGACCGCATGAACGAGTTCAAGAAACTGCACGATGGCAGCAAACTGCTGCACCTGCCCAACGCCTGGGACGCAGGCAGCGCGCGCCTGTTTGAAAGTCTGGGCGCCTCGGCGATTGCCACCACCAGCGCCGGCGTGGCGTGGGCGCAGGGCTACGCCGACAACGACCATTTGCCGGTCGATAACGCGGTGGCGGTGGCAGCCAACATCGCGCGCGTGCTGACGGTGCCGCTGTCGGTGGATTTTGAAAACGGCTACTCGTCCGATCCGCAGCAGGTGGCGCGCAACGTGCTGCGCCTGATCGAGGCTGGTGTGGCCGGCATCAATCTGGAAGACGGCAACGATGCACCGGCGCTGCTGGCCGAGAAAATCAGCGCCATCCGCAAGCAGGGCCGCTACATCTTCATCAACACCCGCACCGACGTCTACCTGCGCGGTCTGGCGCCGGAAAGCGAGCGGGTGGCGGAAGTGCTGCAGCGCGCCGCGCTGTACAAGGAAGCCGGCGCCGACAGCCTGTTCGTGCCGGGCATTTGCAAGGTAGACGAGATCAAGGCCGTGGTCGCGGGCGCTGGGCTGCCGGTCAACGTCATGGACTGGCCGGGGTTGCCATCAGCCGATGAGCTGCACAAGCTCGGCGTTGCACGCCTGAGCGCCGGCTCCGGCATCCCGCAAGCGTTGTGGGCAGTCGCCGCCGACATGGCCAAGGGCTTCCTGGCCACCGGCAACGCCGGCCCCCTGATCGCCCAGGCCATGCCGTACGGCGACCTGCAGGCCCTGTTCGTCAAGCCCTAGGCAGGTGATCGCGATGGATAGGTATGCGATCACGCGCGAGCTTGTTGCCGAGATTTGCAACGCTGATTCTGTTGCTGAGGCCATCGTGTTGTATAGCCAGTGCTGGCCGTTAATCACCGACTATAAATTTGTCTTCGCTGCTGAGAAGGGGGCCAGCCTTGGGTTTGCTGTAAATCGTACATTTGGGGCTGGCGCCGCGGTACGGAGTATCTTTTCCTCTGAACGCGTATTTGTACTCGATCCTGATACTTTCAGCGAGATGAGTGCCCGCCAGGGACCGGTTTCCTATCCTGTTGATTGCTCGATTTCACTCGATACGCAGGCCATGAGCTATCTGGAACCCTACATCAAAGGGCTTCCAAATAACAAAATTCCTGACGACTTTAAGGAGGTGTTTGCGTTCATTGCAAGAGATGAGGTCAATGTCGACCCACTTCCTTACATTAATGAGAATCGCTTCAATCTTAGCGATGCAAAAGCAGCAGACCGAATTTTCGCCAAACTGAAGGCGTACGAAACGCTTCGCACATTGGATAAGGAATGGCTGAAGGTAAATGGCGAAGCCCGTTCAGTGCTGACCGCTGGCGAGCTCGATTCACGTGCTTTGAAGTTGATTTCCGATATGTATGAGGAACGGCACAATCATGCAGCGTTGGGCGGATTGCGTACCCGACATCAATACATGTACATCTGCCTGATGAAGATGGCCTTGATTCAACTATATACCGCTGGCCGAAGCGTAACAGAGAAGGTAATAGACTTTCTTGCGTTTTGTGACGGCGAATTCGCCACCATATTTGCACGTGAGACGGTAATTGCGCGGGCGTATTTTGAACGAGGTCAGGACCTTAGTTTCTTTGGAAAAATCCAGAAGGGTCGAAATGATCTGCCTAAGCAACTGAGTAACATGGCTTGGGATCTCCTGCACATACGTCATCTTGAAGAAGCAATGACCTTGAATATTAACCGGGAGGCGCGCTATTTCTTCACCGCTTTCCTGACATTTGATAAGCGGCTGATAGAAATAATGGACTTGTATCCGTTGCGTTCGCTGGGCTATCAAACCGGCGGAGGCGAGTTACTACCTGTGTACCAAGGCGATTGGTTTGAGACAGTCGTGTCATCGGAATCGGGCACGAAAGTGCGTGAGCGGTTTTATTCATCGGAGGCGCGAGCGTCACGGAACAGCCGGCGAGACGCGGCTAAGGCGAATCTTCCGCATATAGCAGCTAGTCTGGAAGCAGAATTGGCTGTCGTGCGCGGTTAGTTGTCGAACAGACCTTGGGGCTTTACGCGCTTAGGCTGGCGCTATCGATGATCAGGAGAACATCATGCCCACAGGAGCCAGCCCCAAGCGGGAGCGCGAATATAAGAAACTGGAGCGCAAGTTCAAGAAGGAAGGGCGGTACGCCGGCCGCGAGGAGGAAGTCGCGGCGCGTATCGTCAATAAGCAACGTTCGGAGGCCGGAGAGACCAAAACCCGGCATAAGGCTCCGGCCCGTTCTGCTTCCCGCCGTAAAAGCCGGAGGCACCATAGCACGCGCGCCGCTGCACGCCGGCGCTGATCAGGTGAACTGCACCCGCTTGCGCGTCTCGGTCGGCTGCATCACGTGATCCAGCGGCAGCACGTGCGTGTGCTTGATCTTGCGCAGCGTAACCGTGGATTTCATCTGCGCCACGCCCGGAATGCGCAGGATTTTTTCGGTCATGAACTTGGACAACGACGCCAGATCCGGCGCCACCACGCGCAGGTGATAGTCGGCGCGGCCGGCCAGGGTGTAGCACTCCGTCACCTCGGGCAATTCCGCCACCTCCTTCTCAAAGCGCTCGCTGGCGGACGGGCTGTGGTGATCCAGCGTCACCTCGGTGAAGGCCATCACATCCAGCCCCACCGCCACCGGATCGATGATGGCCGCATAGTGGTCAATCACGCCGCCTTCCTGCAGCCGCTGCACGCGCCGGCTGACCTGCGAAGTGGACAAATGGATCTTGTTGCCAAGCGCGCTATTGGTGGCCTGGCCGTCGCGCTGGAGCTCGGTCAACAGCTGCAAATCGAACTTGTCGATGGTGGTGATCATTTTGTGCGTCTTCCTGATGGTTGGTGAGTAAATTGTGCGTAAATTATACAAAACTCCGTTAAAAGCGGTTACTTTTCCCGGCTTTTGAGGTTTAAGCTCTTCCTGTTTTCACCATAAAAACAGGAGACAAAATGTTTCAGCATGTTGAAGCATTTGCCGGGGACCCCATCCTCACGCTCAACGAACAATTCGCTGCCGATCCACGGCCCGCGAAAATCAATCTGAGCATCGGCGTGTATCTGAACGACGAGCAGCGCATCCCTTTGATGGGCGCTGTCGCCGCCGCCGAAAAGCATCTGGCCCAGTCCTTCCATCCGCATCCCTACCTGCCGATGGCCGGCTCGCCGGCCTACCGCGAACAATCGCGCAATCTGGTGTTCGGTGACGCCAACGCCGAGCGCGTCGCCACTATCCAGACCCTCGGTGGTTCGGGCGCGCTGAAAGTCGGCGCCGACTTCCTCAAAGCCTGGTTCCCGCAAGCCCGCGTCTGGGTCAGCGATCCCACCTGGGACAACCACAAAGGCATCTTTGGCGGCGCCGGTTTCGAAGTAGGCAGCTATCCCTACTATTCGCCTGCAACCCACGGCGTGGCCTTCGACGCCATGCTGGCCAGGCTGCGTGCACTGCCGGCCGGCGACATCGTGGTGCTGCACGCCTGCTGCCATAACCCGACCGGCGCGGATCTCAACCAGCAGCAATGGCGCGAGCTGGCGCTGGCGGTACAGGAGCGCGGCCTGCTGCCGTTCTTCGACATCGCCTACCAGGGCTTTGGAGAAGGCATCAACGAAGACGCATTTGCGATCCGCCACTTTGCGGAGCAGAATATCCCTCTGCTGGTCGCCAGCTCCTACTCCAAGAATTTCGCCATTTACGGCGAGCGGTGCGGCGCGCTGCACGTCATCTGCAAGGACGCCAGCGAAACCGCCACGGTGCTGGGGCAACTGCAATCGGCCGTGCGCAAGAACTACTCCAGCCCACCGGGCTATGGCGCGCGCGTGATCAGCACCGTGCTGCAGGATGCGCAGCTGCGCGCCCAGTGGGAAGAAGAACTGACCGCTATGCGCGTGCGCATGAAGCAGATCCGCAGCGCGCTGCACGCCGAACTGCAGGCACGCCTGCCGGGCGGCGATTTTGAATATCTGCGCATCCAGCAGGGCATGTTCAGCTTCACCGGCCTGCCGGTGGAGCAGATCCGCAAGCTGCGCGATGAATATGGCGTGTATCTGATCGATTCCGGCCGCATGTGTCTCGCGGCCCTGAGCAACGCAGGCGTGGCGCCGGTGGCGCAGGCCATGGTTCAAGTCATGACGGAGCAGTGATATGGAAAAAATCGACCTCACCAAAGTACCCGTGCCGCAAGGCTGGGCCCTGGCTGCGGACCAGCTGTCCATCAGCCGCGACTTCAAGTTCGCCGGCTTCGTGGAAGCCTTCGCCTTCATGAGCGCTGTGGCGCTGACGGCGGAAAAACGCAACCACCATCCCGAGTGGAGCAATGTCTACAACAAGGTGCACGTCACCTGGACCACGCACGATGCCGGCGGCCTGACGCAAAAGGACTTCGACCTCGCGCAGTTCTGCGACACCATTGCCCAAGGATTCGGCCATGCATCTGTCTGATCTGCCGCCGGGCCAGCGCGACGACTGGACCATCGACCAGCAATGGGACCAGTACACGCCCGAGCAGCACGCCGTCTGGAAAACGCTGTTCGAGCGTCAGAGCAAGCTGCTGGAAGGCCGCGCCTGCGATGAATTCCTGACCGGCATGCGCGCACTGCCGATCGCCCCGGACCAGATCCCTGACTTCCGCCAGCTGAGCGAAGTGCTGATGCAGCACACCGGCTGGCAGGTGGTGGCCGTGCCGGGACTGGTGCCGGATGAAGTGTTCTTCGAACACCTGGCCAACCGCCGTTTCCCGGCCGGCCAGTTCATCCGCAGCGCCGACCAGCTGGACTACCTGCAGGAGCCGGACGTGTTTCACGACGTTTTTGGCCACGTGCCGCTGCTGATGAACCCCATCATCGCCGACTACATCCAGGCCTACGGCGTGGGCGGCCTGCGCGCGAAAGAGAAGGGCGTGCTGGATCTGCTGGCGCGCGTCTACTGGTACACCGTGGAATTCGGCCTGGTGCAGCAGAAGGACGGCTTGCGCCTGTACGGCGCCGGCATCGTTTCCTCCTACACCGAATCGATCTTCGCGCTGGACGACGCATCGCCGAACCGCGTGCGCTTCGACCTGCCGCGCGTGATGCAGACCGATTACCGCATCGACGACTTCCAGGAAACCTATTTCGTCATCCGCGATCTCGACGAGCTGCTGCAACTGGCGCACACCGATTTCGCTCCGCTGTACGCGCAAGTGCAGCAAAAGCCGGTGCTCCAGCCGGGCACCATCCTGCCCGACGACGTGCTGGTCACGCGCGGCACCGGCAGCTATCACCACTTTAAAAAGGAAAAATAACATGGCAGACTTGTTCGACAACCCTATGGGCCTGATGGGCTTTGAATTCGTGGAATTCGCGTCGCCGGTGCCAGGCGTGCTGGAGACGGTGTTCGCGCAGCTGGGCTTTACCAAGGTGGCCAACCACCGTTCCAAGAACGTGCAGCTGTACCGCCAGGGCGGCATCAACTTCATCATCAACAATGAGCCGGGCAGTCCGGCCGCCTACTTCGCGGCCGAACACGGCCCGTCGGCGTGCGGCATGGCTTTCCGCGTGCGCAATTCGCACCAGGCCTACCAGCGCGCGCTGGAGCTGGGTGCGCAGGCGATGGACATGCAGACCGGCGTGATGGAGCTGCGCCTGCCGGCCATCAAGGGCATCGGCGGCGCGCCGCTGTACCTGATCGACCGCTTTGAAGACGGCACCTCGATCTACGACATCGACTTTGAATTCATCGAAGGTGTGGAACGCCACCCGGTCGGCCACGGCCTGCAGATCATCGACCACCTGACCCACAACGTCTATCGTGGCCGCATGAGCTACTGGGCCTCGTTCTACGAGCGCCTGTTCAACTTCAAGGAAATCCGCTACTTCGACATCAAGGGCGAATACACTGGCCTGACCTCGCGCGCCATGACCGCGCCAGATGGCAAGATCCGCATCCCGCTGAACGAAGAAGGCAAGGCAGGCGGCGGCCAGATCGAAGAATTCCTGATGAAGTTCAACGGCGAAGGCATCCAGCACATCGCGCTGCTGACCGAAGACCTGATCGGCACCGTCGACAAGCTGCGCGCCGCCGGCGTGCCGCTGATGACCGCGCCGCCAGCCACTTACTATGAAATGCTGGACAGCCGCGTGCCGGGCCACGGCGAAAACGCCGCCGAGCTGCAAGCGCGCGGCCTGCTGCTGGACGGTTCGGTGGTGGATGGCAAAGCGCGCCTGCTGCTGCAGATCTTCTCTGAAACCCAGCTGGGTCCGGTGTTCTTCGAATTCATCCAGCGCAAGGGTGACGATGGTTTCGGCGAAGGCAATTTCAAGGCCCTGTTCGAGTCCATCGAGCGTGACCAGAAACGCCGCGGCGTGATCTGATGGCCGGTTGGGGGCAGCGTTAAGGCAGCGCTGGGGCTGCCCCCGCAGTACACACCGTTGCGTATGCGCCATTGAAATATGTTGCTCAACGGTATAGTGTGAGACCCACCGCCGGGCCTGTCCGGCGCACTGCGAAAGGGCAAACATGAAACGCTTCGCTCGTCTCTCCCTGCTGGGTCTCCTCTTTGCTACGATGATGTCTTCCGTCTACGCGGACCCGGGCGTCACCCCCACCGAAATCAAAATAGGTATGGCCAATGCCCTGTCCGGGCCCACCGCTGCACTCGGTCAAGGCATCAAGGCGGGCAGCGAGGCTTATTTTAAGAAAGTCAATGCCGCCGGCGGTGTGAATGGCCGCAAGATCACCCTGGTCAGCGAGGACGACGGTTACGATCCTCAGCGCACTGCCACGGCGACCGAAAAGCTGATCAAGAAGGATGGCGTGTTCGCCCTGTTTGGCTACGTTGGCACCCCGACCAGCAAGGCTGCGCTGTCGCTGGTGAACGACAATAACATTCCTTTCTTCGCACCATTTACCGGCGCGGAGTTCCTGCGCGCGCCGCTGAATAAAAACGTCTTCAACATACGCTCCTCCTATTTCAACGAAATTGAATTGCAGGTCGAACGCCTGGTGAGCGACGCCGGCATCACCAAGATCGGCTTGTTCTATCAGGAAGACACGTACGGCAAGGTCGGCAAGGAAGGGCTGCAATTGTCCCTGCAAAAGCGCAAGCTGAGCATCACGGGGGAAGGCCACTACCTGCGCAATACCGAGGATGTCGATGCCGGCCTGGCGGCCCTGTTGCAGGCCAAGCCAGACGCGGTGCTGATGGTCGGCACCTACAAAGCTTGCGCGGCGCTGGTACAGAAAGCCCATGCCGCCGGTTACAAGCCGAAGTTCTTCAACCTCTCGTTTGTCGGTACCGCCAACTTCATCAAGGCTGCTGGCGAAGCCGCGGAGGGCGTTTATATTACCCAGGTAGTGCCGTCGCCATTTGACGAGAGCCTGCCCATCGTCAAGCAATACCAGGCTGACCTGAAGGCGGCTGGCGTCAGCGACTACGACTACACCTCGTTTGAAGGCTATATCGACGCGGTGGTGCTGGTGGAAGGCTTGAAGAAAGCCGGTCCCGATCTGACGCGTGCGGGTTTCCTCTCGGCGCTGGAAAAGTTGAGCAGCAACTTCGGCGGGCTTGACATCGCTTTTGGTCCGCAAGACCACCAGGGCCTGAACAAGGTGTACCTGACCAAGGTACAAAAAGGCAAGGCGGTCACGGTCGGCAAATTGTAGTTCAAGGTCGGCCTGTCTGACTGACCGGGCTGGGGCGCTTGCGACAAGGGCGGCGATGACTTCGGTGAAGGCAACTTCACAGCCCTGTCCGAGTCCATCGAGCGTGATCTGATTTTCCTTCCTGCCGTCCTGGCAAGCTTGCCGTTTCCGCCAAGGCGGGAACGGCAGGTCGGTACAATTGTCACTTGCTGAGAAGCAAGTGCACTGTTACATTTTAAGTTCCTCCGCCGCTGGTCCCAGCCTACGCCCACCGGCCCTCGTTGAGCGCCCCTCTGCGCTCCTGCTCCGGATAACTCCCATACCTATCCCGGGGCCCAGACAGGAACTGAACAATGACCGATCTTTCCGCCTCGGTGGCGCCGGCCGCCGCAATTCAACGTGCAATTGCCGTGCTGGCTTCTGTAGACCGCACCCAGGGCCTGGTCGAGTACGACCCGGATGGCCGCGTACTGGACGCCAACCAGAATTTCCTCGACCTCATGGGCTACACCATGGAGCAGATTGCCGGCCGCGACCATCGCATGTTCTGCACCCAGGACTTCATCAATGGCGAAGCCTACGGCGACCTGTGGCGCGCGCTGGCGCTGGGCCAGGCGGACACCGGCGAATACATCCGCATCGCCAGCGACGGCAGCCATGTGTGGCTGCAAGGCTCCTACAATCCGGTGTTTGACGATCAGGGCAAAGTGATCAAGGTGATCCAGCTGGCAAGGGACATCACCGACCGCAAGCTGCGCAGCGCCGACCAGGATGGCAAGATGGCCGCCATCCACCGCGTGCATGCGGTGATGGAATTCACCACCGGTGGCGCCATCCTGTCCGCCAACAAAAACTTCAGCGCTTTGTATGGCTACAGCGAAGAAGAAATCCTCGGCAAGCACCACCGCATGTTCTGCGATCGTGACGACGTACTGGCGCCGGAGTATGCCGAGTTCTGGGAGCGCCTGGCGGCCGGCGAAAACCGCGTCGGCAAATTCCGCCGCCGCAGCAAGGATGGTCGCCGCATCTGGATCAGCGCATCCTACAACGTGGTGCTGAACCCTGATGGCAGGCCGGTCAAGATTGTGGAATATGCCTCTGACATCACGCCGATCGTACAAGGGAATTTTGAATTTGAAGGCAAAGTGGCCGCGCTCGACCGCGCGCAGGCCGTGGTGGAATTTGGCCTCGATGGCAGCATTCTGCATGCCAATCAGAATTTCCTCGACGCCTTTGGCTACAGCAGCGAAGAACTGATCGGCCGCCCGCACACCATGCTGTGCGAGCCCGCCTTCAGCCAGTCGCCCGAATACCACGGCTTCTGGCGTCACCTGGCCGATGGCGGCTATCATGCCGGCGAATTCAAACGCCTGACCAAGGATGGCCGCGTGATCTGGATCCGCGCCTCCTACAACCCCATCATCGACGACGAGGGCAAGCCGGTCAAGGTGGTCAAGTTCGCCACCGACATCACCGAGGCCAAACTGCGCAACGCGGATTACGCCGGCCGCATCGCCGCGGTGGACCGCGTGCAGGCCGTGATCGAATTCGATCTGCAGGGCCGAGTGCTGGCCGCCAACAGCAACTTCCTGAACGTGATCGGCTACACGCTGGACGAAGTGCAGGGCAACCACCACCGCATGTTCTGCGATGCCGAATTCGCACACTCGCACGAGTATCTGAGTTTCTGGGAGCGCCTGGCACGCGGCGAGTTCCATGCCGGCGAATTCCATCGCCGCACCAAGCAGGGCAAGCACATCTGGATTCTGGCATCGTACAACCCGATCTTTGATGCCGACGGCAAGCCATACAAGGTGGTGAAGTTCGCCACCGACATCACCGAACAAAAACGCCTGCACGCCGAAATCAAGGGCAAGCTGGACGCCATCGGCCGCTCGCAGGCGGTGATCGAATTTGACCTGCGCGGCCAGGTGCTGAGCGCCAACGATAACTTCCTGCGCACCCTGGGCTACACGCAGGAAGATGTGATCGGCCAACACCACAGCATGTTCTGCGAACCGGAACTGGTGCGCAGCAGCGAGTACCGCCACTTCTGGGCCAATCTGTCGCAGGGCATGTACCAGTCGGGCCGCTTCCGCCGCCGCGCACGTCATGGCGCCGAGGTGTGGATCCTGGCCACCTACAACCCCATCCTCGACTTCAACGGCCGTCCGTACAAGGTGGTCAAGTTCGCGATGGACATCACCGAGCAGGTGCAGCGCGAGCAGGCCATCACGCAGAAAGTGCAGGCGATTGCGCAACTGCTGGCGGGGCTGACCGACTCCATCAACGAGATCGCGCGCGGTTCCGAGCGTTCCAGCGGCCTGGCCGGCCAGACCGAGAGCGAAGCGCACGAAGGCGGCCGCCTGGTGGAATCGTCGCGTGCCGCCAACCAGGCCATCCAGACCTCGTCCGGCGAAGTGCATGAAATCGTCGACGCCATTGGCGACATCGCCGCCCAGACCCACCTGCTGGCGTTCAACGCCGCCATTGAAGCGGCGCGCGCCGGCGAGCATGGCAAGGGCTTCTCGGTGGTGGCCAACGAAGTGCGCAAGCTGGCCGAGAAATCAGCCGGCGCGGCGCGCGAGATCGCCAAACTGATTAACCAGACCGTGAGCCGGGTGGATGAAGGCGGACGCCTGTCGAGCGAGGTGGAAGCGGCGTTTGCGCGCATCGTCAAGTCGGTGACCACCACGCGCGCATCGATCGCCAGCATCCACCAGTCCACCGCCGCGCAGGCCACCGCTACCAATGACGTGGCCATGCTGTTGCGCGACCTGGAAGAAATGACGGAGCGTACCTGAGATGGCAGACTCCACCGACAACGGCGTGGCGCCGCACGTGGTGGTACGCATCGGCGCGGCGCGCATCGGCATCCCGGCCGACAACGTGCTGCGCGCCTTGTCCGCACCCGAGCAGTTTGCACCGCTGCCGCGCCGCCATGGCGCGCTGCTGGGGGTGCTGGCGGTGGACGGCCAGCCGGTGCCGGTGATCGACCTGTCGTGCTGGGTGGCGCTGGCCGGCGCCAGCGGCGGCGAGCTGCACCTGCGCCGCGTGGTCTTGCTGCGCGCCGGCGAGCGCATGGCCGCACTGTGCGTCGATACGCTGGACCCGATGACCGCGCTGCCCGCCAGCGCCGTGCTGCGCCTGTGCCATGACGACGATCCCGAACAGCTGTTCCACAGCGCCGCCGTGCTGCCGGACAGCGGCGAGACGCTGGCGCTGCTGAACGTCGGCAATCTGTTCGACCTGTCGCACAGCTGGTGCCATGGCGCCGGTGTACCGGTCGGCGTGGAGGAAGCGCTGCCCGAAGGTCCAGCTGCCGCGCCAACCCAGACCTGGGCCTTGTTGCAGGCGTTTGGCGAACACCTGGCCGTGCGTGCCGAGCATGTGGCCGAAGTCCTGCCGATGCCGCTGCAGGAGCGCTTCCTGGGCGGCAGTGGCGTGACCTTGTGCCGCTGGCGCGACGGCCACCTTGCCGTGCTGCCGCTGGCGCGCCTGCTGGGCCGTGAGACCGCCGATGCCCCATTGCTGGCGGTACTGCGCCTGGGAGAACAGTCACTGGGCCTGCCGATCCATCAGGTGTGCGAATTGCGTCAGTTGCCGGAATCGCCGCAAGGCGTGCGCACCGAGGCGGCAGGGCGCTTGCCCTGCCTGAGCGTGACCGAGGACGACGGCACCACGCTGCGGCTGGTGGATGCGCCGGCGCTGTTCGCCATGCACCCTGAAGCGGCGCTCAATGTCGAGATACGCCAGGCCGCCCAAGGCGGCGTGCGCCGCAACGAGGAAACTTATGTGGTACTGGATGCCGGCGGCAAGCTGGCCTTGCCGATCGGCGCCTTTGAAGAAGTGCTGCATGTGGCGCCGGAACAGTGTGTGGCTGCGCCGTCCGGCGGCTCCGCCACGCTGCACTGGCGTGGTGCCACCATCGCCGTGCATGATGTGCGCAAGAGCAGCCCGCAACGCGGCAATGTGCCGCTGGTGGTGCTGCGCACCGAGACGGCGCCGGTTGCGCTGGCGGTGGATGGCATCGTCTCCATGATTACCCCCGGCAGTGCGCAACTCAACCGCCTGCGGCGGGGCGGCGAAATGGTCGATCTGCTGATCCTCGATGAGGAAAGCGGCAGCAGCACCTATCGCGTGGCCGACGCCAGCGCGTTGTTGAAGCTGAATGCCGACAGATCGGCGGCGCGGTTGTCGCCGCAGTAGTGCATGGCCAGCGCTTCGCCAATCGCGGCGGAGTGCTTGAAGCCATGGCCGGAGCAGGCCGATGCCACCGCGACACCCGGCAGCGCCGGGTGTTCATCAATCAGGAAATTAAAGTCCGGGGTGGTGGTGTAAGTGTCGCTCAGCATCAGCATGCCGCAGGTGTCCAGCAAAGGCACGCCGCTCCTTGCTTCCAGCTCGCGCCAGATGCGGTGCGAATTCAGCGCCAGCGGCCCATAGGGCTGGCCTTCACCAATCGCCTGCCGCGTGATGCGCGTATCGCCGTGGCTGGAGCCCTGATCGTGCGGCGGCGAAAAGCGGTCGATGCCGGCGATGCATTCACATTTTATTCAAGAGAGTTTTCTTGATTGTACAGCCACTGATTGCAGCGACGCACATAAAAAAAGCCGGCTTCCTGGAGGAAGCCGGCCGTGCGCCAAAAGCTTTATTGAGCAAATTTAACGGCTGCTCGTTTGATGGTGACTGAACCTGCTGTCTTAGGGAATTGGATACCGACTCCCACCGCGTTCTGGATGCCGAAAGCGGAACAGGTGAATTCTGTATCCTGATCCGCAACCAGCGTTTGATTCGCGGTCCAGCACTTAAACTCGGAAGCAGCCCAATTGGCGGAGTAAGCATAGAACTGCAAGATGGCATCCATCCCGCCGTTTCGAGCTGACACGAACGCCTGATCGAAATTAAGCACCACTTTCAAGGTCGCGCCATTCAAATTCACCGGATTGGCCAAGGTATAGCCCGCCGCCGCCCCGGCCTGGTTCAAGGTGAACCGCATGTTTGAACCCGAGCTGGTGTTAGCTGCGCCGCTGCTCACAGTCCAGCTGTTGGGGCGCGCACTCAACACCACACCTTTGCCTGCGCCTGCCAGCAGTGAATCCAGGATTTGCGGATCACCCACAGCCGGCGTGGTGCGGTCAAACAGCAGGCCTGGGTCTACTCCCACCTCCCAGTAGAATGGCAACATGCCGTTGGCCAGCGCCGTTTGGGCGACATACTGGGAATAATAGGCGCGCGAAGCGCGATGCAGGGCCAGGTTATCGCCGGTCAGCTGCGTACGCAGGGTTGCGGCATACTCGCCCAGCACCACCGGAATCCCGTGATCCGCGAATTTTGCCTTCATCTTGGCAAACTCCGCATTCACGAAATCCTCTTCCTCCCGCGTCGCATTTCGCGTGGTGTCAGTCGTCGAGTGGAAGTCCTTGCCCCAGTAGTAGAACATGCTGGCATACCATTCGTCCTGCGTCTGGATCGACCAGCTGAATGGGTAAAAATGCACTTCTGCCATTTGGCGGCCTGCTACCGTGTCGGTTGGCATGACATTCCAAAGATTGGCCGCCAGATCGATGTTGGTTTGCGGTGCTTGAACCACCAGCACGCGATAAGCGTTTCTGCCGCCGGTCGAACGGACCGCGTTGACAAAGGTCTGGTGATAGCTTTCCAGAACGGCGATCTCGGCTGGATCGTCGGCATCCGGCTCATTGGCGCTGGCGAACAGCACATGCTCGTCAAAGTCACGCAGTTGCGTGGCAATTTGCTCCCAGTAGGCTTTCTGTTTGGCGTTGACCGCTTCTTTCTTATCCTCGCTAAAATTCTTCTCTAGCCAGCCGCCATCCCAATGGATGTTGACGATGACGTACAGCCCGTTATCCACCGCATACTGCACCACTTGCTTCACGCGGTTGAGCCAGACATCACTGATTTTTCCCGTCTTCTGATCGGCATACTGATCCCAGGACACGGGAATCCGGATCGCGTCAAAACCGCTGTCCTTCACCAGTTTCACATAAGCGGCAGAAACCTTGGGCTGGCCCCAGCAAGTCTCCGCCGCCGGGGTGCAACCATAGGCTTCCATGACATTGCCGATGTTCGTACCCAGCTTTATCTTGGCGGCCAGCTGCACAGCGTTACTGCTCATGCCAGTCGCATTCGCGGCAATTGGATTGGTGTTGTAGCTCGGATAGAGCGGAACCTTGATCGTAAAATCCTGGCTGGTTTTTGCGCCGCAGCTGTTGGTATAGACCGTTGTCGCAGTACAGCTGGCGCCAGGCGTGAAGGTCTGCTCACGCGTAGTGCCGGATGTCCCACAGTCGCCACTCCATAGCCAGGACCCGCCGCTGGTTGGTTGCGGTCCCAATACGATTTGATTTCCGGCGTTAACCGACGCCGTCGCGGTCTGAGTCCAGACGCCAGCCACCTTGATGTAAGGTTTTACCGCAGTTGGCGTGCAAGTTTGAGCCTGCACGCCAACAACGCTACCTGAAAGTGCGAGAAAAAGGGATGTGATAATTAAACGTTTATGCGCCATGTTATTACCTTATCGTTATTGATATTGTGGGGATGCCAGAAAGGGCGGCCAGAGCGGGGCGTGCAGGCGCGCGCCTCCCTTTGGCCAGGCACTTCAGGCCGCCATGGGCTGACCGGAGAAATGGTCGGATTACTTGGAAGGCGTCGGGCTAGAAGACGACAGCGGTCGGGGCGTGTGCACCAGCCATCTGACTGCGCGTTGTGCAGGAAGAACAGGCGCGTTATCGCGTCCTTTATTATGAACCATCGCAATGTCTCCTTTGCTGACGATATCGCCTGGCTTCAAATCTATTGACATGTCACCAGCCGATGCAATGATTCTGTACCCTGCACTTTAGCGAAGCTAGTATGAAATTTGCCAATTGGCGGAATGAAATATCAGAACTGGCTGCTCCGGGGAGGGCACGCCACGGCACGAAGCTGGGGCTGTAAAAGGAGATGGTGGTCGGGGCGAGAGGATTCGAACCTCCGGTCTCTACGTCCCGAACGTAGCGCTTTACCGGACTAAGCTACGCCCCGACTGTGATGTGAATTACATCAGATTTTTTCCAGCTTTTCAAGCTGGCACGAATTTAATCGTCGGCCGGGTAGCGCACGCCGATCTGCGCGCGGATGGTGTCGAGCACTTTCATCAGGTCCAGCGTCTCGGCATGCGTCATGCCCGGGCTCTCCAGCAGACCCTCGCGCAGGCAGCGGCCGGCTTCGATGGCTTCGTGCACGTAGCCGTTGCCGAGGTAGGGCGTGGCCACGGTGCGCGTGACGCCGCTGGTCAGTTTCACCGTCAGCGTCTGCGACAGGTGGAACATGCCTTCCATGCGCACGCTGCCCAGCGAACCGGACACCGTCAACTCTGACGGCGTGCGCGCCCGCAGCGAGCAGCTGTTGACCGACATGGTGCCGCCCTGGTGCCTGATCGTAAAGCCGGTGGTCATGTCGACGCCGGCCTCGCTCAGAATCGCTTGCGCCTGCACCGATGCCGCCGGCCCCAGCAGCGCGCACGCGATCGACAGGGGATAGATGCCCAGGTCCAGCAAGGCACCACCGCCCAGCTCACGCTTGTTGACGCGGTTTTCCGGCTCGGTGCTGGCGACGAAGCTGAGGTCCGCATGCACGGAATTGACCACGCCGATTTCGCCTGACGCGATGATGCGTTTGACTTCCGCCAGCGCCGGCATGTAGCGCGTCCACATGGCCTCCATCAGGAACAGCTTGCGTTCGCGCGCTTCCGCTACCACTTGCTGCGCCTCGCGCAGGTTGATGGTGAACGGCTTTTCGCACAGCACCGCCTTGCCGCCGCGCAGGGCGAGCAGGGTGTTCCCGGCATGCATGGGATGCGGCGTGCCGACGTAGATGATATCCACGTCCGGCGCCTTGGCCAGTTCTTCGTACGAACCATAGACGGCCGGCTGGCCGAAGTCCTGCGCGAAGGCTGCCGCGTTTTCGACGCTGCGCGAGCCGACGGCGGCCAGCACCGCGTCCGGCGTGTCTTTCAGTGCGTTGGCGAAGTCGCGCGCGATGCGGCCGGTGCCGAGGATGCCCCAGCGGATGATGTCGCTCATGTGTATCCTCAGATGTTGGCGTCGATGTTCAGGAAGGCTTTCAGCGCGGCCACCGCCATCGCATGATCTTCCGCGCCCGGCAGGCCGCTGACGGTCAGGGTGCCGATGCGGCCCTTGCCTTTCAGGACCAGCGGGAAGGCGCCGCCATGCGCCGCGAAGTCTTTCATGTCGAGGCCCGGCAGGGCATCGTAGTCGCCGCCGGCGTTTTTCACTTCGGTGTGGGTGTAGAAGGAGCTGTGGCCGGTGCGGTTGACCAGGTTGCTCTTGCGGCGGATCCAGTTGGCGTTGTCTGCGTTGGTGCCCGGCATGCCGTGGTAGAACAGCATGGTGCCATCGCGCGTGATGTTGACCGCCACCGATTTGCCGGCGGCGCGCGCCAGCTCGACCACTTTCAGACCCAGTGCCAGCGCGGTGTCGTTGGTGAAGCTGTCGAACTGCAGCAGTTCTTCCTGTCGGATCAGGGCGGACAGTTCTACTTTTTGTTCCATTGGTGCTCCTGCGGTGAGTTGGTCCAGCGCGGCCGAGACGTACACCAGCGGCGCGTTCCAGTTGATGGCGATTTCGTTGCTGGCGTAGCTGCATACGTGGTCGAGATACGAGGTGGCAGGCAGATTGGCCGGGTACGGCACCGGGCAGTCCTTTTTGTCCTGCTGCCCGGCCTGCGGGCCGCCGACCAGGAAGCCCGGCACTGGCGCCGCCACTTTGTCCGCTTCCGATGGCCGGTGATGCGGATGCATGGCCGGCCGCGCGCCGATGCCGGTGACGAAGGAATAGCCGGTGGCATTGCGGCCCAGGACGTAGTCGAGGCCCGACTGCGCCGCGTTCAGGTATTCGGCCTTGCCGTTCAGGCGATAACCCTGCAGCAGCATCATGGCCTGATTCAGCACCACGGCGTTGCTGCCCCAGACGAAGTCCTGCTCCTGCATCGCCACGCGGTAGGCGGAGCTTTTCCAGGCTGCGGCCAGGCTGGCGGCCAGGCCGTCGATGCGGCTCTCGATCAGTTTGCGGTCGGCCGCCGGCGTCAGGTGCGCGCGGTGCTGCGCCAGTGAGATCCACGCCAGAGCGCCGACGTCACCCCATGATGGTGTGCCGGCCTGCAGTTGGTCGGCTTTGATGGCGCGGTAGTAGCTGTCCTTGCCGGTGCCGATGTACAGTTCCGCGGCGGCCCATGCGAATTCGTCGTTCAGGTGCTGGTCGCCATATTCGCCGGTCTTGATGTCGGCTGGATTGCGGAATACCACGGCCGGATTGGCCTGCGCCCAGGTCCACGCCGCTTCCGCCGCCGCCATCATGCGTGCCGACAGGCCGGGACGCTGCTGTTCGTAGGCTTTGAAGATGCGGCTGGCGGTGGCCATGGTGGCCGCGAAGTCCAGCGCGGCGGCGGTGCTTTTCTGGACCACATAGCGCGGCCCGGCCTTGACCTGGTCCGGCATCTCCATGCCATCGAAGGCTTTGTTGGTCAGCTTGTGATATACGCCGCCGTCATTCGGGTCCTGCATGGTCAGCATCCAGTCGAGATTCCACAACGCTTCGTTGAGGATGTCCGGCAGGCCGTTGCCCGATTCCGGGATGTTGAGGTTTTGTTTGGCGAAGTATTGCGGGAAGTGCTCGTACGCCGCCAGCAGGGTGTAGGTCGAGATGCCGGAGTTGACGATGTATTTGTTGTAGTCGCCGGCGTCGTACCAGCCTTTGGGGCTGGACAGCACGCTGTTCTCCGCGCGCTGTTTGGAAACAGCGGAGGAGTGCACCAATACCTTGTCGTCCGGATGTCCGGCAGGGCGCGCATACACGCCGGCGTATTGCGGCAGCAGGGTGATGCCGGAGCGGTTCAGGTAGTAGGACTTGATGGCAGCTGCATTGAGGGGGCGATACACGTCGGCGCGGATGACAAAGCGGTCGGACTGCGTCTGGCCATCGATCCTGATGCGGTACTCGCCCGGCGTTTTCAGTGCGGAGAAATCGGCCACGCGCACGGTCTCGGCGGATGGTTTCCACAGCGCTGGCGCGCCGAGTTTGCCGCTGAAGACGGTCTTGCCTGTGTCGGCGGCCACGACGTCGAAGTTGCCGGCCGCGCCGTCCGTCACAACGGCCAGCTTCTCGGACTGCGGCTCAAAGCCTACCTGGTTGACGCGGATGGCGGCGCTGGCGTTGCCGCCCAAGGTCAGCAGCAGGGCGGCGCCCAGATGGCTGATAGCGCTAACACGAGTGCAGGATGCGGGAATGCTCAATTAGGTCTCCGTAGGTTTTTTGTTATGAAAGCGTTTTCATGATACATCAATCACCGTTGAGATAATATCTGCGCTTACCTTTTTTCAGGGAGTTGTTCCGATGCGTATTCACATGGGCTTGTCCATCGCCGCCGCCTGCTTCGCCACCTGCGCCAGCGCCGCGCCGTCTCTTGTTGCCGTCCAGTGCGGCCAACTGCTGGATACGCAGGCCGGCAAATTGCTGGGCGCGACCACGGTGGTCATCGATGGCAAACGGATCATGCAAGTGGCTGCCGGCCGCATTGCCCCGGCCGGCGCGACCGTGATCGACCTCGCCAGCCAGACTTGCCTGCCAGGCCTGATCGACAGCCACACCCATCTCACCGGCCAGACCAGCCCCACCGGCTACTCCGACCAGTTCCGCTGGAACATCGCCGATTATGCGATCCGCTCGACCAACTACGCGCGCGTGACGTTGCTGGCCGGCTTCACCACGGTGCGCAATCTGGGCGACAACGCCAACACCTCGATCTCGCTGCGCAACGCCATCAACGCCGGCGTGATCCCCGGCCCGCGCATTTTCACCGCCGGCAAAGCGGTCGGCTCGACCGGTGGCCACGCTGACGACTCGGACGGCTACCGCGCCGACCTGATGGCCGATTACGGTCCCAAGGACGGCATCATCAACGGCACCGCCGATGCATGGAAGGCCGTGCGCCAGCATTACAAGGATGGTGCGGACCTGATCAAGATCATGCCGTCCGGCGGCGTGCTCGATGAGAGCAAGAGCGCGGATAACGCGCAGATGACGATCGAAGAAATCAAGGCGGTGGTAGCCGCAGCCAAGGACTACGAAATGACAGTGGCCGCGCACGCACACGGCGCGGAGGCGATCCGCCGCGCCGTCATCGGCGGCGTCGATTCGATCGAGCATGGCACCTACATGAGCGATGAAGACATGAAGCTGATGAAGGAACATGGCACCTACTACGTACCGACCATCATCGCCGGCAAATACGTGGAGGGCAAGGCCAAGGTGCCGGGCTACTTCCCGCCGCAGGTCGCCGCCAAGGCCGCCGCTGTTGGTCCGCTGATTCAGGGCACTGCCGGCCGCGCCTACAAGGCCGGCGTGAAGATCGCCTTCGGCACCGATGCCGCGGTTTATCCGCACGGCGAGAACGCCAAGGAATTCGGCTACATGGTGGAAGCGGGCATGCCGCCGCTGGCCGCGATCCAGGCCGCCACCACGCATGCCGCCGCGCTGCTCAAGCAGGACAAGGATCTGGGCAGCATCAGCGTCGGCAAGTTTGCCGATCTGGTGGCGGTGCCGGGCAATCCGCTGGCGGACATCAGCCTGATGACCAAGGTGAGCTTTGTGATGAAAGAGGGCGTGGTCTACAAGCAGGAAGACAAGGCCGTTCCTTTCGTTGCCAGCACCGATGAACGCATGGCGCCGAAGGATGTCGACTACGGCCTGTGATCTGTGGTGGGATACCAACGGCTTGGCAAACTTCTTGCTTTGTTAAAACATTAATATGGTTAATATAAGCAACTAGCCCAGAATGCATCATTCTGGGGCGCCAAGGAGAAGATCGCACATGGATATTCGACGCAAACTCATCGCCACCGCCGTGCTCACGGCATTTGGCGCCCCATCCTGGGCGCAGCAGGTGCAGCCCTCGGAAGAAATCGAAGTGGTGAAAGTGACCGCGCAAAAACGCAAGGAGGATCCGGCCAAGGTGGCAATGAGTATCAGCGCCGTCACCGGTTCGCAGCTGCAGGCGGAGCATGTGCGCGATATCACCGACCTGACGCGCGTGGTGCCGAATATCTCCTTCACCGCCGCCAGCGGCAACGGCGGCGCCGGGCCGGGGACGTCCAACGTCGAGATCCGCGGCATCAGCTCCACGGCGGGTGCGGCCACGGTGGGCATCTATCTTGGCGATACCCCGGTCACGGTCGGTAACGTCTACACCATGGGGAATATCGAACCGCGCTTCTTCGACATCGATCGCGTTGAGGTGCTGCGCGGTCCGCAGGCGACCTTGTACGGCGCCAGTTCCATGGGCGGTACCATCAAGTTCGTGCCGAACGAGCCGGATCTGAAAGAGCGCGAATTCACCACCTATACCGAAGGCTCCAACACCAAGGGCGGCAGCGCAAACTATGCGGCCAACGTGGTGGCCAACTTCCCGCTGATACCCGAAGAACTGGCGCTGCGCATCGGCGTGCAGGCGCAGCACACCGGCGGCTACATCAACCAGGTGGACGGCGACGGCAAGGTCATCGCCAACAACATCAACAAAATCAGCGACCAGGAATTCCGCGCCGCGCTGAAATGGCGGCCGACCCGCTCGCTGACGATCACGCCGTCGGTGTACTACCAGCGTGTGGATGCCAAGGATATTTCGGCCTTCAACCTGGAACTGCCGCCGTATCAGGCGCAGAAGCAGGTGCGCGAGCCATCGATCGACAAGCTGCTGTCGCCCAGCGTGACCATCAACTGGGATCTGGGCGACGTCGATCTGACCTCGGCCACCAGCTACTTCCAGCGCAAGTTCGACCGCACGCAGAACGGTTCTGCCTACAACAGCTATTCGCTGTCGACCTTCCTGACGTCGACCGAGGATGGCGGCAAGGCGCCGCCGGAACTGATCGCGGCGATCGCCGGTTTGCCGTCGGCGGTGTATCTGAATAACCAGGTGCGCCAGGTGGCGCAGGAATTCCGTCTGGCCTCGCGTCCTTACGATGAAAAGGTCTCGCCGTGGACCTGGCTGGCCGGCACCTACTTCTCGCGCCAGCACACCAACATCATCGAGAACGACCCGATCTTCGGCGTGACCGATACCTTCAAACAGTTTGGCTTCGACATTGCCGATCCGGACCTGCTGCCGGACGCGCGTCCCGGCCAGTTCCCGAACGATAACTCGTTCGCGGGAGCCTTCCATTATCGCGAAAAGCAGGCGTCGATCTTTGGTGAGCTGAATTACTACTTCGCGCCTACTGTGCACGCCACCGTCGGCGCGCGCTACCTGAAAGCCAATACCACGCTGGAGCAGCGCAACGGCAACTACCTGGCCGGCGCCGGCAACAACAGCAGCGCCGAAACCTCGTCCAGCGCCTTCACGCCGAAGTATGCGCTGACGTGGGAAGTCAATCCGACCAACACCGTGTACACCAGCGTGGCCAAGGGTTTCCGTCTGGGCGGCGCCAACATCTACGTGCCGCCGACCACCTGCGGCCCGGATCTGGAAGCGAACGGCATCGAGAAAGGTCCGCCATCGTATTCGCCGGACAGCTTGTGGAGCTATGAGGTGGGCAGCAAGTCGCGCTTCCTCAACAACCGTCTGACCATCAATGCGGACGTGTTCTACGTCAAGTGGAAGAACATCCAGCAGGGCGTGTACCTGCCGACTTGCGCCTACACGTACAACGCCAATGCCGGCGATGCCACCACCAAGGGCTTCGAATTCGACATCAAGGCCAAGCCGCTGCCAGGCCTGACGCTGAGCGCATCGGGCGGCTATGTGAAAGCGGAGCTGTCCAATGATGTCGGCATCGAGAACGGCGTGGTCGGCGCGGTGGCCGGCGCGCAGATCCAGGGGGTGCCGAAATATAACGCCGCCGTCAACGCGACCTACAACTTCTCGGCGTGGGAGCGTCCGGCGTTTGTGATGGCGGGCATGCAGTGGGTAGGCTCCAGCAAAGGCTCGCTCGACCCGGAGCAGACCGACCATGATCGTCCGGCTTATCACACCACCGACTTCAGCGCCGGCATGACCTTTGGCAGCTACGCCTTCACGGTGTTTGTGAAAAATGCGTTTGACACGGACACCATCATCCAACATCCGCAAGTGGCGTCCATCGTGCAGGGCTACCGGCTGGCGCCGCGCAGCATTGGAGTGAGCCTGGCGACCAGGTTTTAAGCCATAATGCTGCCTTTGGCATTGAGTACAAGGGCAGCATCATGAGCGTCATCATCTACCACAACCCCGTCTGCGGCACCTCGCGCAAGACGCTGGAGGCGATTCGCGCCACCGGTGTCGAACCGGTGGTGATCGAATACCTGAAAACCCCGCCGACGCGCGCGAAGCTCAAGGAACTGATCGCCAAGGCTGGCCTGACCGTGCGCCAGGCCATGCGCAACAAGGGCGACCTGTATGTGGAGCTCAACCTGGCCGACGAATCGCTGTCGGACGAAGCGCTGCTGGACGCCATGATGGCGCATCCGGCGCTGATCGAGCGTCCGCTGGTGGTCACGTCGAAGGGCGTGCGCCTGTGCCGTCCTTCGGAACTGGTGCAGGAAATCCTCTGACCATGCTGAATCCGCGTCCGGCAATACAGGCGGCAGTCATCGAAGACGGCCGCTATTGCCTGGTGGTGGATGACTTCCTGACCGAGCCGCGCAGGATGGTGGAGCGGGCGGTGGCGCGGCGTGCGTGTTTCATGGCGGCGCCGGTCAACTGCTATCCCGGCATCGAGCAGCCGATGGACGCGCAATTCGATCAGGCGATGGCGGCGTTCTTCGACATGCACATCGGGCCGGGGTTTGGCGCCATGCGGGCGCTGGGACTGAACACCCGCATGTCCATCGTCACCCTGAAGCCGGAAGCGCTGATGCCGCAGCAACGCATCTGCCACCGCGATGCGCGGGAATGCGCGCCAGGCGAGGGCGCGGTGGCCTCGGTGCTGTATCTGTTCGAGGATGAGCGCATGGGCGGCACCAGCTTTTATCGTCCGCGCCGGCATCCGCTGGAGATCGATCACCTGCTGCACCAGGCGCGCCACATGGACAACGACGCCTTCAGCAGTGTGATCGGCGCACCGCCGCAGTACTACAACGGCGATGCGCGCTACTTTGAAAGGCTGGGCACCGTGCCGGCACGCTGGAACCGCGCCATCTTCTACGACGCCACCATCTTCCACAGCGGCCAGATCGACGCGCCGGCGTTGCTGAGCGCGGATCCGGCGCTGGGCCGCCTCACCATCAACGCCTTCATCCGCTACCGCCGCTGACGGCCCTACAGCACGTAGGCGGCGATTTCTTCCATGGTCTCCGCCAGCGGACGCTGATTGCGGCGCAGGTGCAGGCCTATGTGGTGGACGCCGGCTTGCTTCATCGCCTGCAGTTCGCTGATCAAACCATTGCGGCCAACAGAGGCGCCGAAGCGGTGGCGGCGCAAGGGAGCGTCTGGATCTTCCAGCAAATCCAGGTGGATGAAACTGATGTAGGGCTTATCCTCGCCGGCCACCTCGCGCCACAAGGCCGCGCGGCGCGCGTGGTCTTCCGGCGTGCCGGGATAGGCCAGCCAGCCGTCCATGTGGGCGCCGACCCACTCCGGCGTCTGCTGCGCCAGGCCTGCAACCAGCAGCGGGATCGGCTGCGATGCGCGCGGCAGCAGGCGCACGCCGGGCGGCCAGGTGCTGTCGTGGCCTTCGCGCAGCATGGCAATCTGTCTGCGGAATTCGGCGCCGCGCGTTTCAAAGTCGCGCTGGAAAATCGGATACTCGATGGGGCGGTCGCCGCTGGCGGTGCCCAGCAGCAGGCGGCCCTTGCTCAGCTGCTGCACAGTGGCGGCGGACTTCATGGTCAGTACCGGCTCGCGCAGCGGCAGCACCACGGCGGCGGTGCCGAGCAGGATATTTTGGGTGATGCCGGCCAGGTAGCCGAGATAACTGAAGGTTTCGAACACCTGCGCGGCATCGCCAAAGGAAGGATCGTAGAGCGGCACGTCGCGCACCCACAGCGCGCGGAAGCCGAGGCGGTCGGCCAGCATGGCCAGTTTGGCGTGCTGCTGCATGTCCGGCTCACCGGGCAGGCGCCCGGCTGCACTGCGGGTGCGCTCGCCGGCTGGCGACCAGTCGTTATCGAGGGGGAGTTCGAGGCCGATCGAAAAGCCGCCTCGCGTCAGTTGCTCCAGCATGATGTCTTCCTTGCGAAATCGAAGGCCTCAGTCTAGGCGCGACGACAGCAAAGAAAAATCCGTGCGGCAGCAAATCATTATTGCCAGCGCCGCAAAAACTCCGGGGTCAGGTCCGTCATTTCTACACGAGCTCAACCGTAGCGCTCGCTACGGTTGAGCTCGTGTAGAAATGACGGACCTGACCCCGGAGTTGGGGTTAGTGGTTGCGGTGGACCGAGAAGTGGGCCAGTTGCAGCAGCGATTCCTTGTAGACGCTGTCCGGCAGGCCGGCTATCGCGTCTGCGGCGCGCTGGGCGGCAATCACCGCCTGCTCACGCGTGTAGTCCAGCGCACCACTGCTGGTGATGGCGGAAAGGATGGTGTCGAAGTGCTGCTCGTCCCCTTGCTCGATGCACGAACGTACCAGCTGGCGCTGCTCGGCAGTGCCGTTTTCCATCAGGTAGATCAGCGGCAGGGTCGGCTTGCCTTCGCGCAGGTCGTCGCCGACGTTCTTGCCGATTTCGCTGGCGTCGCCGGCGTAATCGAGCACATCATCAATTAGCTGGAACGCGGTGCCCAGCGAGCGGCCATATTCGCCTGCGGCAGCAATCTGCGCATCGGTGGCGCCAGCCACCAGCGCGCCCAGCTCGGCCGCCGCTTCAAACAGTTTGGCGGTCTTGGAGCGGATCACCTGCAGGTAGCGCTCCTGCGTCACGTCCGGGTCGTGCATGTTCAGCAACTGCAGCACTTCGCCTTCGGCAATCACGTTGGTGGCGTCCGACAGGATCTGCATCACGCGCATATTGTTCAGGCTGACCATCATCTGGAACGAGCGCGAATACAGGAAGTCACCCACCAGCACCGACGCCGCGTTACCAAACAGCGCATTGGCGGTGGCGCGGCCGCGGCGCAGCGACGATTCGTCCACCACGTCGTCATGCAGCAGGGTCGCGGTGTGGATGAATTCCACCACCGCCGCCAGCTCGTGATGGGCCGTGCCGCGGTAGGAGTAAGCGTTCGCTACCAGCAGGACCAGCACCGGGCGGATGCGTTTGCCGCCGGCGCTGATGATGTACTCGGCGATCTGGTTGACGAGCGGAACCTCGGAATGCAGACGCTGGCGGATCACCGAATTGACCGCGTCCATGTCGGCGGCTATGGTTTGAAGGATGGTGTTTTGGGTGGCGGCAGACAAGACAAACCTGTGCAGTTAGACTATTGGTGGCAGGATTATACGCCATGGCCCCGCTCACCGGGGCGCTGCCCCCGGTGCCGGACCAGGCAAAATTGTTTGACATACCACGCCATCCGCCATTTGTGAATAGTTTTTGACGCAAATTCTGTTCCTGTGTATAATCTGCGGTTCCCCAGTTTTCGGGGAATTTTCCTAACATTTGAAGAGGTTTCAAATCATGTACGCGGTCATAAAAACCGGCGGCAAACAATACAAAGTTGCTGCAGGCGAAAAACTCAAAGTAGAACAGATACCGGCAGACATTGGTTCCGAAATCACCATTGACCAAGTCCTCGCCGTTGGCGCGGGCGAAAGCATCAAGTTCGGTGCTCCGCTGGTTGAAGGTGCCAAGGTTCTGGTTACTGTTGTTTCCCACGGTCGTCACGACAAGGTGAAGATCTTCAAGATGCGTCGTCGTAAGCACTACCAGAAGCATCAGGGTCACCGTCAGAACTACACCGAAATCCAAGTGGTATCGATCAACGCTTAATCGCGTATCGACACTTTTTTAGTCAAGGAGCTTTAGCATGGCACACAAAAAAGGCGGCGGCACTACGCGAAATGGTCGTGACTCAGAATCAAAACGCCTGGGCGTGAAAGTCTACGGCGGCCAAACGATCAATGCAGGCGGCATCATCATTCGTCAACGCGGCACCCCGGTGCGCGCTGGTGAAGGCGTGGGCACCGGCAAAGACCACACCCTGTTCGCTCTGGTGAACGGCGTGGTCAAGTTCGTGACCAAAGGCGAAGGTAAGAAGTACGTTACCGTCGTCGCAGCAGCGTAAATGACGCTCCGGCCTGCCGATGGCAGGCCGTTTGTAAGGCGCAAGCCTTCAATCGAAAGGCTCTGCCCATAGGTAGAGCCTTTTAGTTTTCTGGCGGTACATCATGAAGTTTATCGACGAAGCAAAAATTGAAGTGATCGGTGGTGACGGCGGCAATGGCTGCTCGTCGTTTTGCCGTGAAAAATTCCGCCCGTTTGGCGGCCCTGACGGCGGCGACGGCGGCAAGGGTGGCTCGATCTGGGCCGTAGCGGACCGTAACATCAATACCTTGGTCGATTTCCGCTTCTCCAAAGTCCACCGCGCCGGCAACGGCGAGGCCGGTCGCGGCGCCGACTGCTATGGCCGCGGCGCCGATGACGTGCATCTGCGCATGCCGCTGGGCACCCTGATCATCGACGACGTCACCGGCGAAATCCTGGCCGACCTGAGCGAACACGGTCAGCTGGAACTGCTGGCCAAGGGCGGCGAGGGCGGCTGGGGCAACATCCACTTCAAGACCTCGACCAACCGCGCGCCGCGCCAGAAGACCAACGGCAAGGAAGGCGAACACCGCACCCTGCGCCTGGAACTGAAGGTGCTGGCCGATGTGGGCCTGCTGGGCATGCCGAACGCCGGCAAGTCGACCTTCATCACCGCCGTGTCGAATGCGCGTCCGAAGATTGCCGATTATCCGTTCACCACCTTGCACCCGAATCTGGGCGTGGTGCGCGTGTCGCATGAAAAGAGCTTTGTGATCGCCGATATTCCGGGCCTGATCGAAGGCGCCGCCGAAGGTGCGGGCCTGGGCCACCAGTTCCTGCGCCACCTGTCGCGCACCGGTCTGCTGCTGCACATTGTCGACCTGGCGCCGTTCGAGGCGACGGTCGATCCGGTCAAGGAAGCCAAGGCGCTGGTCAATGAGCTGAAGAAGTACGATGAAGCGCTGGTCGACAAGCCGCGCTGGCTGGTGCTGAACAAGCTGGATATGATACCGGAAGAAGAACGCGCCAAGAAGGTCAAGGACTTCGTCAAGAAGTTCGGCTTCAAGGGCCCGGTGTTCGAGATCTCCGCGCTGAGCCACGACGGCACGCAGGAGCTGGTGAACGCCATCCAGAAGCACCTGGAAGAGACGCGCCGCGTCGAGCAGCGTGCGGAAGAAACCCAGATGGCGGAAGACGCGCGCGGTATTTCGTCGATCGATCCGGACGATCCACGCTTCAAAATCCTCGACTAATCCACTGCATCACCGGCATAATCTGTTATCAGCTGATTATGCCTTTCCCATTCGGCGCCGCTCCCGCATCACGGGCGCGGCGACTGTCCGCGGCAAAGCAGGGCAATCCGCCCGCCAAAATACAGCACCTTTTTCCTCGCTTGTTTTGAGAATGTTGTCGCACCCATGAATTCCGTCATACAAAAAGCTACCCGCATCATCATCAAGGTTGGATCGTCTTTGGTCACCAATGATGGACGCGGTCTCGATCACGCGGCGATCGCGCGCTGGGCCGCGCAGATCGCCGGTCTGCGCGCGCTCGGCAAGCAGGTGGTGCTGGTGTCTTCCGGCGCGATTGCCGAAGGCATGCTGCGCCTCGGCTTTGAACAACGTCCCACCGATATCCACGAACTGCAGGCCTGCGCCGCCGTCGGCCAGATGGGCCTCGCGCAGATTTACGAAACCAGCTTCCGCGCGCACCAACTGGGTACGGCGCAGGTGCTGCTGACGCACGCCGACCTGGCGGACCGCGAGCGCTATCTGAATGCGCGCTCCACGCTGACCACCCTGCTGCGCCTGGGCGTGGTCCCGATCATCAACGAGAACGACACGGTGGTGACCGATGAAATCAAGTTCGGCGACAACGACACGCTGGGCGCCCTGGTGGCCAATCTGATCGAGGCCGATGCGCTGATTATCCTGACCGACCAGCAAGGCCTGTACAGCGCCGATCCACGCAAGGATCCGTCGGCAGTGCTGATCCAGCATGGCCGCGCCGGCGATCCGGCGCTGGAGGCGATGGCCGGCGGCGCTGGTTCCAGCCTCGGTCGCGGCGGCATGCTGACCAAGATCCTGGCCGCCAAGCGTGCCGCCAAGTCGGGCGCGCATACCGTGATTGCCTATGGCCGTGAACATGAAGTGCTGGCGCGCCTGGCCAGCGGAGAATCCATCGGCACCGAACTGGCCGCGCAGACCGGCCACCTGACCGCGCGCAAGCAGTGGATGGCCGATCACCTGCACACGGCGGGCCAGGTGGTGCTGGACGCCGGTGCGGTGCAGAAGCTGACCGGCGAGGGCAAATCACTGCTGCCGATCGGCGTGGTGGAAGTGAAGGGCGAGTTTGGACGCGGCGCGGTCATCACCTGCGTCAACGCGGACGGCGTGCCGGTGGCGCGCGGCCTGTCCAATTACACCAGCGCCGAAACCCGCCGCATCATGCGCAAGCCTTCCAGCGAAATCGAATCCATCCTCGGCTTTGTCGAAGGCAAGGAACTGATCCATCGCGATAACCTGGTGCTGGTTTAAACGCCGGCCGGCGCCGGGGTCTTGCTGCGGTAATCGCACAGGTCGAGCTGCATGCAGTTCCAGCACTCCGGCTTGCGCGCCTTGCAGGTGTAGCGGCCGTGCAGGATCAGCCAGTGGTGGGCGTCGTGCAGGAATTCCTTCGGCACGAATTTCAGCAGCTTCTGTTCGACGATGTCGACGTTCTTCCCCGGCGCCAGGCCGGTGCGGTTGGAAACCCGGAAGATATGGGTATCCACCGCCATGGTCGGCTGGCCGAAGGCGGTGTTGAGCACCACGTTGGCGGTCTTGCGGCCCACGCCTGGCAGTGCTTCCAGCGATTCGCGGTCTTGCGGCACCACGCCGCCATGCTGCTCCACCAGGATTTTGCAGGTGGCGATGACGTTCCTGGCCTTGGTTTTGTACAGGCCGATGGTCTGGATATAGGTCTTCAGTTCCTCTTCCCCCATGTCCAGCATGGCTTGCGGCGTGTTGGCCACCGGGTACAGCTTGCGCGTGGCTTTGTTGACGCCGACGTCGGTCGCCTGTGCCGACAGCAGCACGGCAATCAGCAGTTCAAACGGCGTCGTATATTCAAGTTCGGTGACAGGCTTGGGATTGGCGGCGCGGAAGCGCACAAACATTTCGTAGCGTTTGGCTGCGTTCATTGATTTTCTTGTTCTTTCTTGAGGCGCGCGCGCTCCATGGCGGCGGCGATAATGGCGCGCTTGCGTTCCAGCGCGGCGGCCGATTCGGCATCGGCCGGGTCGATGGCCTGCACCGCGGCCATCTTGGCTTCGGCCTTGGCGGCCAGGCGCGCATCGTTTTCCTGCTTGTCGCGCTGGAGGCGCATGGCGCGGAAGTCGTGGCGTTCGCGCGCGGCGTCGGCGTCGGCCTGCGACCACGCGGCCCAGCCGGTGCTCTCCGTCACGGGATACATGACGATGCAGTCGACCGGGCATGGCGACACGCACAGGTCGCAGCCGGTGCACAGCGACGGCACCACGGTGTGCATCAGTTTGCCGGCGCCGACGATGGCGTCGACCGGGCAGGCCTGAATGCACAGGGTGCAGCCGATGCACAGCGCCTCGTCGATGTAGGCCACGGCGCGCGGGCGTTCCAGTCCGTTGACCGGATTCAGGGGAATCACCTTGCGGCCGGTGACCGCCGACAGCCGCGCGATGCCCTCGGCGCCGCCGGGCGGGCACTGGTTGATCTCGGCCGTGCCGGCCGCTATCGCTTCCGCGTAGGGCCGGCAGCCGGCATAGCCGCACTTGGTGCATTGCGTCTGCGGCAGGGCATCTTCGATGCGGTCGGCAAGGGTAGGGTGGTCGGGCACGGCAAACGGATGTCAGGCAAAAACGCCATTATCCAATATTCGCGCGCGCCTTACGTAAAAACCTCACCCGGCGCACGGTTTGCCGTTCCAGCTCTTCGGCGTGCAGGCCGAGCGCGGGCTTCATCAGGTCGCGGTGGCTGACGATGCCGACCAGCCGGCGCGACTGCATGTCGGCCACCACCGGCAGGCGGCCGACCTTGTGCACCGCCAGCCGGGTGGCCAGTGTGCGGCAGGTTTCGTCGGCCAGCGCGACGATGGGCAGGTTGACGCCAAACAGTTCGCTGACGCGCACGGCGCCTGGTTTGCTGGCCAGGCCGGCGCGGTCCAGCATGCCGATCAGGGCGCCGTCGCGCACCACCGGATGGGCGTGGTGCTTGAGCACGACGTCAGCGATCAGGGCGTCCGCATCGATGGTTTCGACCGCGCTGGTCATTACTTCGGCCACGCTGTGGCGCTCCATCGGGTCGATGCCGTATTCGCGGTAGATGTGGTGGCCGCGCCGCGCAATCTTCTCGGTCAGGATGGAGCGGTGCATGGTGATCACGGTGAAGGCATAGGCCACGGTGGCGGTGGCCAGCACCGGCAGCAGGGCGTTGACGTCATGCGTCAGTTCAAACGCAAACACCACCGCCATCACCGGCGCGCGCATCATGCCGCCCAGGGTGGCGGCCATGAATACCAGCGGCCAGACGGCCGGCTCGCCGCCTGGCAGATAGGGGCCGAGCAGGGCCCCCAGGCCGGCGCCCAGCATCAGCAGCGGCGCCAGCACGCCGCCGGAGGTGCCCGAACCCAGGGCCAGCAGCCAGATCACGGCCTTGGCGATCAGCAGGCTGAGAATTGCCGCCGCCGCCATGTGATTGTTGAGCAGGTCGGCAATCACGTCGTAACCCACGCCCAGCGCGCGCGGCTGGAAGTAGCCGCCAATGCCGACCGCCAGCCCGCCCAGCGCCGGCCACCACATCCAGTGGATCGGCAACCGGTGGAAGGCGTCTTCCACGCGGTAGAGCGAGGTCGACAGCAGCCACGCCAGCGCCCCGCACAGCACGCCGGCGATCAGGCAGGAGAACAGCGCCGACGGCGGCAGCACTGCCGTATGCAGCGGGAACAGCGGCCCGCTTTCGATCAGCAGCGGCCGCAGGAAGCCAGCCACCGCGCACGCCACCGCCACCGGCGCCAGGCTGCGCGGACGCAGTTCAAACAACAGCAATTCGACCGCCAGCAGCAGCGCCGCGATCGGCGTGCCAAACACCGCGGTCATGCCGGCCACGGCGCCGGCCACCAGCAGCGCCTTGCGTTCGGCCGCGCTCAGATGGAAGTGCTGGGCGATCAGTGAGCCGACCGCGCCGCCGGTCATGATGATCGGTCCTTCGGCGCCAAACGGGCCGCCGCTGCCGATGGCGATGCCGGACGCCAGCGGCTTCAGCACCGCCACCTTGGGCGACATGGTGGACTTCTTGAACAGGATGGCTTCGATGGCTTCCGGGATGCCGTGGCCGCGGATCGCTTCCGCGCCGTAGCGGGCGATCAGGCCGATGATCAGGCCGCCGATCACCGGCACCACAATCACCCATGCGCCCAGCGTATGGGCGGCCGGCGCGGTCAACGCAGTGGAGAAGGTCTGGAAGAAGAACAGGTTGGTGAAGAAGCGGATGGCGTGCAGCAGCAGGTCGGCGGTCACGGTGCTGAGCGCGCCCACCACGGCGGCGATGCTGGTGATCAGCAGGAGCCGGGCCTGGCCGTCGAAATCGCGGCGGCTGTCGTATTTATTCATGACGGATTTGGGGAATGGTAAAGATGCCTGCCAGCGACAGCAGTTCGACGCGGTGCTGTTCTGCCAGTTGGGCCAGGATGGTTTCGCCTTTGCGCAGCAGGTGCACCTCCACGCGGCGGCGGTCAATGGCGCTGTTGCGGCGCTCGACCAGCCCCATTGCCTCGCAACGCGTGATCAGCGCCACCGTGCCGTGGTGCTTGGCCTGCAGGCGCTCGGCCAGCTCGCTGACGGTGGCCCAGTCGCGGCCCGGATACCCCTTGATGTGCAGCAGCAGCAGGTATTGCAGCGGGGTGATGCCTTGCGCTTGCACCACATCTTCGGAAAAGCGTTCGAAGCGGCGCATCTGGTAGCGGAACTCGGACAGCGCGGCAAAGTCCGATTTGCTGAGGGTGGAAGAGGTCATGCCGAAATATATCACAGCATGATGTATCTGCGCACGATTGAAACAGCAGTTGATTAATGCTGAGCTTTATCTATGCTGAGCTTTCAACGTTAAAAAGGAGGCATCATGAAGGTTTTGCTATCTTTGGTTCTGGCGTGCGGCATGGGGGCGGCGCAGGCGGCCAATTACGTCACACTGAGCGGCGCCGATGTCGATTTCTTTATCGATGCGGACTACTTTGATGTATCCGCTGCAACCGTGACCGGTAATGCCATCAGCTTTGCGTTCACGCCGCCGGAATACACGCTGAGCGTCGCCGGCAACCAGCCGGGCTCGCGCAGCGAGGGCACGTTGTTCAGCGACCGCAGCAAGCTGTTTTATGTGGTGGCGCACGAGGGCTACGGCGTGTCGCCGCGCTTCCAGGCCAACGCCTCGGCAGTGTATGCCGCCAGCGCCGACACCAGCCGCGCCACCGGCAGCATCAACAGCTATGCATTCAGCAGCACCTACAGCAATGGCGTGTTCAGCAGCTCGCCCGATTCCAACGGTTTCCAGTTCCTGCAGTTGAACCGGACCGGCGGCGCCAGTAGCGAGGTGGTGGATTTCAGCGGCTACGGCAATGGCCAGCGGGTGCCGGTGGGCGCGCTGGGGATGGACTTGAACCTGTCGGCGCAGGTGACGCAGGAGGGGGTGTCCAGCACCGCGCTGTCGATCCGGCAGCTGGGCTACAGCTTCACGGTGACGGCGGTGCCGGAACCCGAGGCCTGGCTGATGGTGCTGGCCGGCCTCGGGGTGATGGGCTGGGCCTTGCGGCTCAACCGTGCTTCTTGATGAACTCGGTGATCTTCGGACACACCATCTCGCGCCAGCGGCGGCCGGAGAAGATGCCGTAGTGGCCGGCGCCCGGCGCAACGAAGTCCTGTTGCATGTCGGCCGGGATGCCGGTGCACAGGTCGTGCGCGGCCTGGGTCTGGCCGGCGCCGGAAATGTCGTCCAGTTCGCCTTCGACGGTGAACAGGGCCACCGTCTTGATGTCCTGCGGGCGCACCAGCTTGCCGCCCACCAGCCATTCGCCCTTCGGCAGCGCGAAGTCCTGGAACACGGTCTTGATGGTGTCCAGGTAGTACTCGGCCGGCATGTCCAGCACGGCATTGTACTCATCGTAGAACTTGCGGTGCGATTCCGCGGTTTCCTCGTCGCCTTCCACCAGGTGGTTGTAGAAGTCGCGGTGGCTTTGCGCGTGGCGGCCCGGGTTCATGGCGATGAAGCCGGCATGCTGCAGGAAGCCCGGATACACCTTGCGGCCAAAGCCCGGGTAGTTGGGCGGCACCGAGTAGATCACGGTGTTTTCAAACCACGAGTATTTCTTTTCGGTGGCCAGGTTGTTGACCGCGGTCGGCGAGCGGCGCGGGTCGATCGGGCCGCCCATCATGGTCATGGTCCTGGGCAGTTTGGGATCGTTTTCAGACGCCATCAGCGAAATTGCCGCCAGCACCGGCACGGTGGGCTGGCACACCGAGATCACGTGCACGTTCGGCCCCAGCAGGCGGATGAATTCCTGCACGTAGAAGATGTAGTCGTCCAGGTGGAACGGGCCTTCGCTGACCGGCACCATGCGCGCATCGGTCCAGTCGGTGATGTAGACGTCGTGCTCGACGATCAGGCCGCGCACGGTATCGCGCAGCAGGGTCGAGTGGTGGCCGGACAGCGGGGCCACCAGCAGCACGGTCGGTTGTTTCAGTGCCTTGAACTTTTTATCGTCCAGGTCTTTCTTGAAGTGGATCAGGCGGCAGAACGGTTTGTTGACGGCCACGTGCTCGATGATGCCGACCGCTTCACCCTTGATTTCGGTGCTGTCGATTTCAAACGCCGGTTTTTCATAGTCCTTGCCCAACCGATACATCAGCTCGTAACCGGCAGCGATGCGCTGCGAGAACGGTGTATGCGCAAACGGCGACACCGGATTGGTGAACAGCTTGGACGACGCATCCGCCCACTGCATCAGTGGCGTAAGGAGCGAACGCTGCATTTCATGGAGTTGGTAGAGCATAGGGCAGTCCCGAGTGGTGAGCGTGGTGCGATGCACCAATAGCTGACATCATAAGCCAATTTAAAAGCGCTGTGTTCGTAACGTAAAGCATATGCTCGTTCTTTTCAGCAAGGCTACGTGGAATCCACAGGCAATCTTGTAAGAAAGAATAATACTGCTTCGGGAATAAAAAAAGCAGCCAAACGGCTGCTTTTGTGTAGGACACCTGCCCGTGATGTACTTAATCGAACACAGGGGTTTCCACGCCCAGCACCTTGTGCAATTTCGGCGAGGTGGTGGTGTACTGCATGTGGATCTTCTTGTCCGGGAAGATGTACGGCGCGGCGCCGAAGGCGGCCAGCGCGGCTTCGTGGAAGCCCGACAGGATCAGCTTTTTCTTGCCCGGGTAGGTGTTGATGTCGCCCACCGCAAAGATGCCCGGCACATTGGTTTCGAACTTCTCGGTGTTTTGCACCTTCAGCTGGCGGCGCTCGATGTCCAGGCCCCATTCCGCGATCGGGCCCAGCTTTGGCGACAGGCCGTAGAACACCAGCAGCATGTCCAGCGGCACGCGGCGGGTGACGCCGTCGGCAGCGGTCACTTTCAGGTGTTCCAGCTTGCCGTCGGCCGAGGTTTCAAAGCCGGTGGCGGTGCCGATCAGCAGCTGCATTTCGTAGTCGTCGCACAGCGCCTTCATCTTGGCCACCGAGGCGGGCGCGGCGCGGAAGTCTTCGCGGCGGTGCAGCAGCACGACCGACTCGGCCTTGCCGACGAAGTTCAGCGCCCAGTCCAGCGCGGAGTCGCCGCCGCCGCAGATGACCAGGTTCTTGCCTTCGAACTGCGCCGGGTCCTTGACCTTGTAGTGCAGCTGGGTGCCTTCAAACACTTCGATGCCATCCACTTTCAGGGTGCGGGCCTGGAACGAGCCGACGCCGGCGGCAATGAAGATGGTCTTGGTCAGGAACTTGGTGCCGAGGGTGGTTTCGACGTCGAAGCGGCCGTCGTCGCGGCGCTCGACCTTGGTCACTTCCTGGCCCAGGTGGAAGGTCGGCTCGAACGGTTCGATCTGCTTGAGCAGATTGTCGGTCAGTTCCTGGCCGGTGCACGATGGCACGGCCGGGATGTCGTAGATCGGCTTGTCAGGATACAGTTCCACGCACTGTCCACCCACCGCGTTCAGCGAATCGATCACGTGGGCTTTGATTTCCAGCAGGCCGAGTTCGAAGACCTGGAACAGGCCGACCGGGCCGGCGCCAATGATGACGGCATCCGCTTCGATGACGCCGGTAGGGGTGACAGTGGTATTCATGCTTAGTTTCCTGTGTATTCAATAGTGGTGAGGCCGCACGGCGGCGACGCGCGCCTGGGGGCGCGGTGCTGCGGCTGCGGCCTGGCCAGACGCGGGGTCTTAGCGGACCAGCAGGTGCAGTTTTTCTTTGACGTCCTTGAACTGTTCCGCTTCCGCCAGCGCAGGGATAGTCTTGGTGATCGATGGCCATTTGCGGGCCAGATCAACGTTGAGCTTGATGAATTGTTGCTGATCGCCAGGGACGTCCTCTTCGGCGTAGATCGCGTTGACCGGGCATTCGGCCACGCACACGGCGCAGTCGATGCATTCGTCAGGATCGATGGCGAGGAAGTTCGGGCCTTGGCGGAAACAATCTACCGGGCAAACATCGACGCAGTCCGTGTAACGGCAGGCGATGCAAGATTCGGTGACAACGTGGGTCATAACAGTCCTATCAATGTTGGTGTGCAGCGGCGTCGGCGGCGGGGAAGTGCCTGGCTAACCTCGGCAAAGCACTGTATTTTAAGGTAATTCGCTCTTTCTCACAAATTGCGCTTATATACAATACATATAAGCAAATTCATGCAAGCCTTGCACAGACTGGCGCGGCGGGGGCGCAACTGGCATCATTGCGCCTTTGTTTATTCAGAGCAGGGGGATCCGCATGGCGGACATCAACATCGTCCAGGCACACCAGCTGGCGCCGGAACAGGCCCGCGCGGCCGCCCAACAAGTGGCCGACAAACTGGCTGAACAATTCGAACTGGCCTGCCGCTGGGACGGCGACGTCCTGCGCTTCGAGCGCGGCGGCGTGAATGGCGCGCTGACCCTGCTGCCCAACCAGGCGCAGCTGCAGATCGCGCTGGGCTTCCCGATCAGTATGATGGCCGCCATGGTCGAGGCCAAGGTGAGCGAGAAAATGCGCAAGGTATTTGTTGCCTAAAACAAACTATAGTTGTTATTAGAAAAATTCAATTGCAATAAGGAATGGCGTCGGTATAATGCCTGGCTATTGATGCATTTTTTCTAATCACGCTCTGACTATTTAAGGACACCCCATGCGCGCCATGCTTGCCATCTCCGCCGTTGTTGCCGCCGCTTTCGCCCTGCCGGCCTCGGCTGCCGTGATCGATCTGACCACGCTGAACGTGGCGGGCAGCGCGCAAATCGTCAACGGTCAGCTGCAGCTGACGCAGGCGACCGATGTGTCGCACCCGTCGGGTGTGGCTGGCGCCGGCTGGCTGACCCAGGCTATCTCGACCACCCAGTCGTTCAGCACCACCTTCTCGTTCTCGCTGAAAGGCAATGACAGCGGCAAGATGGCGGACGGTATCGCGCTGGCGTTCCAGAACATCGGCAGCTCGGCGCTGGGCGTGGGCGGCGGCGATGTCGGCTACTGGAATCTGGGCGGCCAGGGCGCGAGCGCCGTGGGTTCGGTGATCCTGTCGTGGAATAAGAATGACTATGGCCTGAGCACCAACGGCGTGGTGCAGGGCCTGAAGGACGCGCCGTTCAACCTGGGCGCGTCGAACAATGTGAGCGGCACCCAGACTGTCAGCTACAACGCCGTCACCCATGAACTGAGCATGACCGGCACCTTCCTCGACAACAGCACCAACACCGCGTACGCGGTCAGCGATGCCAAGATCGTCAACCTGAGCGACAAGTTTGGCAGCACCATGTATGTCGGCTTCACCGGCGGCACCGGCGGCACCGACGCCGACCAGCGCATCACGTCGTTCAGCCTGATCAGCGCGGTGCCGGAACCGGCAACCTATGCCATGCTGCTGGCCGGCCTGGGCATCGTCGGTTTTGCCGGTCGCCGCCGCCAGGCAAAATGAACAAAGGCCCGCAAGGGCCTTTTTTTATCACTTCAGTTCTTCGATCAGGTCGATGTACAGCTGCTTGGCTTCGTCCTGGCTTTTGCCTTTCAGCTCAGCCCACGCATCGTACTTGGCGCGGCCGACGAAGTCGGTCATGCCCGGACGCTCGCCCGTGACGTCGCCGCTGGACGCCTGCTTGAACAGGGCGTAAATCTTCAGCAGGGTCATGTTGTCCGGACGTTCCGGCAGATTCTTCGAGTCCGCCTGGGCCTGATCAAACTGTTCTTGCAAACTCATACCGCGCTCCTTGGTTGTTGGATGATGACCGCGCCATCATAAACCGTAGCCGCTAGAGGGCGGGCTCCAAAACAAAACGGCGGCCATGCCGGGTGTGAACCCGCATGTGCCGCCGTCTTCCGATGCCCTCGCGGACACGCGGTTAAAACACCGGAAGAATTACTTCTTCTTCGTCGGGTTGACAGCCGATTTCAGGGTGGCGCCAGCCGAGAATTTCGGGGTTTTCGACGCCGCGATCTTGATCGCTTCGCCGGTTGCAGGATTGCGGCCTTTACGTGCAGCGCGTTTGGCTACGGAGAAGGTGCCGAAGCCGGTGATGCCGACCGAGTCGCCTTTTTTCAGACGCTCAGTGATGATGGCGATCAGAGTGTTCACTGCGCCGTTGGCGGCAGCAGCGGACAGCTCGGTGCGTTTCGCAAATTCTGCAATCAGTTCGCCTTTTTTCATTACTACCTCCTTGGTTATTGGAGCGCGCAGATTAGCATAAATATTGTCAAATGTAATGGTTTCTCTACGAAGCGCGCCTTATATTTGCTGTCTCGCTGCGCTGCAGCGCAAATAAGGCCTTGTATTTAAAGGGCTTACGCGTTTTCCGCAAATCCGCATCCGGTGAAAAAAAGGTTTATGATGGAATGCGTAGAGGACGGGAACCATGAGCTTTTCAGACGAAACACTGATGGCATACGCCGATGGCGAACTCGACGAGGCGACGCGTCTGGAGGTCGAGGCCGCCATGCGTCTGGACCGGACTCTGGCGCACCGGGTGGCGCGGCTGCGCGCCGCGCGCGATGAAGACGTGTATCTGGACCGGCGCAACCGCGCCGGCTATGGCGCCAATGTGGTGCAGCTGGCCACGGTGCGGGCGCAGCGCCTGGCCACGCAGCAGGCGGCGCGCAAGGCTGCGCGCCGGCACTGGGGCTGGCTGGAATGGAGCGCGCTGGCCTTGGTGATGGTGCTGGGGCTGGCGGCCGGCAAGTTCGGCCTGGCGCGCTGGCAGCCGGACTGGTTCGGCGCGCCTGCGTCGCCGCCGACCGAGGTGGCCAACCGCAACGGCCTGCTGCTGGCGCAGGGCCGGCTGGCCGCGGCGCTCAGCCAGCAGCTGGGCGGCGCCGCGCCGTCCGACGGCGAGGTGCGGGTCGGCCTGAGCTTTTTATCCAACGAGGGCACGTACTGCCGCAGCTTCACGCTGGTGGGCGGGGCGCAGGATCTGGTCGGCATTGCCTGCCGCGCCAACGAGGAGTGGCGGATCCCGGTGCTGGTGCAGCATGCGCGGCCTTTGCCTGCAATGGGCAATTACCGGATGGCGGGAACGGAGATGCCGACGGCGCTGCTGGAAGCGATCGACCAGCGCATCGTCGGCGGCATGCTCGACACGCGGGCGGAGCTGGAAGCGCTGCGCCGCAACTGGCAGCGCTAGCGGGCGGCCGCCGCGTCGTTGTGGCGCCTCGCCGTGCAATCGCACTGTCTTCGGCGCCACGCCTGGCTGCGAGCGCTCGTGGCGCTCGCCCGCTTTATCAGACGCCCAGCAGTTCGACGTCGAAGATCAGGGTGGCGTTGGGCGGAATCACGCCGCCGGCGCCGCGCGAGCCGTAGCCCAGGTCCGCCGGGATGATCAGCTGGCGGGTGCCGCCGATCTTCATGCCTTGCACGCCTTCGTCCCAGCCGCGGATCACCATGCCGGCGCCCAGCGCGAATTCAAACGGATCGTTGCGGTCTTTGCTCGAATCGAATTTCGGGCCTTTGCTGCCGTCGTCGTTTTGCAGCCAGCCGGTGTAGTGCACGGTGACGTTCTGGCCCGCCTTGGCTTCGGCGCCGTCGCCCACGGTCAGTTCGATGTATTGCAGGCCCGAAGGGGTGGTAATGGTGGACATGATGATTCCTTCTATTCGTTAAACACAGGCCCGAATTGTAGCAGGGGCACAGGTTTGCACGTAGAATGGGGTTTTGCCTCTTAAGCGATGTTCTTCATGCTCCGTAGTTTCCGCCGTATCGTCCTTTCCTGTGCCGTGCTGGCCATGTCGGCCGCGCAAGCCAATGTGGTGGTGGTCCTGAATTCGCGCGACGCCACCGTGCAACTGCTGGACCAGGCGACCTACAAGGACTTGTCCACGCTGCCGGTGGGCAAGGAGCCGCATCACCTGATGGCCACGCCGGACAACAAGTCGCTGATCGTGGCCAGCTCGGTCGGCAATGAGCTGATCTTCCTGGATCCGAAAACCGGCCAGCCGCAGCGCACCGTCAAGAACATCCTCGATCCCTATCAGATCGGCTTTTCGCCGGACCAGAAGTGGTTTGTGTCGAATTCGCTGCGCCTCGATCGCGTCGATTTGTACAAATACGACGGCGCCAACATGACGCTGGCCAAGCGTATCCCGTTGCCCAAGCTGCCCAGCCACATGGCCTTCAACGCCGCCAGCAATATGGTGTTCATCACCCAGCAGGGCAGCGACGAAGTCAGCGCCATCGACCTGAACACGCAAACCCTGAAGTGGACCCTGCCGGTCGGCAAGCTGCCGGCGGGCATCGCCATGACGCCGGACGACAAGTACCTGCTGGTCGGCATCATGGGCAGCGATTATGTCGAGGTGATCGACTGGAAGGCGCAGAAAACGGTCAAGCGCATCAAGACCGGCATGGGCGCGCACAACTTCCGCTCGGCCGGCGACGGCCGCTATACCTATGTCTCCAACCGTGTTTCCAATTCGATTAACATCATTGATCAGAAAACATTGGAAAACGTCGGCCAGATCAACGTGCCAGGCGGCCCCGACTGCATGGAAGTGACGGACGATGGCAAGACCATGTGGGTGACGCTGCGCTGGATCAAGAAGGTGGCCGTGATCGACCTCAAGGCGCGCAAGGTCATCAAGACCATTCCGGTGGGCCGCTCGCCGCACGGCGTGTTCTTCTTTAACTCCGCGCAACGCTGATGCGCGCCGCCGCCGCCCTGACCCTGTTGGCGCTGGCGGTGACGCCGGCTGCGCAGGCAGCCGAGCCCGCCAAGTCTGTCAACGATGGCGCGCGTGATGTGAACGCCGCCGCACGCGCCGCCAACGCGCAGGCGCGTGAACGCAACGGCCCGGCACGCCGCGCCGCCGAGGCGCGCGCAGCCGGCATGGCGGCCGCGCCTGGCGCCGCGACAGCCCCGGCCGCCGTGCCCGCGTCCGTCCCGAAGCGCTGCAAAGGCACCATCTACCTGACCTTCGACACCGGCAGCCAGTCGCAGGCCGAACTGATTGCCGATACGCTGAACCGCCACCAGATCAAAGCCACCTTCTTCCTGGCCAACGAGAAAACCGTGCGTGGCGACTATGCGCTCGATCCGTCGTGGTCGGCCTACTGGAAGGCGCGCGTGGCGGAAGGGCACGCCATCGGCTCGCACACCTTCGACCACGCGGTCTACGCCAAAGATGGCGCCGACGGTACGGTGGTGGTCAAGCCCGGCTTTGGCGACAACGCCGGCAAGCAGATCAGTCTGAGCGCCAGGCAATACTGCGAACAAATCCAGCGCGTCGACCAGCGCTTTGTCGAACTGACCGGCAAGCACCTCGATCCGATCTGGCGCGCGCCGGCCGGCCGCACCTCGCCGCGCCTGCTGGAGATGGGCAAGGCCTGCGGCTATGCGCATGCCGGCTGGTCGCCGGCCGGCTTCTCCGGTGATGAGCTATCCAGCTCGGCTTACCCGAACCCGGTGCTGCTGAACAAGCTGCTGCGCGAGCTGCGCGGCGGCGACGTCGTGCTGATCCACATGGGCATCTGGTCGCGCAAGGACGCGTGGGCGCCGGCCAACCTCGAACCGCTGATCAGCGGGCTGGAGCAAAAAAACATGTGCTTCGCCACCTTGCGCGAGCACCCTGATTATCTGTCCAGGTTTAAACAATGAGCGCATTACTCTCCGACTGGCTGGGCCTGGCCCAAGGCTGGTTGTTTGAAACCGTCGTCCAGCCGCTGGTGTTCCAGCTGGGCCTGGGCGAGTTTGTCGAAGACGCCTTTGAAGGCACCGAGTGGCTGCTGATCGGCGTGCTGGAACTGGCGCTGCTGTTCCTGGTGCTGCGGCCGCTGGAATCGATGATCCCGGCGCAAACAATCACCGACCCGCGCGCCCGCTGGAACGACTTCCTGTACACCGTGCTGCACCGCGTGGGGATTTTCTCAGTGCTGATCTTCTTCACCCTCGATCCCCTGCTGGACGGCGTGGCCGGCGCGCTGCGCTTTGACGGCTTCCATCCATTCAACCTGGAAGCGCTGTGGCCGGGCATCAGCCCGCTGGCGGCGTTCTTCGTGTACTTCGTGGTGCTGGATTTCTTTGATTACTGGTATCACCGCGCCTCGCACCAGTTCAACTGGTGGTGGGCGCTGCACGGCCTGCACCACAGCCAGCAAAACATGAACCTGTGGAGCGACAACCGCAACCACCTGCTGGACGATCTGCTGCGCGATGTTTACATGGGCGTGATCGCGCTGGGCATCGGCGTCGAGCCGTCGCAGTATGTGCTGCCGGTGTCGGTGTCGCGCATCCTGCAAAGCCTGCAGCACGCCAACGTGCGGATTCACTTTGGCTGGCTCGGCGAGCGCCTGCTGGTGTCGCCGCGCTACCACCGCATGCACCACGCGATCGGCAGCGGGCATGAGAGCCAGGATGGCAAGCTGGGCGGTTGCAACTTCGCCGTGCTGCTGCCGGTGTGGGATATCCTGTTCCGCACCGCCAACTTCACGCCGGCATTTGCCGCCACCGGCATCCGCGACCAGCTGCCCGGCGCGGACGGGACGCCGGGCCGCCAGTACGGGCGCGGCTTCTGGGCACAGCAATGGCTGGGACTGAAACGCATGGTGGAATATGCACGCAAGGAGGTGGTCTGATGGTGAAGGTACTGCGCGCGTGGAGCCGCGCTTTCCTGTCGCAGTGGCATGGCAAGCTGCTGCTGATGAGCGTGGCGCCGTTCTTGCTGGCGCTGGGCGTCTGGGCGCTGCTGCTGTATTTTTACCTGCAGCCGCTGGTCGACGCCTTGCATGCGCTGTTCACCGAACACAATCTGTTCGCCACCAGCACCAGCTGGCTGCGCAGCGTTGGCCTGGGCACGCTGACGGCGGTGGTGGTGCCGCTGATCGCCATGCTGGGCCTGCTGCCGCTGATGATATTGACCGCGCTGATTTTCATCGGCGTGGTGGCGATGCCGGTGATCGGCCGCCACGTCGGCCTGCGCCACTATCCGCAGCTGGAGCAGCGCAAAGGCGGCTCCATCCTGGGCAGCGTGGGCGTGGCGCTGGGCGGCATGCTGATCTTCATGGGCTTGTGGATACTGACGCTGCCGCTGTACATGTTCCCGCCGCTGGCGGTGGCGGTGCAGGCGCTGCTGTGGGGCTGGTTGACCTGCCGCGTGATGGTGTACGACACCCTGGCCGACTACGCCAGCGGCGAGGAGCGCCGCCAGATCCTGCGCGAGCACCGCTGGCGCCTGCTGATCATCGGCGTGGTGTCGGGGGCGGCCGGCGCGTTGCCGGGCGCCATCTGGCTGGGCGGCGTGACGGCGGTGGTGTTGTTCCCGTTCCTGGCGGCGGTGTCGATCTGGCTGTATGTGCTGGTGTTTATCTTCACCGGCCTGTGGTTCGCGTACTATTGCATGGAAGCGCTGGCGCAGTTGCGCGCGCAGGAAGTCATTTCTAAGGAGTAGGCATGGCAATCGGACTGATCATTATTGGCGACGAAATCCTGTCCGGCCGGCGCGTCGACCAGCACTTTCCCAAGGTGGTGCAAATGCTGGCGGCGCGCGGCCTGCAGCTGGGCTGGGCCGAGGTGCTGCCGGACGACCCGCAGCGCATTACCGCCACCCTGAAGCGCACCTTTGCCAGCGACGACATCGTGTTCTGCTGCGGCGGCATCGGCGCCACCCCGGACGACCACACGCGCCAGGCCGCGGCTGACGCGCTGGGGCTGCCGCTGGTGCTGCACGAGCAGGGCAAGCGCAACATCCAGCAGCGCATCGTGCAAATGGCGCAGGAGGCCGGCCAGACCGCCGACCTCAACTCGGCTGAAAACCTGCACCGCCTGAAGATGGCCGAGTTTGCGCAAGGCGCGGTCCTGATCCCCAACCCGTACAACAACATCGCTGGCTTCGCGCTGCACAAGCATTACTTTGTGCCCGGCTTCCCGGTGATGGCGTGGCCGATGCTGGAATGGGTGCTGGACCATCACTACGCCGACCTGTTCAACCGCGAGCCGCGCATGGAGCAGTCGGTGCTGGTGTACGAGGCCGCCGAGTCGGCGCTGACGCCGCTGATGGTGGCGATCGAGCAGCAGTACCCGCGCGTCAAGGTGTTCAGCCTGCCCAGCGTGGGCGATGCCAACACGCGCCGTCACATCGAGCTGGGCGTCAAGGGCGAGCCGGTGCAGACAGCCACCGCTTTCCGGCAATTGTGCGACGAGCTGCGCAAGCTCAATGTAGAGTTCAGCAACATATAGTGCGCGTTGTAATCACCAGGACCGGCGGCGTTCCACCTTACGGTAGAACGCCGTTGTTTTTTTGCGAAAAAAGAACGGCGCGATAAAATTATTCTGCGTCCGCTCCGGTTGGCGGCGCTGTGATGTGGTGCAATGGAAGCTAGCAAGTGCAGTGAGTAAGTTCTACTGAAACATCGACCGGTCTGAATCATATGTTAAGCAATCGTCGTTTCCGCCGGCCCCGTCTCGTTGTCCGCGCAGTGCGCAAATTGCGCGCAGGCGCGGCGGCATTTGGTTACCGCCGTAAGCGCCACCTCAGCGTGGTGCCGTCTCCTACTCCCGAACAAACCGAAGCCCATCTGGCGCAGGCGCAAATGGACCCGCCCTTGCCGCCGGAAGATGGCGGCACGCCGGGAAAGAGCAAGCGCTCGCGCAATGCCTTGCTGCTGGTGCTGCTGATCGGCGTGTCGTTCACCGTGTACTGGGGCTACCGCGAAACGCTGACCTCGTCCATGCAGGCGCGCGTGTTCAGCGACCTGGCCAGCAAGATGACCTACAAGGTGGAGAAGGGACCCAGCAAGTCGATCCGCTTCCCGCACGACAGCCCGTATGACGAGCGCCTCGGCTACGCCAGCATGCCGGATTATTTGAGCAAGCTGAGCGCGCGTGATTACCAGATCGCGGCGCAGGCGCGCATCTCGCCCAAGATGGCCGAGCTGGCCGACATGGGCGTGTTTGCCACCTACCGCGAAAAGACCAAGACCGGCCTGACCATCCTTGATTGCCGCGCGCAGGAACTGTTTGCCGCCAGCTATCCGGAGCGCATCTACACCAGGTTCGAGCAGGCGCCGATGGCGCTGATTAACAGCCTGCTGTTCATCGAGAACCGCGAGCTGCTGGATAACACCTATCCGAAGCGCAATCCGGCGGTGGAGTGGGACCGGCTCGGCAAGGCGGTGCTGGAGAAAAGCGTGAGCGCCGTGGCGGGCGGCCACCGCGCGGCCGGCGGCAGCACGCTGGCCACGCAGATCGAGAAATATCGGCACTCGCCGGAAGGCCGCACCGGCTCGATGACCGACAAGCTGCAGCAGATGGTGTCGGCCAGCCTGCGTTCCTACCAGGACGGCCCGGACACCACCAAGGCGCGCCGCCGCATCGTGCTGGAATACCTGAACACAGTGCCGCTCTCGGCCAAGCCTGGTTACGGCGAGGTGAACGGCATCGGCGATGGCATGTGGGTGTGGTATGGCCGCCAGTTCGACGACGTCAATCGCCGCCTCACCGGCAAACTGGACAACCCGGACCCGGAAACTGCGCTGGTCTTCAAGGAAGCGCTGAGCCTGATGATTGCGCAGCGCCGCCCCAGCTACTACCTGGGCGACGGCGCCGCCGACCTGGAAGTGCTGGCCAACAGCCACCTGCGCATCCTGGCCAATGACGGCGCCATCACGCCGGCCATGCGCGACATGGGCCTGAAGCAGGTGCTGCATCCGGCCACCGGCAATGGCCTGCAGTCGGCGCCGCCGCAGACCTTTGTCAGCCGCAAGGCCACCAATGCGATCCGCAACCACCTGGCCAATCTGCTGGGCGACAACCGCATGTACAACCTGGACCGCCTGGACCTGAGCGTGGTCAGCACGCTGGATGCGCAGGCGCAGTTCGCCGTCACGCAAGTGCTGCAAGACCTGCACGATCCGGAAAAGGCCGCGGCCGCCGGCCTGACCGGCAAGGGCATGCTGGGCAATGGCGATCCGGCCAAGGTGGTGTACAGCTTCACCTTGCTGGAGAAGGGCGAGCAGAACAACCTGCTGCGCCTGCAGACCGATAATTACGACCAGCCGCTGGACATCAACGAAGGCGCCAAGCTGGACCTGGGCTCGACCGCCAAGCTGCGCACCTTGATCACCTACCTGGACATCATGGACCAGCTGCACAAGAAGTACAGCGGCATGGATGCGGCGGCGCTGGGCCAGGTCAGGGTCGATCCGCAGGACCGTTTGTCGCAATGGGCGATCGAGTACTTCAAGGCGCTGCCAGTCGATCCCGACAAGCGCGCGCTGACGCCGATGCTGAACGCGGCCATGGAGCGCAAGTATTCCGGCAACCCGGGCGAGGGCTTCTTCACCGGCGGCGGCCTGCATTACTTCGGCAACTTCTCCAAGGAAGACAACGGCAAGATTCTGACCGTGACCGAAGCGCTGCGCCGTTCCACCAACCTGGTGTTCGTGCGCCTGATGCGCGACGTGGCCAAGTTCTACATGTTCCAGTCGCCCGGCTCGTCCGCCTCGCTGCTGGCCGACGCCGACGATCCGCGCCGCGCCGGCTACCTGGCGCGCTTTGCCGACAAGGAAGGCAAGGAATTCATGGTGCGCTTCTATGCCAAGTACAAGGGCAAGCCGAAGGAGGAGTTCGACAAGATCCTGCTGGCGAATATCCGCAGCACGCCGGTGCGGCTGGCGGTCATCCACCGCACGCTGTATCCGAGGGCAACGCTGGAGCAATTCTCGGCCTTCCTGAAGGACAACCTGCCATCGCAGAACGAGGTGTCGGACGAGCGCGCCGCCAAGCTGTACGAGCAGTACGCGATGGAAAACTGGTCGCTGGCCGACCGCGGCTACCTGGCCAGCGTGCATCCGCTGGAGTTGTGGATGGCCGCATACCAGCGCGTGCATCCGGGCGCCACCCTGTCGGAAATGATCAGCGCCAGCGAGAAGGAGCGCCAGGAGGTCTACCAGTGGCTGTTCAAGACCCACCGCAAGCATGCGCAGGACAAGCGCATCGCCGGCCTGCTGGAGATGGAAGGCTTCATGGAAATCCACAAGCAGTGGAAGAAGATGGGCTATCCGTTCGACTCGCTGGTGCCGTCGTATGCAACCACGCTGGGCGCCTCGGCCGACCGGCCGGCCGCGCTGGCGGAGATGATGGGGATTATCGTCAACGGCGGCGTGCGCAAGAGTTCGCAACGCGTGACCTCGCTGCACTTCGCCAAGGGCACGCCGTATGAAACGCTGGTGACCAAGGCGCCGCCAACCACCAATGAGCAGGTGCTGGCGCCGGAGGTGGCGCGCGTGGTGGCCGATGCGATCCGCGGCGTGGTGTCGGACGGCACGGCCAAGCGGGTCAAGGCGGCGTTTGTGTCGGCGGACGGCAGCATCATTCCGGTGGGCGGCAAGACCGGCACCGGCGACCAGCGCTTTGATGTGTATGGCGGCGGCGGGCGGCTGATCGAGTCGCGCTATGTGAACCGCTCGGCCACGTTCGTGTTCAATATTGGCGAGCGCTTCTTTGGCTCGATGACGGCTTATGTGCATGGGCCGGAGTCCAAGCACTATGACTTCACCAGCGCGCTGCCGGTGCAGCTGCTGGTGGTGCTGGCGCCGAGCCTGATGCCGCTGATCGAGCCGAACGCCGCGCCTAAAGCGGCTGCGCCGCCACCGCCGGTGGTGCTGCGCACCGGCGGCGCGGCCCCGGCAGCCGCCACGCCAGCGCTGCGGGCCTGCGGCGGATAATCGTCGCCCCCGCCCGCGCGGGCGCGACGGATACTCTTGCATAGTTGCTGATTTCTTGGCAAGGTGTGAGCCCATGAAACCTATGCGCCATCACATGTCCAAGATACTCAAGTTCACGCAATTTTCGATTCGTGACCTGATCGTTGCCTCCGCCCCCACCGTATTGCTGATCGTCGGCGTCTGCCTGCTGGCTTACTGGCTGGTGGACCCGGCGCCGCCGCGCACCGTGCGGCTGGGCACCGGCCAGGAAAACTCGGCCTACGAAGATTTCGGCAAGAAATACGCGGCCGCGCTGGCCAGGCATGGCGTCAAGGTCACCATGGTGCCGTCGGCCGGTTCCAGCGAAAACCTGCGCAATCTGAAGGAAGGCAAGGTCGATATCGCTTTCGTGCAGAGCGGTTCCACCAACGAGGAAGCCGCCGAGCGCGAAGGCCTGTCCTCGCTGGGCAGCCTGTTTGTCGAGCCGCTGTGGCTGTTCCTGCGCGAAGAAAAGGGCAAGCCGCCTATCACCCAGCTGACGCAGTTGCGCGGCAAGAAGATCAATTACGGTCCCAAAGGCGCCGGCTCGCCGCGCCTGTTCCGCCAGATCCTGGAATTGAATGGCGTGGAGAAGGGCGAAGTTGAGCGCTTTTCGCTGGCCAATACGCCCGCCACCGTGGAGTTGCTGGAAGGCCGCATCGACGGCCTGGTGTTCACCTCGGCGCCGGAAGCGCCGCTGATCCAGATGCTGCTGCAGACGCCTGGCATCAGGCTGTTCGACTTCAACCAGGCCGAAGCGTATTCACGCAAGCTGCCGTTCCTGACCCATGTGGTGCTGCCGCAGGGGATTGTCGACCTGGGCCGCAACCTGCCGGCCGGGGATTACAACCTGATCGCGCCGACCGCCACCCTGGTGGGGCGCGAGGACTTGCACCCGGCGCTGGTGGATTTGTTCGTGCAGGCGGCGTCCGGCATCCATGGCGGCGCCGGCTGGTTCCAGCAGCAGGGCCAGTTCCCGTCCGCCAAGTACACCGAGATTCCGGTCGATCCGGAAGCGGCCAAGTTCTACAAGAGCGGTCCGCCCTTCCTGCAGCGCTACATGACCTTCTGGCTGGCCAATTTCTTCGACCGCATGTGGGTGCTGGTGGTGGCGCTGGGCGCGCTGATTCTGCCGTTGTCGAAGGTGATCCCGCCGCTGTACGTGTGGCGCATCCGCTCGCGCGTGTACCGCTGGTATGGCCAGCTGCGGGCGGTGGAGCAGAAGGTGGAGGAGGCGCCGGAAGCGACGCGCATGCAGGTGTACGAGGAACAGCTCAAGCGCCTCAACGAGATCGAGGAGCTGGTGAATCAGGTATCGATTCCGCTGTCGTTTGCCGATGGCTTGTATGGCTTGCGCAGCCACATCCAGTTCGTGCGCAAGCGCATCCAGTTCCTGATGGGCGAGGCAACCACCACCGAAGCCGCGCCCGTTTAACCCGTCATGCCGGCGCTCAGGCGCCGATCCAGGGCAGGCCGGCGTGGCACCAGCCGTTGACGTTCTTGCGGTGGCCGCGCTCGTCCTTGTCGCCCTCAAAGCCTTCCAGGATGTCGTAGCAGTGCTGGTAGCCATGCTCGCTGGCCAGGGTGGCTGCACCACGCGAGCGCACGCCGGAGCGGCACAGGAATAAAATCACCTGGTCCTTGCGCGCCACCGAGTTCAATTGCTCGATAAACGCATGGTTGGCGATGCCGCCCGGATACACATTCCATTGCACCGCACCATGTTGGGCCTCCGGGATGGCCACCCGGCCCACCCAGTCCCGCTCGGCATTGGTGCGCACATCGACCAGCTTGACCGCGTTCTCCAGGCTCAGCAATTCATAGGCTTCCGCAGGCGTCACCGCGCCCTCATAGGCCCAGTCCTTGCGGCGGCTGCGGGCGAGGGCAAGAATCTCATCTATTTTGCTCATAAGGTGTTCCGGAAATAAGTTTGAGTTTATTATATGGCGTCCGCGCGAGTACGCTACGCCGATGCACCAAAACCATGCGCTTTTCAGAAAAAATCCTAAAATGCACTCATAAGGTGCAAAATGCAGGAAACGCACCAATTAAGTGCGCGATTGATCTGTTGTAATGCGTTTCAGGCTGGCACGGATACTGCTTACCATAGCATCACGAGTTCCACATATTCCCTTTAGGAGATACGCATGGCAATTACGGCCGCAGAAGTTTTGAAAATGGTCCAGGAAAACGAAGTCAAATTCGTTGATTTCCGTTTCGCAGATACCCGTGGTAAAGAGCAGCACGTGACCGTGCCTGTGTCGGCGTTCGACATCGACAAGTTCGAATCGGGTCACGCTTTCGACGGTTCCTCGATCGCCGGCTGGAAAGGTATTGAAGCATCGGACATGATTCTGCTGCCGGATCCAAACACCGCGCGCATCGACCCATTCATGGAAGAGACCACCCTGTTCATGCAGTGCGACGTGATCGAGCCTGCGGACGGCAAAGGCTACGACCGCGACCCGCGCTCCATCGCCAAGCGCGCGGAAGCCTACCTGAAATCGTCGGGCATCGGCGACACCGCCTACTTCGGCCCGGAACCAGAATTCTTCATCTTCGACAGCGTGCGCTGGAAGATCGACATGTCCGGCTGCTTCGTCAAAGTGGACTCCGACGAAGCTTCGTGGTCGACCGACAAGGAAATCGAAGGCGGCAACAGCGGCCACCGTCCAACCGTCAAGGGCGGCTACTTCCCAGTGCCACCAGTGGACAGCTTCCAGGACATGCGTTCGGAAATGTGCCTGATCCTGGAATCGCTGGGCATCCCGGTGGAAGTGCACCACCACGAAGTGGCTGGCGCCGGCCAGAACGAAATCGGCACCAAGTTCTCGACCCTGGTTGAGCGCGCCGACTGGACCCAGAACCTGAAATACGTGGTGTGGAACGTGGCCCACAGCTACGGCAAAACCGCCACCTTCATGCCGAAGCCTATCGTTGGCGACAACGGTTCGGGCATGCACGTGCACCAGTCGATCTGGAAAGACGGCGTCAACCTGTTCGCCGGCGACGGCTATGCCGGCCTGTCGGAAACCGCGCTGTACTACATCGGCGGTGTGATCAAGCACGCCAAGGCCTTGAACGCCATCACCAACCCAGGCACCAACTCGTACAAGCGTCTGGTGCCAGGCTTTGAAGCGCCAGTGAAACTGGCTTACTCGGCCAAGAACCGTTCGGCTTCGATCCGTATTCCACACGTGGCCAATCCAAAAGGCCGTCGTATCGAAACCCGCTTCCCAGACCCGCTGGCGAACGTGTACCTGTGCTTCGCTGCACTGCTGATGGCTGGTCTGGACGGTATCCAGAACAAGATCCACCCGGGCGAAGCGGCGTCGAAAGACCTGTACCACCTGCCGCCGGAAGAAGATGCACTGATCCCGACCGTGTGCGCTTCGCTGGAAGAAGCACTGGACAACCTGAACAAAGACCGCGAGTTCCTGACCCGTGGCGGCGTGTTCACCGACTCCATGATCGACGCTTACATCGAACTGAAGATGCAAGACGTGCAACGTATGCGCATGACCACTCACCCTGCTGAGTTCGACATGTACTACTCGCTGTAATCACCTGCCGGTGAGGTAGCAAGAAACGCGGGGCGAGCGGCGCTTTCCCCGCGTTTTTATTTGGATGCTGTATATTCGGGATGGATGCTTTCCACCCACGGATTACGAATGACAACGAGTTGCAAACTGAGTATGTTGCTGGCGCTGCTGGCCTTGGCCGGCGCCGCGCACGGGCAGATTTACAAGTGCCAGCCGCCCGGCGGCAGCGTGGAATTCACCGACATCAACCGCGGCAGCTATTGCAAGCTGATGGACCTGCCCGGCATGACGGTGCCGGCGCCGCCGCGCCGGGTGGCGCCATCGCCGCGCAATGCGCAGCCGGCGCCGCTGGCCACGCCCGGCAGCTTCCCGCGCGTCGACAGCGCCGAGCAGCGCGCGCGCGACGATGACCGCCGCGGCATCCTCGAAGAGGAGCTGAAGAACGAGTTGCAGAAACTGAGTGAGCTGCGCCGCGAGTTCAACAACGGCGAGCCGGAACGGCGCGGCGACGAACGCAACTACGCGAAGTACCAGGAACGGGTGGCCGCCATGCGCGACAGCATCAGCCGCTCGGAGAAAAATGTCGATGCCTTGAAACGTGAGATCGCGAATATCCGATGAGCCTAGTCAGTCATATTGCCGCCCGCGCGGCCGCCGCCATCCACCGCCCGCCCGCGCTGGCCGGGCTGGAACTGCTGGCCTCGGCTGTGGTGCTGCTGGACAGCGAAGGCCGCATTGCCTACGCCAACGCCGCCGCCGAAAACCTGCTGGAAAGCTCGCTCAAGGCGCTGTCGCGCCAGACCCTGAGCGCACAATTCCTCAACCCGGACGAGCTGGACAACATCTGCGCGCAGGCGCGCGAACACAAGTTTTCCGACCTGCGCCAGGACCTGACGCTGGAGCGCGCCGGCCGCGAGCCGCTGCATGTGCACAGCATTGTGTCGGTGGTGGAAGAGCCGCTGGGCGGGGTGTTGATCGAACTGCGCGAAAACCAGCAGCACCTCAAGCTGGACCGCGAGGAACGCATCCTTGACCAGAGCCAGGTCAACAAGGAGCTGATCCGCAACCTGGCGCACGAGATCAAGAATCCGCTGGGCGGCATCCGCGGCGCCGCCCAGCTGCTGGAAATGGAACTGCCGGGCGCGCACGCGGTGCAGCTGCGCGAATACACCCAGGTCATCATCAAGGAGGCGGACCGCCTGCAGACGCTGGTGGACCGCCTGCTGGCGCCGCACCGCCGGCCGCACATCGTTGGCGACGTCAACATCCACGAAGTGCTGGAGCGCGTGCGCAGCCTGATGCTGGCGGAATTCCCGTCCGGCCTGACCATCCTGCGCGATTACGACGCCTCGATTCCGGAGTTCCGCGGCGACAAGGAGCAGCTGATCCAGACCGTGCTCAACATCGCGCACAACGCCGCGCAGGCGCTGTCGGCGCAGATCGACGCGGGCGCCGCGCAGATTGTTTTCAAGACCCGGGTGGCGCGTCAGGTCACTCTGGCCAAGGTCCGCTACGGGCTGGCATTAGACTTGCATATCATTGACAATGGACCGGGTATCGCACCGCAGATCCGTGACCGCATCTTCTACCCCTTGGTATCGGGCAGGGAGGGAGGCAGTGGCCTGGGCTTGACCCTGGCACAGACCTTCGTGCAGCAGCACATGGGCGTGATCGAGTGCGAGAGCCGGCCTGGATTTACGGATTTCCGTATCCTGTTGCCGTTGCCTTAGGAATGCACACAAACACATGAAGCCAATCTGGATAGTAGACGACGACGAATCGATCCGCTGGGTACTGGAAAAAGCATTGGCCAGGGAAAACCTGGCGACCAAAAGTTTTGCCAACGCGCGTGACGCGATCGCCGCGCTGGAGTACGAGACGCCGCAGGTGCTGGTGTCCGACATCCGCATGCCGGGCGACTCCGGCCTCGACCTGCTGCAGCTGGTGAAGTCGCGCTTCCCGGGCCTGCCGGTCATCATCATCACGGCGTTCTCCGACCTCGATTCCGCCGTGGCGGCATTCCAGGGCGGCGCCTTTGAATACCTGGCCAAGCCGTTCGACATCGACAAGGCCGTTGAGCTGATCCGCCGCGCGCTTGAAGAGAGCCTGCGCGAGACCAGCGTCGAATCGGGACCGGCCGAAACGCCGGAAATCCTCGGCCAGGCGCCGGCCATGCAGGAAGTGTTCCGCGCCATCGGCCGCCTGTCGCAATCGAACGTGACGGTGCTGATCACCGGCGAATCCGGTTCCGGCAAGGAGCTGGTGGCGCGCGCGCTGCACAAGCACTCGCCGCGCGCGGCCCAGCCTTTCATTGCGCTCAACACGGCGGCGATTCCCAAGGATCTGCTGGAGTCGGAACTGTTCGGCCATGAACGCGGCGCCTTTACCGGCGCCCAGACCACGCGCCGCGGCCGTTTCGAACAGGCCGAGAACGGCACGCTGTTCCTCGACGAGATCGGCGACATGCCGTTTGATTTGCAGACGCGCCTGCTGCGCGTGCTGTCGGACGGCCACTTCTACCGCGTCGGCGGCCACCAGCCGCTGAAGGCCAATGTACGCGTGATTACGGCCACGCACCAAAATCTGGAGCAGCGCGTGCGCGACGGCTTGTTCCGGGAAGACTTGTTCCACCGTTTGAACGTGATACGCCTGCGTTTGCCCAGTTTGAGGGAGCGGCGCGAGGATATCCCTATTTTGGTGCGCCACTTCCTGGTGCAAAGTGCCAAGCAACTGGGCGTGGAAGCCAAGCGCATGAGCGACGCCGCGCTGCAATTTCTGTGCAGCCTGGAGTTGCCGGGCAATGTGCGCCAGCTGGAAAACCTGTGCAACTGGATCACTGTGATGGCGCCGGGACAGACAGTGGAGATCAAGGATTTGCCGCTGGAACTGTCGCAGGAGCAGGGCAGCGCCGCTGCCGGCGGCATGGCGCCGGCGGCCGCGCCGGCGCCGGTGGAAAGCTACAGCGTGCAGCAGCATCACGGCACGGTGACGCCGGTGGCCGTGCCGGAAGCGGGCGGCGGCGCGGCGGGCGGGCCGGATGCCTGGCTGGCGTTGCTGGAAACCCAGGCCGCCAGCATGCTCAGCGGCGGCCAGCAGGAAGTGATGGCGGTGCTGGGCCGGCAGTTCGAGTCGGCCCTGATCCGCACCGCGCTCAAGCACACGCATGGCCGCAAGAATGACGCGGCGGTGCGCCTTGGCATCGGCCGCAACACCATCACCCGCAAGATCGCCGAGCTGGGCATCGACGGCGCCAAGGACGATTGAGCGTCAGCCCCGGACGATAGGGGCCGGACCCACCGGGGCCGACCCTGCGTGCCGCAGTGCGGGGTGAACTGTGCCGCAGGCGTTACGCGGCCAGCGCCACCGCGTCCGCGCCGGCCGGGATGCGCATCGGGCTGGCCGGGTCGGTCGCCGCACGCCAGATCGCCTCCGCCACATCGCCCGCTTCGGTGACAGCGTCGCTCGATTGCGCCCATCCTTCAAACACGCTTTGCGTCAGTTCCGCATAGGCTGCATGCGTTTGCAGGCGCTCGCGCGCGTTGGCGCCGAAGCTGGTGGAAGGCGCCCGGCCCGGCAGCACCAGCCGGGCGCGCACCTTGAACGGCGCCAGTTCCAATGCCAGTGATTCGGTGAACGCATTCAGCGCCGCCTTGCTGCCGGTGTACACCGACAGCAGCGGCAGCGGCTTCAGGGTCACGCTGGAGGTGACGTTGATGACCACGCCGTCGCGGCGCTGGCGGAACTGCGGCAGCACCGCCTGCGTCATGGCGATGGCGCCAAACACATTGGTCTCGAACACCTCGCGCACCGTCGCCATGCCGATGCCTTCCAGCGCCCCCAGCGCGCCGATGCCGGCGTTGTTGACCAGCACGTCAATCGGTCCGGCTGCCTCGATCAGGCGTGCGATGCTGCCCGCGTCGTTCACATCCAGCGGCAGCACGCGCAGGCGTGGCGAGGCCGGCAGCAGATCGGCGCGGGGCGTGCGCATCGTCGCGATGACGTTCCAGTCGCGTTCGAGGAAATAACGGGCGGTCTCCAGGCCGAAGCCGGACGAGCAGCCGGTGATCAAAATCGTTTTCATGTAAAGCTCCTTGGGTTGTGTGACTCCACTGTAGTGCGCCGGCGGCGGACTTGCTACAATCAATCGTCCAAGTTTCATTTGCAGGAGTCCGGAATGATCGACCCGCTGGCGGAAGTCGTCACATTGCTGCAGCCGCGTGCCCAATTCTCCAAGGTGGTCAGCGGCGCCGGCGCCTGGCGCGTGCGCCGCGCGCATTCCGGCCAGCCGTTTTATTGCGTGGTGCTGGAGGGCGCCAGCCGGCTGGCGGTCGGCGGCCAGCCACCCTTGTTGCTGGAGCAGGGCGACTTCGTGCTGATACCCGAGTCGCATGAATTCACCATGAGCAGTCCGAATCCGCCGCCGCAGCACGCCGACGACCCGGCGCCGCTGGCGCTGGCCGACGGCGCGTTCCGCCTGGGCGAGCCAGACGGGCCGGCGGCGACCGTGCTGCTGGTGGGCCACTGCGCCTTCGATTCTCCGGATGCCGCCCTGCTGGTGTCGCTGCTGCCGCAACTGATCCACATTCGCGGCGAGCAGCGGCTGGGCACGCTGGTGCAGCTGGTGCGCGAGGAGTCGCGCGCGCAGCGGCCGGGACGCGCATTGGTGTTGTCGCATCTGCTGGAAGTGCTGCTGATTGAAGCGCTGCGCTGCTCCGCCGTCACGGCCGCCTCGCCCGGCCTGCTGCGCGGCCTGGCCGACGAACGGCTGGCCTTGGCGCTGCGGCGCATGCACGAGGACACGGCGCGGCCGTGGACGGTGGCGCAGCTGGCCAGGGAAGCTGCGTTGTCGCGCTCGGCCTTTTTCGAGCGCTTCAGCAGCGCGGTCGGTGTGGCGCCGATGGCCTACCTGCTGCGCTGGCGCATGGCCCGCGCCAAGCAGTTGTTACGCCAGCGCGCCAGCGTGGCCGCCGTGGCGGAGCAGGTCGGCTACGGCTCCGCCAGCGCCTTCAGCGTGGCGTTCACGCGTTACGCCGGCATGCCGCCCACCCGCTACATGACAGAGGCGTAAGCTAGCTTGGCTGCGCATGAGGTAAGCTCTCGGCTGATAAAGCAATTTTATGGATGAAGAAGTATGCTGATTAACTGCGTGGCCTACCAGGATGGTAAAAAACTGGCCGACATTCCGGTCGAAGACATCAGCGATTATGTCGAGAAGCCGGAAACCTTTGTGTGGGTGGCCTTGCGCGACGCCCAGCCGGAGGAACTGGCCGAGATGCAGCACGAATTCGGCCTGCACGAACTGGCGGTGGAAGACGCCAGCCGCGGCCATCAGCGTCCCAAGATCGAGGAATACGGTGATTCGCTGTTTGTGGTGGTGAAGACCATCGAGTGCCGCGACGGCGAGGTGGCGGTGGGCGAGGTCGACATTTTCGTCGGCCAGAATTATGTGCTGTCCTCGCGCGACGGCGGCAGCCAGCAGGGTTTCCTGGGCGTGCGGGCGCGCGCCGAGAAGGAGCCGCACATGCTGCGGCTGGGGCCGGCTTTTGTGCTGTACGCGCTGATGGACGCGGTGGTGGACCGCTATTTCCCGGTGCTCGACATGCTGGAATCGGAACTGGAGCGGATTGAGGAGCTGATCTTCACCCAGGGCCGCCAGCGCGACAACATCCAGCGCCTGTATGAATTGAAGGGCAAGGTGACGGTGGTGCGCCACGTGGTGGGGCCGCTGATGGAAGCGGTGGGCCGGCTGCATGGCGGGCGCGTGCCGTCCATGTGCCAGGAGACCCAGGAATACTTCCGCGACGTGCACGACCACCTGCACCGCATCAGCAGTTCGCTCGACGGCATCCGCGATACCATCGCCACCGCGATCCAGGTCAACCTGTCGATGGTGGCGATCGAGGAAAGCGAAGTGAATAAACGGCTGGCGGCGTGGGCGGCGATCTTTGCCATCGTGACCGCGTTTGCCGGCCTGTGGGGCATGAATTTCAAATACATGCCGGAGCTGGACTGGAAGTATGGCTACCCGATGGCGATTGCCGTGATGGTGGGCGTGTGCCTGTATCTGCACCGGCGCTTCAAGAAGGCCGGCTGGCTGTAGCGAAAAAAATCCCGGCCGCAGCCGGGATTTTTTGTATCAACTGCGGTTAGAAGTTGTAGGTGCCACGCACGTACAGGGTACGGCCGACCGGGTCGGTGTAGCGTGGATCGTAGCCAGCCTGGAAGTTACCGGTCTGGTACGACAGTGGTGGCTGGCGGTCGAACAGGTTACGTACGCCGGCGGTCAGGGTCAGGCCTTCTGCCGCTTTCCACGAACCGTAGCCATCCCAGGTGGTGTACGACGGCACGCGGTTGGTCGGGTCCTGGTCCACATAGCCCGACTTGTAGTGGCCAACCAGGCCGGCGCCGACTTTGCCTTCGGTCCAGTTCACGTTGACGGTGTTCTGCCAGCGGAAGATCGGACCGTCGCCCGAGTACACGCCGACTTTCTGGTGCATCTCGTCGCCAGCGAAGTTCTGGTACTCATACTTGTGTACCCAGGTGCCGCTGTAGTTGAAGGTGAACGCGCCGTAGTTCCTGGTGCGCAGCTTGTAGGCTGCCGACAGGTCGACACCGTTGGTGTTGACGTCGCCCAGATTCTGGGTACGCAGGTCAACGTAGCCGCAGGTGATCGGGTTAGGGCACTGCGAACCATCGATCGCCAGGTCGCCCGAGGCGTTGCGGTGGTAGTAGGACGCGAAGGTCACCGGATCGGCCAGCACGTCGTAGTCCTGCAGGCTACCGATCTGTTGCGTCAGGCGGATCGACCAGTAGTCGGCGCTCAGCGACAGGTTGTTGATCGGTTCCCACATCACGCCCACGGTGCCGTTCTTCGAACGCTCAGGCGCCAGCGCGGCGTTACCGCCGTTCAGCACCTGGAACTGCTGCGAGCAGTTGGCCGAGGCCGACTTGCCAGGGATCGGGTTGCCGCCCGGGCAGTTGATCGGATCGTCCAGGGTGTTGGCCGAGTTGGTGTACGAGTTGGCCGAGTGCAGCTCATACAGCGATGGCGCGCGGAAGCCTTTCGAGTACGAACCGCGGAACAGCAGGTCTTTCACCGGACGGAAGGTGAAGGCGAATTTCGGGTTGGTGGTGTGGCCGAAGTCGCTGTACTTGTCGTAGCGGAAGGCCGCGGTGACGTCCAGGTTCTTCAGCACCGGCACGTTCAGTTCCGAATAGAAGGCCGACACGTTGCGGCTGCCTTCCTGCAGCAGGCCAGGATCGATACCGGTCGAGGCCACCACTTTCTGGGCGAACTCGGCGTTGGCGGCGTCGTGGAATTCCTGGTGCTCGTACTGGGCGCCAACCGCCAGCGCGGCCTGGTGGCCGGTGTTCAGCCAGTCGCCCACTTCGCGGCTCAGTTTCAGATCGGCGGCCTTGTTGGTGCCTTTCGAGTTACGCTCGTTGCCGCTCAGCGCAGCGCTGTTCAGCAGGGCGGTGCCGGCGGCGCTCTGGTCGCCAAACACATTGATCACGCCATCCATCACGCCTTTGCTGATGATGTTGCCATCGCTGTAGCCGTACAGGTTCTGGGTGATCTTGTTTTCGTTGTACGACACGGCGGTCTCGTAATCCCAGCCGGCCACCACGCCCTTCAGCGACACCACGGCGCGCTGCTGCTTGTTGATGTTCTCGTCGGCACGGGCGCCGTTCGGCATGTCGCGCCAGCGGGCGGTCACGAAGCCTGGCTGCACGCCTGGCGTTACCGAACCGGCCAGGTCCATGTAGGTCGGGTTCAGACCGGCGGCGGTCGGGAAGTACGGGTTGGGCGTGCCGTCCGGACGCAGGCGGTTGATGTACAGGCCGCCGTATGGCACAGGCGCCACCTGGGTTTCCACTTTGCTGCGGGTGGACAGCAATTCAATGCCCAGCTCGTGGTTTTCATTGATCTTGAAGGTGCCCTTGACCAGGCCGGTGGTGCGTTCGCTCTTCGGCACATAGTCCACGAAGGACGAGGTGGTCATCTGGCACAGGCCGTTCTTGCCCTTGACCAGGAACACGCCCTTGGTGCAGTCCGGACCGGCCGGATTGCCGGACAGGTCGCCTTGCGCCCAGTTGGCCGGGTAGGTCGACGACGACAGGCCGCCGGCGTAGCGGGTGTTGTAGTCGCGCTGGGTGCCGCCGACGCGGCCTTGTTCCTGGTGGTCCACCATCGCGAAGATGTTGAAGCCGTTCTTGTCCAGGTCGCCCCAGCCATAGCCGGCGTTGATGTTGCTGGCTGCGCCGCCTTCTTTTTCCGGATTGTCCGAACCGAGGGTGACGGTGCCGCCCTGGAAGTCTTTCTTGGTGATGAAGTTGATCACACCGCCGACCGCGTCGGAACCGTACAGCGAGGAGGCGCCGTCACGCAGCACTTCCACGCGTTCCAGCGCGGCGAAGGGAATCATGTTCAGGTCAGGCGCCGAGCTGTCGATGGCGTTGTTGGCCAGGCGGCGGCCGTTCAGCAGCACCAGGGTCTTGTTCTGGCCGATGCCGCGCAGGTCGGCGAACGAGGCGCCGCCGGTGCCGGAACCGACGGCCTGGCTGGTGCCCTGCTGCGATTGCGATACGCTCAGGCTGGCCATCACTTGCTCGATGGTGGTGATGCCTTCTTTTTTCAGGTCTTCCACCTTGACCACGGTGACCGGCACGGCGGTTTCAGCGTCGATGCGCTTGATTGCCGAACCGGTAATTTCCACGCGCTGGATCGGCGCGTCTTGGGCGAATGCCGGTTGTGCCAGCATCATTGCGGCGCTGCCCGCGAACATCACGCGCAGCGAACGCGACAAAACAGTTTCCATCATCATTGATCAACTCCTTGGGGGTGTTACTTGGTACTTTATTATCGAAACTTACACTATGAATAATCTATAAGTAAAATTATTCAGGGTAGGGTCATCAGACCACTGGCGGTCGCGCACGGTCAATTCCTGGTCTGTAACAACATTGAAATAAACAACACTTCCTGCGGTTTTTGCCAAAAAAACGGCGTTTTTTACACAAAAATACAAATATTCAGACTTTTTATAGCTAAAACGTGCTAGTCGTTGCATAAACATGCAACCATGTTTACGCAGCAAAATAACGATACAATGGGCAAGTCAAAGCCACCGTGGAGCAGGTGATGAGCGAGCACAAGCAGGCGGCGCCGCTGTTCGATGCGGCCGATGGACGGACGCTGGCGGAGGCCGCGCTGCGGGCGATTACGGACTCCACTTCACGCGCGCGCGGCGACGATTTCCTGCGCATCCTGGTGCGCGACCTGGCACAGGCACTGGACGTGCGGTACGTGATCGTCGGCCGCGTGATCACCATGGACGACGGCGACGAGGGCATCCGCACGCTGGCGGTGTGGGGCGGCCAGGACTATCTGCCGAATATGGATTACAGCCTGCGCCACACGCCCTGCCAGGATGTGACCGAGCAGTGCATGTGTTTCCACGCCAGCGGCATCCAGGCCGACTACCCGCAAGACACGCTGCTGGTGGACATGCAGGCCGAAAGCTATATCGGCATGCCGATGATCGATACCGAGGGCCAGACGCTGGGCATTCTGTCGGCCATCGACACCCGGCCGATGTCCGAGGACAAGCGCCTGCTGGCGCTGTCGCTGCTGTCGATGTTTGCGGCGCGCTGCGCGGCCGAGCTGCAGCACCAGGACCGCGAGCAGCAGCTGGAAGCCAAGATCCAGCGCCGCACCGAGGCCCTGCTGGCGGCGCAGGCCACGCTGGTGGAGCAGGAAAAAATGGTGGCGCTGGGCGCGCTGGTGGCGGGCGTGGCGCACGAGGTCAACACGCCGATCGGCGTGGCGGTGACGGCCGCCTCCACCATGGTCAGCTATGCCGCCGACTTGCTGAAATGCGTCAACGGCGAGCGCGTCAGCCGCTCCGAGCTGCAGGCCATGGCGCAGCGCCTGAGCGAGGGCGCCCACCTGATCGAGCGCAATCTGGCGCGCGCCGCCGACCTGATCGGCAACTTCAAGCAGCTGGCGGTCGACCAGGGCAGCGAACATGTGACCGAGATCAGCTTGCGCGACCACGCGCTGGGGGTGGTAACGGCGCACGGTCCCGAGCTGCGCAAGGTGGGCCTGAGCGTGGAGGTTGATATCGCGCCCGACCTGCGCACCCGGCTGGACGCCGGGCGCTGGTCGCAGGTGCTGTCCAACCTGCTGATGAACGCGGCCAAGCACGGCTATCCGAACGGCGGCCCCGGCCGCATCACGCTGGCGGCGCGCATGGCGCTGGAGAACGGCGTGCGCTGGGTGCTGCTGGAATTTGCCGATGACGGCGTGGGCCTGTCGGCGGAAGCGCGCGAGCGCGTGTTTGAACCCTTCTTCACCACCAAGCGCGGGCAGGGCGGTTCGGGATTGGGCATGCACATCGTCTACACCATCGTGCACCAGATGGGCGGGCAGGTCGCGGTGGCGGCCACCGCGCCCGGGACCGGCTGCCGCATCAAGCTGCGGCTGCCGGTGAGGGATGGCAAGGCTTAAGCCTGCTGCCGGGCGGCCAGCGACAGCGCCACCGCTTCCGCCACCTTGATGCCGTCCACGCCGGCCGACAGAATGCCGCCGGCGTAACCGGCGCCTTCGCCGGCCGGGAACAGTCCCTTGGTGTTGAGGCTTTGCAGCGTGTCGTCACGGCGCTTGATGCGGATCGGCGACGAGGTGCGCGTCTCCAGTCCGGTCAATACGGCGTCATGCTTGAAGTAGCCCTTGATCTGCTTGTCGAAGGCGGGGAAGGCTTCGCGCAGCGCGGTCACGGCAAACTCCGGCAGGATCTGCGCCAGGTCGGTCAGGGTGATGCCCGGCTTGTACGATGGCACCACCGCGCCAAACTCGGTCGAGGCTTTGCCGGCCACGAAATCGCCCATCAGCTGGCCCGGCGCATTGTAGGTGCCGCCGCCCAGCTTGAACGCTTTCTCTTCCAGGTCGCGCTGGAAGGCCACGCCGGCCAGCGGGTGGCCCGGATAATCGACTTCCGGCGAAATGCTGACCACGATGGCGCTGTTGGCGTTGCGCTCGTTGCGCGAGTACTGGCTCATGCCGTTGGTGACCACCCGGCCCGGCTCGGAAGCGGCCGCCACCACCGTGCCGCCCGGGCACATGCAGAAGCTGTACACCGCGCGGCCATTGGAGGCGTGATGCACCAGTTTGTAGTCGGCCGCGCCCAGGATGGGGTGGCCGGCGTTGGGGCCGAAGCGGCAGGCGTCGATCAGCGATTGCGGATGCTCGACGCGGAAACCGATCGAGAACGGTTTGGCCTCGATATAGACGCCGCGGTCATACAGCATCTGGAAAGTGTCGCGCGCGCTGTGGCCGATGGCCAGGATCACGTGGCTGGTGGCGATTTTCTCGCCGCTTTCCAGCATGATGCCGCGCACCTGGCGGCCGTCAGCGGTCTCTTCGATATCGATGTCGGTGACCTTGCTCTCGAAGCGGTATTCGCCGCCCAGCGCCTCGATGGTTTCGCGCATCGATTCCACCATCTTCACCAGACGGAAAGTGCCGATGTGCGGCTTGCTGACGTAAATGATTTCCTCCGGCGCGCCGGCCTTGACGAACTCGGTCAGCACCTTGCGGCCGTAGTGTTTGGGGTCCTTGATCTGGCTGTACAGCTTGCCGTCGGAGAAGGTGCCGGCGCCGCCTTCGCCAAACTGCACATTGGATTCCGGATTGAGCTTGCGCTGGCGCCAGAAGCCAAAGGTGTCGACCGTGCGCTCACGCACGATCTTGCCGCGCTCGACGATGATGGGGCGCAAGCCCATCTGCGCCAGGATCAGCGCCGCCAGCAGGCCGCAGGGGCCGATGCCAATCACCACCGGGCGCTGGAAGTCCGGGTGGGCGGCAATGGCCTGGCCATCCGCCACAAACTGATAGGCGGTATCGGGCGACGGCATGATGTGCACATCGTGCTGATGGCGCTGCAGCACCGCCGCTTCCTGGCGCAGCTCGATATCCAGCGAATAGATCAGGACGATGGCGCTTTTCTTGCGGGCGTCGTAGCTGCGTTTGTAGATGGTAAAGCCGAGCAGGTCGTCGGCCTGGATGCCCAGCCGCGCGATGATGGCGGCTGGCAATTCTGCTTCCGCGTGATTCAGCGGCAGCTTGAGTTCGTTCAATCTCAACATGGTGGGTTCCAGCAAGTGACAGGGCTCCGTAGCTAGCGGAGAGCGATGCGGCAAGCAGCCGCAGCCGCTATTTTACCCTTTAGCCGGCACCCCGGGCCACCCGGCGCCCGGATTATCCGTCGCAACGGCACCATGAATTAACTGTTTAAATAAAGACGCAAATTATTTTTAAATAAAAATATCAAATAATTTATAAAATGAAAACCGCATAAGCATATGCACCAGATTAGCCGGCGACGCACTAAAATGGCGCGTTGTGCCGAAACAACAGTAATGCTGTTTTGCAATTTTCTGGGGCAAGCAGTTTTGTCCGGCCGGCGGGCGAGCAACTGTGCTTTTGTGCCCACAATGACACACTTGCAATGCTGCTATGCACAAATAACAAGCTCTAATCAATTTCGCCCCAGCAATACAAGGAGAAAGATTTGCTGATTTTAACGATATTTAATTTGCTTTAAGAGATTTTTTCATAAATAAAAGCATTGTTACATCTTGAATTGGTGGATGATTAAGGAAAATTTCCGCAATGCAGCAAAAGTCGCTGCGGAAATTCCTTGCATTGCGGCGCGCATGTCTCTCGTTGTTTTCCTGAAACATTGCGTTACTTGCGGTTGACAGTTTTGCCAAGCCAATGGTTTCATGCAATGCGCCTGCAAATCACGATTTTGCCAGGTGTTAATAAGCGAGATTCAGCACCCTGATAATCCCCAGAGGTCGAACGGCCTCCAGGCAAATATCAATCACAGGTTTAAAGAATCCTTCAGGCTGGCCATTTGAATAGGTCCGGGTTTTTAAATAAAACCCGGGCTTATGGTGGTTAGGTTTCTCTCTATCAAGAGAGTTCAATAATGGGAGTTTTACAATGATTCAAGAGAAGATGATGTCGCGTACCTTGCGCACCGTGTTTGCCAGCTCCATGCTGGTAGGCATGACCGCAATGATGCACAACGCCATTGCACAGGAAGCGGCACCGCAGAAGATCGAGTCGGTGCAAGTGACCGGTACCCGCATTACCACCCCTGGTACGACCTCGACCAGCCCGATTTCCTCCGTGAGCGCCGAGGAAATCAAATCGTCCCAGCCTGTAGCGGTTGAAGAATTCTTCAAAGGCCTGCCAGCAGCCGTGCCGGCCATTGGCCCTGGCACCAACAACGGTTCCGCCGGCGGCGCAACCATCGACCTGCGCGGCCTTGGCCCGAACCGTACCCTGGTGATGATCAATGGCCGCCGCCTGGTACCGTTCAACCTGAACGGCACTGTCGACACCAACTCGATTCCTATCGCCCTGCTGAGCCGCGTTGACCTGCTGACCGGCGGCGCGTCGGTAGCCTACGGCGCCGACGCTGTGGCTGGCGTGGTCAACTTCAACCTGAAGAAAAACTTCACCGGTATCGACGTGACCACCTCCTACGGCGGCACCACCGAACACCATGACGGCAAGCGCAAGCGCACCGACCTGACCATGGGCGCCAACCTCGATGACGGCCGCGGCAACGTGGTGCTGAGCATCGGCAAGACCACCTCGGACCCAGTGACCCAGGGCTCGCGTTCGTACGGCGTGACCAGCCTGAGCTCGGTGACCGGCAAGCCAACCGGCTCCAACACCACCATCCCATCCGGCTTCGCGATCAGCAAAGGCACCGGCGGCACCGATACCCTGTCGGGCAACTGGCAGATCGACCCAGCCAGCGGCAAGCTGGTCAGCCCACTGGTGCAGTACAACACCAACCCGCTGAACTACTACGCGACCGGTCTGGACCGCACCCAGGCGACCTCGCTGGCGCACTACAAGGTCAACGACCATGCCGACGTGTATGCTGAAGTGTTCTACACCACCAGCAAAGTGAGCTCGACCCTGGCGGAATCGGGCACCTTCGGCAACGTCTTCAACGTGCCTATCGGTAACGCCTTCATTCCAGACGCAGCCCGTCAACAGATTTGCGAACGCCGCGGCATCCCGGCAGCAAGCTGCATCGTCGGCAATACCACCCTGGTGCCGATGACGGTCAACCGCCGCTTCGTGGAACTGGGCCCGCGTTTCAACAACTTCGACAACAAAACCCTGCAGTACAACCTGGGCGTCAAGGGCGACCTGGCCTGGGACTGGACCTATGATGCGTCGTGGAGCCGCGGCACCGCCGACCAGATCCAGACCCGTCTGAACTGGGGTTCGCTGTCGAAAGTGCAGCAGGCGCTGAATGCTGTCAGCACCACCACCTGTATCAACACCGCCAACAACTGCGTCCCGCTGAACGTGTTCGGCGCCGCCGGCAGCATCACCCCGGCCCAGCTGGCGTTCGTGAACTCCAGCGCGATCCTGCTGCAAAACGTGCAGCAAGATGTCGCCTCCCTGAACTTCTCGGGCGACTTCGGCAACAAGTTTGTCAGCCCATGGGCTGGCCAGCCAATCACCATGGCAATCAGCGCCGAACAGCGTAAAGTCAAGGCTGGCACGCAGTCGGACGCCGCTTCTCAGATCCAGAGCGAAGTGCTGGGCACCGGCGCGCCGACCCCGGACCGCGTGGGTACCTTCACCCTGAAAGAGTACGCTGCTGAAGCGCAAATCCCGCTGATCAAGGACAAGCCATTCATCCGTGCCCTGAATGCTGAAGCCGGTTACCGCGACACCTCGTTCGAAACCGCTGGCTCGAAGCAAAGCTACAGCAGCTGGAAAGTGGGCGGCGACTGGGAGCCAGTGCGTTCGCTGCGTTTCCGCGCCAACCTGCAGAAAGCCACCCGCGCACCAAACGTGAACGAGCTGTTCCAGCCGTTGACCACCGGTCTGTCCAACGTGGCGGAAGATCCTTGCCAGCTGGCCAAGATCAACGCCGGCGATGCCAACAAGGCTGGCACCCTGTCCAACCTGTGCCGTCTGACTGGCGTGCCAGTGAGCGAAATCGGTTCGGTACCAGTGCCATCGTCGGGCCAGATCAACAACCTGACCGGCGGCAATCCTAAGCTGGGCCCTGAAGAAGCAAAAACCAAGACTGTCGGTTTCGTCTGGGAGCCTGTGGCCAAGCTGGCGATCTCGCTGGACTACTACCAGATCAAGATCGACAAAGCTGTGTCGAGCCTGAGCACCACCGACATCCTGCAGTCGTGCTACGATCCGCGCTTCAACCCATCGTACGCGTTCAACGACGCGTGCGCGGCGATCGGTCGTAACCCGGCCAACGGCACCTTCAACGGCGCCGGTTCGAGCGGTGTGTTCACTCCGCTGTCGAACTCGGGTTACCAGCAGACCAGCGGTTTCGACCTGAACGTCAACTACCGCCTGCAGGCCAAGCAGCTGAATCTGGATCCTAAGTACGGCAACTTCGACCTGGCGTTTGCACTGAACCAGGTGCAGTCGTTCGACTTCAAGGGCACGCCAACCGGCACCACCCGTGATTGCGTGGGTTACTACTCGGTGGCTTGCGCCTCGATCAGCAACTCGACCGCGCCAGTGTACAAGCGCAAGTTCAACCAGCGCACCACCTGGAACGTGGGTGACTTCGCGGTCGGCTACAACTGGCGTTATGTCAGCGCTGTGGACGTCGAGCCAGGTTCGGGCACCTTCCTGCCAGAGTACTCGCACATCAAGGCCTACAACTACCTGGACCTGTCGGGCGTGTGGAACTTCAACAAGAACCTGCGTCTGAACGTCAGCATCAACAACGCGGCCAACAAGAAACCGCCTATCGTCGGTGCTAACGTGTCGACCACGTCCATGGACAGTGGTAACACCTTCCCGAATGCGTATGACGCACTGGGTCGTTACATCACCTTCGGTGCCAGCCTGAAGTTCTAAGCTTCAGCTGCACATATGAAAAACCCCTCGCAAGAGGGGTTTTTTTTTCTGCTGCGTATATATCAGATGCCGCCCCAGGCCGCGCTCAAGATGGACACCGCTGCCAGCGCCGCCGTCTCGGTGCGCAGGATGCGCGGGCCCATGGCCAGCGGCAGGGCGCCGTGGCGCAGCGCCTGGTCTTCCTCCTGCTCGCTCAGGCCGCCTTCGGGGCCGACCACCAGCGTCACCGCCTGCGGCGGCTGATGGCGCGCCCACTCGGCCAGTGACTGCTCGGCGCGCGGGGTCAGGATGATGCGCCGGTGCAGATCCTGCTGGGTGATCCAGTTTTTATAGTCCTGTGGCGGCGCCAGCAGGGCCAGCCGGTTGCGGCCGCTCTGCTCGGAGGCCGAGATGATGATGCCACGCCAGTGCTCCAGCTTTTTTTCCGCCCGCTCGGCCGAAAGCCTGACCACGCAGCGCTGCGCCGCCAGCGGCTGAAAGCCGGACACGCCCAGTTCGATCGCCTTTTCAATAATCCAGTCCATCTTGCTGCCCTCGGGCAAGGCTTGCGCCAGGGTGACCGCAAACGGCAGCTCGATTTCGCGCGGGCTGTGCGCCTTGACCTCGGCGCTGGCGCTGCGGCGGCCGATCTCGGCCAGGCTGGCGGTGTACTCGCCGCCCTCGCCGTTGAACAGGGTGATCAGCTCGCCCTGGGCCAGGCGCAACACCTGGACATGGTGGGCCACCGCCTCGGGCAGGGCGACGTGGGCGCCGATCGTCAGCGGCTGGGGGCAAAAGAAGCGGGGCATAACGTGGTATCCGGGTAAGTAGAGCTGCAATTTTAAATGGTGGCTGTCATGGTCTGGTAAAATAATGGGCTCAGCCGGCGTGGTGCGCGTGAGGTGACCGCGCCCCGGGCTCCCAGTTTCCATACTTTTCGTGATATCAACGATGACTTCTACGCTCCCCACCACCCAAATGGCTAACGCGATCCGCGCGCTGGCAATGGACGCCGTCCAGAAGGCCAACTCCGGCCACCCAGGCATGCCAATGGGCATGGCCGAAATCGCTGTGGCGCTGTGGTCCGGCCATTACAGCCACAACCCGGCCAACCCGAAATGGGTGAACCGCGACCGCTTCCTGCTGTCGAACGGCCACGGCTCGATGCTGCACTACGCGCTGCTGCACCTGGCCGGCTATGCGGTGAGCATGGATGACATCAAGGCGTTCCGCCAGATGCACTCGAAGACCCCGGGCCACCCGGAAGTCGGCTACACCCCGGGCGTGGAAACCACCACCGGCCCGCTGGGCCAGGGCATCGCCAACGCGGTCGGCATGGCGCTGGCCGAATGGCTGCTGGCGAGCGAATTCAACAAGCCGGGCCTGGACGTGGTTGACCACTACACCTACGCCTTCGTTGGCGACGGCTGCCTGATGGAAGGCATTTCGCACGAGGCGTGCGCGCTGGCCGGCACCCTGGGCCTGAAAAAACTGATCGCCCTGTACGACGACAACGGCATCTCGATTGACGGCAAGGTGGAAGGCTGGTTCACCGACGACACTCCGGCCCGTTTCGAAGCCTACGGCTGGAACGTGATCCGCGCGGTGGACGGCCACGACGTGGCTGCCGTCTCGGCCGCCATCGCCGCTGCCAAAAAAGCGGATAAGCCGACCCTGATCTGCTGCAAGACCGTGATCGGCAAGGGCTCGCCCAACCTGCAGGGCGGCGACAAGGTGCACGGCGCCGCGCTGGGCGAGAAGGAAGTGGCTGCGGTGCGCGAGTACATCGGCTGGAGCGCAGCCCCGTTTGAAATCCCGGCCGACGTGTATGCCGCCTGGGACGCCAAGGCCGCCGGCGCGAAACAGGAAGCCGAATGGGCTGCCAAGTTTGCCGAATACAGCGCCAAATACCCGGCCGAAGCTGCGGAACTGACCCGCCGCATGGCCGGCGAACTGCCGGGCACGTTTGAAGCGGCGCTGGCCGCCGGCATCGCTTCGACCGTCGAGAAGAAAGAAAACATCGCCACCCGCAAGGCCAGCCAGAACGCCATCCAGGCGCTGGCGCCGGTGCTGCCGGAATTCCTGGGCGGCTCGGCCGACCTGACCGGCTCCAACCTGACCAACTGGAAGGAAATCGTGCCGGTGCGTTCCGGCCAGCCAGGCAACCACATCAACTACGGCGTGCGCGAGTTCGGCATGTCGGCAATCATGAACGGCGTCGCCCTGCACGGCGGCTACATCCCGTTCGGCGCCACCTTCCTGACCTTCGCCGACTACAGCCGCAACGCCCTGCGCATGGCTGCGCTGATGAAGCAGCGTTCGCTGTTCGTGTTCACCCACGACTCGATCGGCCTCGGCGAAGACGGCCCGACCCACCAGTCGGTCGAGCACATCTCGTCGCTGCGCCTGATCCCCAACCTGGACAACTGGCGTCCATGCGACACCACCGAATCGATGGTGGCCTGGGGCGAGGCGGTCAAGCGCAAGGATGGCCCGTCGACCCTGATCTTCTCGCGCCAGAACCTGCCGTTCCAGGAGCGCAGCGACGCGCAGATCGCCGACATCAAGCGCGGCGGCTATGTGCTGCGCGAAGCGGCCGACGCCAAAGCCACCCTGATCGCCACCGGTTCGGAAATCGAACTGGCGCAGGCCGCTGCGGCCGCGCTGGCGGCCGAGGGCATTGCCGCCCGCGTGGTGTCGATGCCGTCGACCGATGTATTTGACCGTCAGGACGCCGCTTACAAGGCCAGCGTGTTGACCAAAGGCGTGCCACGTGTGGCAATCGAAGCCGGCGTGACCGATTTCTGGTACAAATACGTCGGTCTGGAAGGCGCTGTTGTCGGCATCGATACCTTCGGTGAGTCGGCTCCGGCAGGCGTGCTGTTCAAGCACTTCGGCTTCACGGTAGAAAACGTGGTGGCGAAAGTCAAAGCTGTCATTGCATAATCTATAATTGCTGGTTGCATTAACAATATTTTTAATCAGGAGCAAAGTATGACGATCAAAGTTGCAATCAATGGCTATGGCCGTATCGGCCGTAATGTACTGCGTGCTTTCTACGAAGGCGGCAAGAAACAAGACATCCAGATCGTGGCGATTAACGATCTGGGCGACGCCAAGGCCAATGCCCACCTGACCCGCTACGACACCGCCCACGGCAAGTTCCCTGGCACCGTGGAAGTGGACGGCGACAACATGATCGTGAACGGCGACGTGATCCGTGTGTTCGCGCAGCGCAACCCGGCAGAAATTCCATGGGGCGACCTGGGCGTGGACGTGGTGCTGGAGTGCACCGGCTTCTTCACCACCAAGGAAAAAGCCTCGGCCCACCTGAAAGGCGGCGCCAAGAAGGTGATCATCTCGGCCCCGGGCGGTAAGGACGTGGACGCGACCATCGTGTACGGCGTCAACCACGGCGTGCTGAAAGCGTCGGACACCGTGATCTCGAACGCATCGTGCACCACCAACTGCCTGGCCCCGCTGGTCAAGCCGCTGAACGACGCCATTGGCCTGGAAAACGGCCTGATGACCACCGTCCACGCCTACACCAACGACCAGGTGCTGACCGACGTCATGCACGAAGACCTGCGCCGCGCCCGTTCGGCCACCCAGTCGATGATCCCGACCAAGACCGGCGCTGCCGCCGCGGTCGGCCTGGTGCTGCCGGAACTGAACGGCAAGCTGGACGGTTACGCCATCCGCGTACCGACCATCAACGTGTCGATCGTTGACCTGTCGTTCATCGCCAAGCGCGACACCACCGTGGATGAAATCAACGCCCTGATGAAGGCCGCTGCCGAAGGCCCGCTGAAAGGCGTGCTGACCTACAACACCGAACCACTGGTGTCGGTTGACTTCAACCACAACCCGGCCTCGTCGAACTTTGACGCCACCCTGACCAAAGTGTCGGGCCGCCTGGTGAAAGTCTCGTCGTGGTACGACAACGAGTGGGGCTTCTCCAACCGCATGCTGGACACCACCGTGGCACTGATGAGCGCCAAGTAATCCGACAGCATCTGCTGCAAAACCCTCCCGGCGCAAGCCGCGGAGGGTTTTTTTATGCTGGTGGCTACCTCCGTGTGGGTGGACCACTTCCGCCATCGCAATCGGGCGTTGGCGCAGCTCCTGCATCAGGACGCCGTACTGACGCATTGGATGATTATCGGCGAGATAGCCTGCGGCACACCGCCAACCCCAAGGGCGCAGACCCTGGGGGACCTCGGCTCGCTGGCCATGGCGCACCACGCGCAGCCATGAAAAAAGCCCTCCCGGCACGCACCGGGAGGGCTTTTTGAGGGCAGGGCGGCAATGCCACCCGTTCCGGATTACAGCGACACGCGCAGACCCAGGTAGTAGCGGCGGCCGATCGGATCGTAAGCCGATGCGTCGGTCTCGGTACCGGTGGTGTTGCCTGGCAGACCGCTGATGATCGGTGGCGCTTTCTTGTCGAAGGCGTTATCCATACCGAAGTACAGCTGGTAGTTCTTCTTCACATCGTAGGTCAGCTGGAAGTCGGTCGTGGTGTACGAACCGATCTTCGGCGCTTCACTCGCGTTGTCGAAGTTAGCCAGATACTGATCATCCAGACCCACGCGACCGGTGTAGGTCGTGGTGGTGTTGATGCCGAAGTTGCCCCACTTGTAGGCCAGGTTCAGCACGGCCTTGCTGCGTGGCGACTCCACTTCGCCCACCGACTCATCCTTTGGTTCGCCTGGCAGCGGCACATCCCACAGGGTCTTCAGGTAGGTGTACGACAGTTTGGTGCTCAGGCGGCCCGGACCAACTTTGTCTGCCCACGATGCCGTCAGGTCGATACCTTCCGTGCCTTTGCCGCCGCTGTTCGATACACCGGTGTCGGAGTACTTGATCGAACCCGCGCTATTCGAACCTTCCGCCGTCGGGCGACGGGTGATGAACGAGCAGTAGGTCGGATTGCCACCGCCGTAGCACTGGGTCAGGGTGAACTGACGTGGGGTGCTCACGATTGCATCCGAGATCTTGATGTTGAAGTAGTCCGCCGTGAAGGTGAACTTGCTCAGCATCGGGATCGAGGTCGGGGTGATCACCACGCCCACGGTGCTCGAACGGCCTTTCTCTGCCTTCAACAGCGGGTTGCCGCGGTTATAGCCCGAGATGCCTTGCTTGTCCGCCTGGTTCAGGGTGAACACACCGCCGTTGGCGGCGATATTGGCGGCCACGCCCGGCGCTGCACGGCAGGCGACCGATTTGGCGTCGGAAGCGGTGGCGGTCACACCTTCGCATGGGTCAACCAGACCGGTCGGGAAGTCCTGGCTTGGAGGCGAGTACAGTTCGTTGATGTTCGGCGCACGGGTCGACACGGCGCGGGTGCCGCGGAACTTGATGTCCGATACTGGTGCCCACTCCAGGCCGGCGTTCCAGCTGTTGGTGCTGCCAACGGTGCTGTAGTCGCCGTGACGGAACGAACCGCGGAAGTCCAGGTTCTTGGCGAATGCCTTGTCTTTCAGCAGTGGCACGCGGGTTTCCACGAATTCTTCACGGACGATGAAGCTGCCGTAGGTAGGTGGAATGGCGTTACCGGCGTTCAGGCCAGCCTGGGTCAGCGGATCAGGCACGGCTTGCGAATCTTCGCTGCGCCACTCGTAACCGGCCGCGACGCCGATGTTACCCGCTGGCAGGCCCCATGGCAGTTCGCCGGTGATGGTGCCGCCGGCGATCTTCTGGGTGATCGCGGTCTCCAGCGAGCCAGGTGCGGTCACGTATTTCAGCGCTTCCGGGGTGATGGTGTTGAAGCCAAACACGTTGATTGGCACGCAACCCTCGGCGCGGGCTTGCGCGTCGGCGCACATCACGCCGCCGGCGCCATCCGGGATGGCTTGCAGCGCATTACGCATGCTCATCACGTTGACCTGACCGGTCGAGCTTTGCGACTCGGTGGTGCGGCCGTAGCTGACGAAGGCTTCATAGTTCCAGTCGGTGGTGAACGGCAGCGTGCCTTTCAGACCAGTGGCCAGACGCAGGGTGCCGCGGTTGACGGAGGAGTGGCGCGGGCCAAACTCCGACAGGCGGCGGGTGAAGCGGTAATCTTTCAGGCCGTCTTCGTCCGCATCGCCGATGCGGTCCCACAGGTATTGCGGCACCAGCGGGTTGCGGATCTTGACGCCGCCAACCAGGGTCTCAGCCGGCACGACGCCGCCGTTGGCCTGGTAGACATTGGCCGAATCCAGCGGGAATGGCTCGATGTTGGTGTCCACTTTGGTGGAGGCATACGTGCCTTCGAAGAACGCGCTGTGGTTGTCGTTCAGTTTCAGGTTGCCGTTGGTGGCGAACAAGTAGCGCTCGGTCGGCACGGCGATGGTGCGGTATTCCGAACGATTGAAGCCGGTCGCGCCGACGCCATTGACGCCGTTGGTGCTGAACGGGATTTCCTTGCCATTCTTGTCGTAAGTGTAGCTGCCGGTCGAGGTGAAGAAACGGCCTTGCGGCGCGAAGCTCGAATAGAACGGCACCATGGGCTGGAACAGCGTGCTGGCATCGCCATCGAAGTCGCCCTTCGAGTATTGGTCAACTGCGGCGCCCAGGCCTGGACGGTCTTTCGACATCACGGCGCCCTGCTTCGAGTAGCCGAAGTGACCCATGATGTTGCTGCCACCGTCGGCCGAGGTAGTGCCGAAGGTGATCGCCAGTTTTTTCTTGAAGTCGTCGTTCTTGTCGCTCTTGCCGGTCGAGGCGTCAATGGTCACGCCTTCAAAGTTGCGCTTCAGAATGATGTTGACCACACCGGCCACGGCGTCCGAACCGTAGGTTGCCGATGCGCCACCAGTCAGCAGTTCGACGCGCTCGATGAAGTCGGTCGGGATGGTGTTCAGGTCGACCGCGGTGTCGCCCGGCACGCCGGACACGAAGCGGCGGCCGTTGACCAGCACCAGGGTACGCGAGTCGCCCAGGTTACGCAGGTTGACGGTCGATACGCCGCCGCCCGAGGTCAGGAAGTTGGAGTTGTTACGGCTCAGCGTAGGCGTACCGAGGGTCGGATTCTTCTGCAGCAAGTCCTGCAGGTTGACGGCGCCCGAGGCAGCAATGTCAGCCGAGGTCAGGATCTGCAGCGGGGTTGGCGATTCGGCGCTAGGCGAGAGCAGGCGCGAACCGGTAATTTGAACTTTCTGCACGGTATCTGCTGGCGCAGCATCCTGTGCGAATGCTACTTGGGCGCTCATCGCCATGCCGGCTACGCAGATCATGCGCACGGAACGGGATAAAACTGTTTCCTTCATCATTGCGGAACTCCTTAGGGTGTATTTAAACAACTCTACGTTTATTTTTTGTTAAATTTCTTGGTTTAACTGACCAACTTTAACGACTTCGTAGTCATGTTGTAAACGTAAAAGGCCGTAAAAAATCCAACATTCGCAAAAAAGCAACAGCACCACAAGTGTAACGAAATGTGTCGAGTTGATATTCAGAAATAAAACCAGTTTCATGTTTGCGCTATCGCCAAATTCTACTCGACAATAAAGCGGTTAATCAAAACAGCCTCGGCGGGAATTAATATCTTTTGCCAGTTTATTCAACTGCCGATGCTGCTCTAAATACCGATACCGGGAAAAGTGCTGGCTACGCGAATCACGTAGGGGTGGTGCGCAGAAAATGTCGGAGATAATCCTTGTGGAGCAGCGATTAAAGCTAATTTTTGGCGGGTATGTGCCAATAATTGGCATATTTTTGGCGTGCGTGCACCGGCTTGGGGCGTCCTGCTTCAGAGGGGAACGGCCCGGCCGGAGGGGCCGGGTGGAAGGTGGGATGAGCGTTTACTTATAAATGCCCGAGCCAACCAGTATATCGTCAACGCGCTCGACATAACCGGACTTGGATTCTACTGCTTTGGTTACCGGATTCGGCCATTTAAAATCAACCCAACCCTTGCCTTTATTCTTGGCGGTATCGACCATTTCTTTAATCATGGCCTTGCCTTCATTATCCTTTAAACCAATTAAAGGTTTCCCTACCATTTTAGGGTTATTGCCGTGCGCTAAAGCAACGCCATTCAAGTCATATACATAAATATACAAATCGCGATCATGAAACGCGGTGTTGGCCGGATCGGAGATGGCGGCGAACGCCTTCTCCTTGCCGTCCGACTTGATCAGGGCCACGGCGCGCTTGACCATGGCCACCGCCTCATCCGCGCTGCCCTTGTCGGCGGCCAGCGCGGCGCCGGACGTCGCGAGCAAGCTCAGGCTGAAGGCCGCAATGCCGAATAGTGCTCTCATATCGTTCTCCTTTATGTAATGGAAACTGCCTTCAAGAGTATTGCACCTTTCACACAACCAGAAACGGCGATGTTGTTACGAGGCAACATCTGCGCCAAAGATGGCCTGCCACAGCGCCCGCACGTGGGCGGCGTGGGCCTCCACCAGCGCCGGATCGATACGTGCCAGATCCTGCCCCTGCAGCCGCAGCTGGTGCTGCAGTTTGCGGTATTTGCGGTAGGCGTCGGCCACGCTGGCGGCCAGGCCGGTGTCGATCAGGCCCAGGTCGGCGCACATGTGGAGCAGGGCAATGTTGCCGAAATTGGCCGTCAATTGAGGATAGGCGGCAGCGTGCTGAAGAACAAGGAACTGGACGATGAACTCGATGTCGATCATGCCGCCGCGGTCTTGCTTGAGGTCGAACAGGGCGCTGGTGTTGGGCTTGGCGTCGATCATGCGCTTGCGCATGGCCAGCACTTCCTGCCGGAGCGGGCCGTCGGCCGGGCGTTCCTTGCGCAGCACCGCCTCGCGGATTTGCTCGAAGCGCTGGCCGATGGCCAGGTCGCCGGCGCAGTAGCGCGCCCGGGTCAGGGCCTGGTGTTCCCACACCCAGGCCGAGTTGCTCTGGTATTTCTCAAAGGAACTGACGCTGGACACCAGCATGCCGCTGGCGCCATCCGGGCGCAGGGCGGTGTCGATGTCGAACAGGATGCCGGCCGAGGTGTGCGAGGTCATCCAGGTAATGAAGCGCTGGGCCAGCTTGGCGTATTGTGCCGGCGCATCCTGGTCGGGATCGTCATACAGGAAGATCACGTCCAGATCGGACACATAGCCCAGCTCCTTGCCGCCCAGCTTGCCGTAGGCGATCACGGTGAACAGCGGCACCTCGCGGTGGCGCGTGGCCACCGTCTGCCATACCGCCTTGATGGTGGCGGCAACGATGGTGTCGGCCAGCGCGGACAGGTAATCGGCCAGCTTTTCCACCGTCAAATCGCCGGCCAGATCCTGCGCCAGCAGATGGAACAGTTGGGCGTGGTGGATTTCGCGCAGGATATCCATCTGGCGCTCGGTATCGCCGGGGCAGGCCGCCAGTTGCTTGTCGATATCGGCCGCCAGCGCCACCGGATCGAACACGGCGTTGCGCACCCGGTCGTCCAGCAGCTCATCCAGCAGGATCGGGTGCTGACTGAGGAACTGGGCGGCCCAGCCGCTGGCGTGCACCATGCGGATCACGCGCGCCAGGGTGTGGGGATACTCGGTCAGCAGCGACAGATAGGCCGAGCGGCGGGCGATGGCTTCCAGGAAATCGAGCAGCCGGCCCAGGGTGGCCAGCTGGTTGCCGCCGCTCGACTCCGCCGCCGCCTGGACGATCAGCGGCAGCGCCGTGTTGATCAGGCCCTGCAGGCGGTTGCGGCTGGCTTCGGGCAAGGATTGCAGGCGCGGCGCCTGCCAGGTGGCGATCAGGCGCTTGGTGCCGCCTTCCGGATCGTCAAAGCCCAGCGCGCTGAAGCGCGCGACCATGGCTTCGCGGTTGTCGGGATCGGCGCACTCGTTGCTGGATTGCAGTTCGATATCATTTTCACCGGTCTCGGTCTTGTCCGAGAACATTTCGTCAAACTGGCCGGCGACAAACTGCCGGTGCGCGTCCAGCTGGGCCAGCAGGGTGGCCACGTCCGGCAGGCCCATCATCTCGGCCACGGTCTGGCGGTCGGCGTCATTGGCGGGCAGGGTGTGGGTCTGGGCGTCGTCCAGGTATTGCAGGCGGTGCTCCAGGTTGCGCAGGAAGGTGTAGGAAGCCAGCAGTTGATAGACGATGGCGTGACTTAGCAGGCCTTTCTCGGCAATGATGCGTAGCGTGGTGCGGGTCGAGCGGTCGCGCAAGGCGGCATCGCGGCCGCCGCGGATCAGCTGGAACACCTGCGCCAGGAACTCGATTTCGCGGATGCCGCCGCGCCCCAGCTTGACGTTGTTGCTGCGGTCCGGGTGCAGCCGCTCCTGGCGGTTCACCTCGGCGCGGATTTGCGCATGCATATTGCGGATGGCGTCAATCACGCCAAAGTCCAGGTAGCGCCGGAAGCAGAACGGCCGGACAATCCCATCCAGCGCGGCGATATCCTCGGCGCGTCCGGTGACAGCGCGCGCCTTTACCCAGGCGTAGCGCTCCCACTCGCGGCCCTGCACGATCAGATAGTTTTCCACCATGCCCATGCTGGCCGCCAGCGGACCGGAGTTGCCGTTCGGACGCAGCGCCATGTCGACCCGGAAGGTGTAGCCATCCTCGGTGATCTCGGACAGCGCGGCGATCAGTTTCTTGCCGAGGCGCACAAAGAATTCGTGGTTGGACAGACTGCGCTGGCCGGGGCCGGCCGCCGTGTCGCCATCCTCGGGATAGACGAAGATCAGGTCGATGTCGGACGAGACATTCAGTTCGCCGCCGCCTTGCTTGCCCATGGCCAGCACGAGCATTTCCTGCGGCGTGCCGGAATCGCGGCCGATCGGCTGGCCGTGCGCGGCCACCATCTCGGCATGCAGCTCGGCCATGTGCTGCTGGATGGCAAAATCGGCAAAGCGGGTCATGGTTTCCACCACTTCCGCCAGGTTGGCCTTGCCTTCCAGATCGCGCCGGATCAGGGTGCACACCAGCAGGTTGCGCAGACGGCGCATGGAGCGCACCAGCGGCAAGCCATTTTCTGCTTCTTTTTGTAAATAATGCACCAGATCTATCTGGGCAAGCGATAATTGCGCTAGTTCATCAGCCTTGGCGGCACGGTCGGGCGCGGCCGATAGCCAGCGCTGGTAGAAACGGGAGACGGACGGTGAACTCATGAGGTGATAGGGTAGAATTGCTCCGGAGACCGAGTTTAGCGCGAGTTTGCGATTTATTTGACCGCATGGCCTGATTTATTAGCGTATTAATGCAAAAACCAGAGGAGGAGACCGTGACAGGCGAAGGCCCATTGGCCGCGCGCTGGCATCGGCTTCGTGCCGCCTACCGGATTTGCAACCTGGCCACCCATCACGTGCTGGGCTTCACCCTGAAGCTGGCGCTGCTGCTGTATTTCGCCTTCACCATCCTGTTCCTCATCCTGCGCTACGCGGTGCTGCCGAATATCGACCACTACAAGGACGACATTGAGCGCGCCGCCAGCAACGCGGTCGGCAACCCGGTCACGATTTCGCGCGTGTACGCCTCGTGGAACGGCTTCCGTCCCAACCTGTTCCTGGGCGAGGTGGTGCTGCACGACCGCCAGGGCAGGCCAGCGCTGACCCTGCCCAGCGTCTCGGCCACCTTGTCGTGGTGGACCGTGGTCAGCGCAAAGCTGCGCTTCCATGCGCTGGAACTGAACCGGCCCGACCTGGCCATCGTGCGCGAGGCCGACGGCCGCCTGTTCGTGGCCGGCATTTTTGTCGATCTCGACAAGCCCAGCGACGGCCAGGGACTGGACTGGCTGCTGACCCAGCGCGACATTGTCATCCGCGAAGGCCGCCTGCAGTGGACCGACCGCCAGCGTGCGGCGCCGCCGCTGGCGCTGGACAACGTGACGGTGGTGCTGCGCAACCAGTGGCTGCGCCACCAGTTGGCGCTGCGCGCCACGCCGCCGGCCGCGCTGGCCGCACCGGTGGATGTGCGCGCCGACTTCAGCCATCCCGCCTTTGGCGCCCGCATTTCCAACTTCTCCATGTGGAAAGGCGAGCTGTACGCCGATATCCGCAACACCGACCTGCTGGCCTGGAAAACCTGGATTCCGTACCCGATCGAGCTGAGCAGCGGCAACGGTTCGCTGCGCGCCTGGGTCGGCGTGGACCAGTCGCGCCTGACCGGCTTTACCGCCGATGTCGGCTTCACCAATCTCACTGCCGTGCTGGGCAAGGAATTGCCGCTGCTGGACTTGCAGCAGCTGAGCGGCCGCATTGCCGCCCATGAAGATATCCGTCCGCCGCTGGCGCGCAAGGGGGCGCTGACGCCCGGCTTTGGCGCCCTGGGCCACAGCGTGGAGTTGCAGAACCTGACCCTGACCACGCGCGACGGCCTGGTGATGGCGCCCACCTCGCTGTCGGAAACGTATGTGGCGGCGGCCGGCGCGCGGCCGGAAAAAGTCGAACTGCGCGCGCGCCAGCTGGACCTGCAAACCCTGGCCGGCCTGGCCGAGCGCATGCCGCTGAGCGCGCACCAGCACCAGATGGTGGCCAGCTTTGCCCCGCGCGGGCTGCTGCAAAACTTTTCCGCCGAATGGCAAGGCGCGTTCCCGGCCTTGCAGACTTACCGCGTCAAGGGCGATCTGGTGGGGCTGGGCCTGAAGCCGCAGCCGCCGCGTCTGGCGCAACCGAAGATGGGCAAGCAGCCGGCGATTGCCGGGTTGCCGGCCATCCCCGGTTTCGACAACCTGAGCGGTTCGATCGACGCCACTGAAAAGGGGGGCAGCTTCAACCTGAATTCCCAGCAGCTGGTGCTGCAGATGCCCGACTATTTTGCCGAAGCGTCGATGCCGTTCGATCACCTCAACCTGAAGGCGCGCTGGTCGTTCGAGGCCGACAACCAGTTGCTGTTCCAGATCGACAGCATGGACTTCGAGCAGGAAGGCATGAGCGGCACGCTGCAGGGCACGCACACCATTTCGCTGGCGGGCAAAGGGCCGGGCAAGGCTGACCTGAGCGGCACGCTGACCGGCTTCCAGCTCAACCGCATCGGCCGTTACCTGCCGATGCAAACCCCGGCCGACCTGACCCACTGGCTGACCGGTGCGCTGGAAGGCGGCGTGGCCAGCGACGTCAGCGTGCGCCTGCGCGGCGACCTGGCGCATTTCCCCTTCCACGGCGAAAGCAAGGCGCGCGGCGAATTTCGCGTGGCCGGCAAGCTGACTGAAGGCAAGCTCAACTACGAACCCGGCCACTATCTGCGCGACGGCAAGGAGTTGGGCAGGGATGGCAAGCCGCTGCCGCTGTGGCCGCAAGCCGAGCACATCAAGGGCAGCTTTGTCTTCGAAGGCGCGCGCATGGAAATCCGCGGCGATACCGCCACCACCGGCGGCGTCGCGCTCAGCAATGTGAAGGCGGTGATTCCGGACCTGGCGATTCACGACTCCATGCTGGAAATCGACGGCAGCGCGGCCGGGCCGATGCAGGAATTCCTCAAGTACGTGGGCAACAGCCCGGTGCTGGAATGGATCTCGCACTTTACTGATGAAACCCAGGCCACCGGCAACGCCCGCCTGGGCCTGAGCCTGCGCATTCCGCTGGCGCACGCCATCGACACCAAGGTCAACGGCACCTTGCAACTGCAGAATAACGACATCGTGCTGATGAGCGACTTGCCGGTGGTGCAGTCCTCGCAGGGCAAGATCGAATTCAATGAGCAGGGCGTGAATCTGAACCAGCTGTCCGGCTTGTTCCTGGGCGGCCCGGTGTCGATCACCGGCGGCAGCCAGAAAGACCATTCCATCGTCGTCAAGCTGGGCGGCCTGCTGACCGCCGACGGTTTCCGCCAGAACTACCAGGCGCCGGCCATGCAGCGCCTGGCCGATCATTTCTCGGGCGGGACCCGCTACAGCGGCACCGTGACCGTGCGCGACCATCAGGTGGTGGTGGCGGTCGATTCCAGCCTGACCGGGCTGGGGCTGGACTTGCCGGCGCCGGTGCAGAAGGCCGCGGCCGACGCCATGCCGCTGCGCTTCGTGCTGACCAGCGGCCTGACGCCGGACGCGGCCGGCCTGCTGCATGACGATATCCGTATCGCGCTGGGCAGCGGCGTTGCGGCGCGCTATCAGCGCCAGAAGCAGGGCAAGCAGCACTGGAAACTGGTGCGCGGCGGCATCGGCATCAACACGCCGGCGCCGGAGCCGGACAGTGGCCTGGCCTTTAACATCAACCTGCGCCAGCTCAACGTCGACAACTGGCTGGACTTTGGCGACACCGTGGCCGGCAAGGGCCAGGCCGCAGCCGCCTCGTCCGACGCCAGCGACTTCACCCAGTACGTGCTGCCGGATGCGATTGCCGCCCGCGCCAGCGAACTGGTGATCGGCGACCGCAAGCTGGAAAACATTGTGGTCGGCGTCACCCACCAGAAGGGCACGTGGCAGGCTAGCATCGATTCCACCCAGGCCAATGGCTACCTGACCTGGGCCGAGCCGTCCACCGGCGCCGGCCTGGGCAAGGTGACCGCGCGCCTGTCCTCGCTGGTGATTCCTGAATCGGCCTCCAGCGACGTGCAGGAACTGCTGGACGGCAAGAGCGCAGCCGCCACCATCCCGGCGCTGGACGTCGTGGTCGAGCGCTTTGAATTGTTCAACAAGCCGCTGGGCCAGCTGGAGCTGCAGGCCAACAATGTGCAATTGCCGAGCGCGCGCGAGTGGCGGGTCAGCAAGCTGGCGCTGAGCAACGCCGACGGCGTGCTGAACGGCACCGGCAAGTGGGTCAGCAAGGACGGCGTCCACAACACCAGCCTCAATTTCAATCTCGACATCATCGATGCCGGCAAGCTGCTGGACCGCTTCGGCTTTGCCGACACGCTCAAGGGCGGCAAGGGCACGCTGAAAGGCGACATCGCCTGGAAAGGCGTGCCGTACTCGCTGGACCTGCCCAGCTTGTCCGGCCAGCTCGGCATGAGCGTGGAGAAGGGCCAGTTCCTCAAGCAGGACCCGGGCGCCGCCAAGCTGCTGGGCGTGCTCAGCCTGCAAGCCCTGCCGCGCCTGCTCAAGCTGGATTTCCATGACGTATTCTCGGAAGGGCTGGCATTTGACGGCATCACCGCCAACGCCAGCATCAGCCGCGGCATCGCCAAGACCGACAACTTGAAAATGCACGGCGTTGCCGCCACTGTGTTGATGGATGGCAGTGCCGATATCGCCAACGAAACGGCCAATCTGCACGTGGTGGTGATTCCGGAGGTCAACCTCGGCACGGCGCCGCTGGTGTATGCACTGGCGGTCAACCCGGTGATCGGGCTGGGCAGTTTCCTGGCCCAATTGTTCCTCAGTGCGCCGGTGATGAAAGCCTTGACCTACCATATGCAGGTGACCGGCCCGTGGAAAGCGCCGGTGGTCACCAAGCTCGATGCCACCAAACCGGAACCAGCAAAAGGATCACCATGAACCATACCGTTGCCGCCGTACAAATGATTTCCTCGCCGTCGGTGCAGGAAAACATCGCCACCGCGCGCCGCCTCGTCACCCAGGCCGCGCAGGATGGCGCCCAGCTGGTGCTGCTGCCGGAATACTGGGCCATCATGGGTTTGAACGACAGCGACAAGGTGAAGGTGGCCGAGCCGCTGGGCAGCGGGCCGATCCAGGCATTCATGGCCGGGCTGGCGCGCGAACTGGGCATCTGGCTGATCGGCGGCACCTTGCCGCTGGCCTCGGATGATCCGGAGAAAGTCATCAACACCACCCTGGTGTACAACCCGCAGGGCGAGCACGTCAGCCGCTACGACAAGATCCACCTGTTCGGCTTTACCAAGGGCACCGAGTCGTACAACGAATCGAAGACCATTGTGCCGGGCCAGCACGTGGGCGTGTTTGAGGCGCCGTTCGGCAAGGTTGGCATGTCGGTGTGCTACGACTTGCGCTTCCCCGAACTGTTCCGCGCCATGGGACCGGTCTCGCTGATCGTGGTGCCGGCCGCTTTTACCTACACCACCGGCATGGCGCACTGGGAAATCCTGCTGCGCGCGCGGGCGATCGAAAACCAGTGCTATGTGCTGGCGGCCGCGCAGGGCGGCGCCCATCCGAACGGCCGCCGCACCTGGGGCCACAGCATGCTGATCGACCCGTGGGGCGCGGTCAAGTCGGTGCTGGCCGAGGGCGAGGGCGTGGTGGCCGGCGAAATCGACCTCGGCTATATGCAGGGCGTGCGCGAGAGCCTGCCTGCGCTGAAACACCGCACCATGTGATATCCACTACAATGCCGGTAACACCTAACAGAAAGCATCACCATGAAGCCATTTGAACCCAATCTGTCCACCCTGGCCGTAGCGCGCGATATCCTGCTGACGCCGTTCGGGCTGGACGAAGGCAAGCTGCTGAAGACCCTGGGCGCCATGTTCACCCACAAGGTTGACTACGCCGACCTGTATTTCCAGTTCACCAAGAACGAGGGCTGGAGCCTGGAAGAGGGCATCGTCAAGACCGGCAGTTTTTCAATTGACCAGGGTGTCGGCGTGCGCGCCGTGTCCGGCGACAAGACGGCGTTTTCGTATTCGGATGAAATCTCCGAAGCGGCGCTGCTGGATGCCGCCGCCGCCACCCGCACCATCGCGCGCGCTGGCGCCGGCAAGGTGAAAGTGGCGGGCGCCATGAACCACGTGGGCGGCCGTTCGCTGTACCTGCCGCATGATCCGCTGGTGTCGCTGGATGCCACCGCCAAAGTCAAGCTGCTGGAGCGCATCGAGAAGATGGCGCGCGCCAAGGACCCGCGCGTGGTACAAGTCATGGCCAGCCTGGCCGGCGAGTACGACGTGGTGCTGGTGGTGCGCAGCGATGGCGTGCTGGCGGCGGATATTCGTCCGCTGGTGCGGGTGTCGCTGACCGTGATCGTGGAACAGAATGGCCGCCGCGAGGTCGGTTCGTCCGGCGGCGGCGGCCGTTATGACTACGGCTATTTCAGCGACGCGCTGCTGGATCAGTACGCGACCGATGCGGTCAATTCGGCGGTGGTGAATCTGGATGCGCGTCCGGCACCGGCCGGTCCGATGACCGTGGTGCTCGGCCCCGGCTGGCCAGGCATCCTGCTGCACGAGGCGATTGGCCACGGTCTGGAGGGCGACTTCAACCGCAAGGGTTCCTCGACCTTCTCGGGCCGCATCGGCGAGCGCGTGGCGGCCAAGGGCGTGACGGTGGTCGACGATGGCACGCTGGCGGATCGCCGCGGTTCGCTGAATATCGATGACGAGGGTAATCCCACCCAGTGCACCACGCTGATCGAAGATGGCATCCTGAAAGGCTACATCCAGGACACCATGAACGCGCGCCTGATGAAGATGCCGGTGACCGGCAACGCGCGCCGCGAATCGTTCGCGCACCTGCCGATGCCGCGCATGACCAATACCTACATGCTGGGCGGCGACAAGGACCCGGGCGAGATTCTGGCGTCGGTGAAAAATGGCCTGTATGCGGTGAATTTCGGCGGCGGCCAGGTGGATATCACCAACGGCAAGTTCGTGTTCTCGGCCAGCGAGGCTTATATGATCGAGAACGGCAAGATCACCTATCCGGTGAAGGGCGCAACCCTGATCGGCAATGGTCCGGAAGTGCTGAACCGCGTGTCCATGATCGGCAACGACATGAAGCTTGATCCAGGCGTGGGCGTGTGCGGCAAGGAAGGCCAGAGCGTGCCGGTCGGCGTGGGCCAACCGACACTGCGTATCGACGGCGTCACCGTCGGCGGTACTGCTTAAAACTTGTAGGTCGCTTTCAGGTAGAAGGTACGGCCCAGCGGATCGGTGTAGCGTGGGTCGTAACCGCTCTGGAAGGTCGTGCCCTGGTTGGTGTACGGCGGCGCGCTGTCAAACAGGTTCTTGATGCCGACCGTGATGTCGGTATTCTTCAAGCCCGCGTAGCTGCCCGACAGCGAGTACGTCGAGTACGCGCGCACCTTGTGGTAGTAGGCATCCGCCACGTCGTTCTCGTCCACATAACCGCTCAGGTATTTGTTCGAGAACGCCGCGCTCCACACGCCTTGCTTCCAGCTGATGGTGGCGTTGTGCTTCCAGCGGAACACCGGCGCGTTGTCGCCGTACACGCCGACATTCTCCACAAACTCGCCGCCCGCTTCGTTCTGGTACTTGTAGCTGTGCACCCAGGTGCCGTCGAACTGGAAGCCGAAGTCGCCGGCCGCCGAGCGCGGCAGCTTCCAGCGCAGGCTGGCGTCGATGCCCGAAGTCTTCACCTCGCCCAGATTGTCCAGCACCGCGTTCACGTACTGCAGCGTCTTGCCGTCGGCCGAGTAGACGAAGTAGCTCTTGTACTTCTCGTAGTTGTCGAAGATGGTCGACTCCGCCACCGTGCCGATCGAATCGCGGATCTTGATGTTGAAGTAGTCCAGCGACACGCTCACCGCATTGGTCGGCTCGAACACCGCGCCCAGCGCGAAGGTCTTGGACTTCTCCGGCTTCAGGTTGGCGTTGCCGCCGCTGCGGATGTATTGCTGCTGGTTGCAGGCGATATTCGGATTGGCGCCGGCCGCTGCTGCGCCGCCCGGGCACAGCACCGGATCGTCATACGCATTGCTGGTGAAGGTCGAGGTGGCGGGGCCGTGCAGATCGTACAGCGTTGGCGCGCGGAAGCCGGTGTTGTACGAGGTGCGGAACATCAGCTGCTTGCTGGCTTCCCAGCGCAGGCCGATCTTGGGATTGAAGCTGCCGCCGACATCGTTGTAGTGGTCATAGCGCGCGGCGGCCGACAGTTCCAGATTCCTGGCCAGCGGCACGCTCAGCTCCGAGTACAAGGCGGCGATGTTGCGCTGGCCAGCCTGGTCCTGGGCATCGGCGTAACCGGAGCTCGACGCCTGCGAGGCGAGGGCGGTGTTCACATCGTAGGTGGCTTTGTCGTGACGGAACTCGGTGCCGATGGCGAAGCCGACGCCGCCTGCCGGCAACTGAGCAATCTCGCGGCTGATCTTGCCGTCCACGCCGATGCTGGTCATCCTGGCGGCCAGGTATTCGCCACGCAACTGGGCCGCGTCGATGTAAGCCAGGCCCGCGGCCGATTGCTCGCCGAATGGATTGAGGATGCCGCTCAGCACGCCCGCTTTCATCAGCGAGTCATTGGTGTAGCCGCCGATGAAGGCGCTGGCCGCCTTGCTGACGCCGTAGGTCAGACCGACGTTGTAGTCCCAGCCCGCCACCAGGCCTTCCGAGGCCAGCACCAGGCGGTCGGAGATCGAGGTGTCGTAGCCCATGCGCTTGCCGGCTGCGACGGTGCGCCAGTTGATGGTCAGGTCTTCGCCGGTGAGGCCGGCCACGGCAGGAACGCCGGCGCTGCCGCCCGGATAGTAAGGGCTGGCCGAGGTCATGGTGATGCCGGTCAGCGGCGACGGCGCGATGGCGCTCTGGTTGGTTGAGCGGCTGTGCAGGTATTCGACCGTGGCGATATTGTCGTCGCTGAGCTTGAAGGTGGCCTTGCCAAGGAAGGATTCCTGCTGCGTCTTCGGAATGTCCTGGATGTAGGCGATGGTGTCGGTGCGGCAGGTGCCGTTGCTGCTTTGCTGAATCAGGCCTTTGCCGACGCAGCCGCTGCTGTAGTACGGGTTGCCGGTGATGCCGTTGGCCGAGTAGAAGTTGCCCGGCTGCGAAGTGCCGCTGCTGTTGTTGATGCCCTTGTCCGGACGCACGCTGGTGCTGGAGAAGTCGCGGTCCACCGCGTCCAGCGCGGTCTGCTTGTGCAGGTCGATCACGCCGAACACATTCCAGCCATCCTTGTCGAGATCGCCGTAGCCGCCCGAGAGATTGAGGCGCGATTCGCCGCCGGCGCCGCTCGCTTGCGGCTGGTAGCGCTCGACGCTGACCGAAGCGCCTTGCACCGCGCGCTTGGTGATGAAGTTGATCACGCCGCCAATGGCGTCGGTGCCGTAAATGGCGGAGGCGCCGTCGCGCAGCACTTCCACCCGGTCCAGCGCCGACACCGGAATGATGTTCAGGTCGACCGAGGAACCGTTGAAGGGATGGCTGGCCAGGCGGCGGCCGTTCAGCAGGACCAGCGTCTTGTTGCTGCCCAGGCCGCGCAGGTCGGCAGTGGCGATGCCGCCGGTGCCGGAACCCACTGACTGGCTGCTGCCGGTCGAGCTCTGGTTCATCGACAAGGTGTTCATGACTTCGGCGGCGGTGGTCAGGCCTTGCTTTTCGAAGTCGGATGCCTTGATGCTGGTGATCGGCAGCGCCGTTTCAGTGGCCAGGCGCTTGATGCTGGAACCGGTCACTTCAACGCGCTGGATGGTGCTGTCGTCGGTTTGCGCAACAGCTGCGTGCATGCCGACAACAAGGCCGCCGGCAAACATCACGCGCAGAGATCGGGTAAGAGCTCTTTCTATCATCATGGGTGTGTCACTCCTGATTTTGTTTTGGGGTTGTGGAGGCCCATCAAAACATTCGGTAGTGGCTTCAACAATGATCGAAAGATAATTATGCGAATATCCAACAGTAGCAAATAAACGCACATGTTAAGGCGCTTTTTTGCATATACCGGCAGTCACCACGCCAGGCGGCATTTTGCCTACGCGCGGCCATTACATCTGGTCACAATGGATAAGATGTAAAGACGACTTTGAGGATGTAAAGTTTTGTAGGGAGGCGTTCTTGCCGAAAAAAAATCGCTTGCCAAGCCTGGAACTCTGGCGTTATAGTCAATCCATGACCAAATTCTTCTTTACCGGCTGGTTTTACTTTAGCTATCCAACCCAAGGCGGTGGAGTTAGCGGCCGGTTCACGTAGAAGCAAAACGCGTCCCAGCAGAATCCCAGAAAACCGCCTCACACGAGGCGGTTTTTTTTTACCCTTACTTTTTTGATCTTGGAGAACAGCAATGCCCCGTACCGATGATTTGCGCATCCGCGAGATGAAGGAACTGACGCCACCGTCCCACTTGATCCGCGAGTTTGCGTGCACGGATGCGGCGGAGCAGACTGCCGCCAACGCCCGCGTGGCGCTGCACCGTATCCTGCACGGCCAGGACGACCGCCTGATGGTGGTGATCGGCCCGTGCTCCATCCACGACCCGAAGGCGGCGATGGAGTACGCGCGCCGCCTGGTGGCACTGCGCAAGGAGCTGGCCGGCGATCTGGAAATCGTCATGCGCGTGTACTTCGAAAAGCCGCGCACCACGGTGGGCTGGAAGGGCCTGATCAACGATCCGTACATGGACAACAGCTTCCGCATCAATGACGGCCTGCGCATGGCGCGCGAGCTGCTGCGCGACATCAACGAGCTGGGCCTGCCGGCCGGCACCGAGTTCCTCGACGTGATCTCGCCGCAGTACATTGCCGACCTGATCTCGTGGGGCGCGATCGGCGCCCGCACCACCGAATCGCAGGTGCACCGCGAGCTGGCGTCCGGCCTGTCGTGCCCGGTGGGCTTCAAGAACGGCACCGACGGCAATGTGCGCATCGCGGTCGATGCCATCAAGGCCGCCTCGCAGCCGCACCACTTCCTGTCGGTGACCAAGGGCGGCCACTCGGCCATCGTCTCGACCAACGGCAACGAGGATTGCCACATCATTCTGCGCGGCGGCAAAACGCCTAACTACGACGCCGCCAGCGTGGAAGAAGCTTGCAAGGCTATTTCGGCGCAAGGCCTGGCGCCGCGGCTGATGATCGACGCCTCGCACGCCAACAGCTCGAAGAAGCCGGAAAACCAGGTGCCGGTGTGCGCCGACATCGCCGGCCAGGTGGCGGGCGGCGAGCAGCGCATCGTTGGCGTGATGGTGGAATCGCACCTGGTGGCCGGCCGCCAGGATCTGGTGCCAGGCAAGGAACTGACTTACGGTCAGTCGGTGACTGACGGTTGCATCGACTGGGACAGCAGCGTGCAGGTGCTGCAAGGCTTGGCCGCCGCCGTGCGCCAGCGCCGCCTGGCCACGCAAGCGCGCGAAGCCGCCGCCAAGTAAGCAAAAATGGCCCTACTGTCGAGTTAGGGCCATTTTTCTTGGATCTGACTATCAAGTGTGTGGTAAGAACGCAAAAACTGACCACTACACAATTGACACTGCATTCTTGACCATGTTGATATATAAAACATGGCTGGTGTCGATGATCACCCTCCTAGCGTAATTCCAACAAGTGACGTTCCTTGCGCCGCCTGCGGTCTTTCCGACCACAGGCGTTGGATTGTTGCATCCCAAAAAAGTTAATCGGAGGTTAGTCATGATTCAAGAAAAAGTGCTGTCTCGTTCGTTGCGCCTGATATTTTCAGGCAGTGTCTTGCTGGCGCTGCCAGCCTTTGCGCAAGACGTGCCGAGCGATCAGCCGATACAGCGCGTTGAGATCACCGGTTCGTCGATCAAGCGCATCCAGAAAGAGGGCTCGCTGCCGGTGCAGGTGCTGACCGCGGCGGAAATCAAGCAGACCGGGGCCACGTCCGCTACCGACCTAATCCAGATGCTGCCGTCGATGCAGGGCTTTGTGCCGTCGTCCAGTTCGGTCAACGGCGGCGGCGCCGGCGTCACCACGGCCTCGCTGCACTCGCTGCCGTCCAAGTACACGCTGGTGCTGCTGGATGGCCAGCGCGTGGCGCCCAGCGCCATCGGCTCCGGCCAGGGCGGCGGCTATGCGGTCAACCTGTCCAGCATTCCGCTGGAGGCGGTGGAGCGGGTCGAGATCCTGACCGACGGCGCTTCCGCCCTGTATGGTTCGGACGCGATTGCCGGCGTGGTCAACTTCATCACCAAGAAAAACCTGACCAAGGGCGAGGTGTACGCCACCTATGGCCAGCCGAAGAAGAACGGCGGCTCGTGGAGCAGCGCCGGCATCACCAAAGGCTGGGGCGACCTGGAAACCAACGGCTGGAACGTGCTGGCCTCGTACAGCCATGAGGAGCTGGAGCGCATCACCGCCTTGCAGCGCGACTTCTCGGCCAAGGGCGCGTTCTTCAAGTTCAACGCCAACGGCAAGCAGTACTACTTCGACCAGCGTACTGGCAACACCGAGCCGGCCAATATCACTTTCAACGCGCGGCCGAAGGGCAGCACGGCTGATCCGGTCGGCTACGCCATCAATCCTTACCTGGCCGCTAACGGCAATTGCGGCAGCGCGCTGGCCGGTCCGCTGGGCACGCAGTGCCGCTTCAACTATGCCTCGACGGTGGAAGACGTGCCGGGCAGCCGCCGCGACAGCGGCCTGTTGAAGGGCACCTTCAAGATCAATGAAGACACCACCGCGTGGGCCGAACTGGTGCTGTCGCAGTATGCGATGACCGCGCAGTATGCACCGTCGGCCCAGCCGATGGGCGTGAATGCCACCTCGCGCTTCCCGGCGCTGTATGCGAAATATGTGCAGAGCTATCTGGACGCCAACGGTCTGGAGAATCCGACCGGCAACGCTACGCTGGGCTATCGCTCGGTGCTGATCGGCGGCCGCGCCGACGAGTACCAGACCACCGCGCGCCACTTCGCCACCGGTATCGACGGCAGCGCTTTTGGCTGGACCTACAACGCTTCGCTGATCCTGTCGCAGACCAAGCTGAAGGACACGGCGGCCGGTGGCTACTCCGACTTCAACATGCTGGACTCGCTGGTGGCGGCCGGCAAATACGATCCGGTCACCGGCCAGGGCGCCGACCAGCTGAAAGGCGCGCTGCTGAACGGCACCGTTTTCTCGCGTACCAAGTCGACCCTGAACACGGTGCACGCGGGCGCCCAGCACGATCTGTTCTCGCTGCCCGGCGGCACCTCGATCATCTCGATTGGCGGTGATTACTCCAAGACCAAATACGAGATCGAATACAGTCCGCTGATCCTGTCCAACTCAGGCTTCTCGACCCAGCCGGTGTCGGCCAACTATCCGGTCGGCGGCAACTACGGCCAGGTGCCGTTTGGCGCGCGGCGCGACAACTGGGGCGTGTTCACCGAGGTGCTGCTGCCAGTCAGCAAAACCCTGGAAGCCACCGTGTCCGGCCGCTACGACAGCTACGACAAGGTGCATAGCGATTACATCTTCGCCAGCGTGCCGGATGCCAGCGGCCTGATTCCGCAACTGCCGAGCGGCGACATCGGCAACACTTCCAGTGCCGGCACCTACAAGGTCAGCCTGAAATGGACGCCGGTCGACAGCCTGCTGCTGCGCGCCGCCTACGGCACCGGCTTCAAGGCGCCTAACCTGAGCGATATCGCCGGCGCCAACACCTTCAACGGCAGCACGGCCGGCAGCTATGCCTGCCCGTTCCCGGGTTCGCCGGGTTGCCAGGTCGGCCAGGCGCAGTACGATTTGCTGACCGGTCCGAATGGCCAGAGCGGCGCCGCCGGCCTGCAGCCTGAAAAGTCCAAACAGTGGACCTTTGGCGGCCGCGTCGAACCGCTGACCGGCCTGTCGCTGGGCCTGGATCTGTGGAACGTGCAGATCCGTAATCAGGTGTTGTCGGCCGGTGTGCCGGAGCAGGTGGGCTTTGCCAATCCGCAGCAGTATAAAAACCTGTTCGTGAATCCGTATCCTGATCCGGCTGGCTACACCACGATTGCGTATCTGCTGGCGCCGATCAACGGCGGCGTGGCGAACTACCGCGGCATCGACTGGGACTTCAGCTACCGTCGCAAAACCGGCATCGGTGACGTGCGCGCGGCATGGAACGGCACTTACATGCTCAAGCAGAACTACACCACCACGGCGGGCGGCGAGGTGCAGTCCAACCTGGGCCGCTTCGGCCCGGACAATGGCGTGGTGTTCCGCGTGCAGAGCAATGTCAGCCTGAGCCTGACCAACGGCAAGCTGACCAATACGCTGACGGCGCACTACAAGTCGGGCTACCACGATCAGTCCTACCCGGCTGACACGGCGGTGTTTGCCGTGAACCCGGATGGCAGCGTGGGTGACTCGGTGGCGTTTGGCGGTCTGTGGACGCCGTCGTACACCACCTTCGACTGGCAGGGCAAGTATGACTTCGGCAAGTTCGCGCTGACGGCAGGCATCAAGAACCTGTTCGATCGCGATCCGCCATTCACCTTGCAGAACGCCGGCGGCGGTAATCAGATTGGTTACGATGGCCGTTACGCTGATCCGGCCGGACGTTCGTTCTACATCACAGGGAACTACAAGTTCTAAGCCTCAAGAAAAACGCCCGGCAGAGCCGGGCGTTTTTGCTTTAGAAGCTGTAGCTGCCGCGCAGGTACAGCGCGCGGCCGACCGGATCCGTGTAGCGTGGATCGTAGCCCTTCTGGAACAGCGTGCCCTGATTCGAGAACGGTGGTTCCTTGTCAAACAGGTTCTTCACGCCGGCGGTCAGGGTCACGCCCTTGAAGCCGGTGTAGCTGCCCGACAGATTCCACAGTGCATACGACGGCACCTTGTTCAGATACTGGGCCGGGATGTCCAGGTTCTGGTCGGTGTAACCCGATTTGTACGACTGCGCCAGGGTGGCGTTCCAGTCGCCCAGGCGCCAGTTGACGGCCAGGTTGTGCTTCCAGCGGAACACCGGATTGTTGGCGGCATAGCGGCCGACGTTCTGGATGAACGGACCATCGCGCTCGTCCTGGTACTCATACTTGTGCACGTAGGTGCCGTCCAGGGTCAGCGTGAAGTTGCCGGCCTGGGTGGCGCCCGAACGCAGGGTCAGGCTGACGTCCACGCCATCGGTGTTGACCTTGCCCAGGTTTTCCTTCAGGTCCAGGATGGCGTACGGCGAACCGTCAGGATTGCGCAGGAAGCGCGCCTTGTATTTCTCGTAGTCGCCGTAGATGGCTTCTTCCGGCAGCGCGTTGATCTTGTCCTTCAGCTTGATGTTCCAGTAGTCGACCGCCAGCGTGGCTTGCGGAATCGGCTCGATCACCACGCCAAACGCGAAGGTTTTCGATTTCTCCGGGCTCAGGTTGGCATTGCCGCCTTGCAGCTTGAACTGTTGCAGATCGCAGTCGCGCAGCGGGTTGGCGATCGGGTTCGACGACAGCACGCCGCCCGGGCACAGGATAGGATCGTTGTACGAGTTGTTGGTGTCGTTCTTCGACAGCGGCGCGTTTTTCTCGAACAGGGTCGGGGCGCGGAAGCCGGTCGAGGCCGAGCCGCGCAGCAGCACTTCCTTGGTCGGCTGGTAGCGCAGGCCCAGTTTCGGATTGGTGGTGTGGCCGACGTCGCTGTAGTCGTCGAAGCGGGCCGCCAGGTTGACTTCCAGATCCTTGATCAGCGGCAGGTTCACTTCGCCGAACACCGCCTTGATGGTGCGCGCGCCATCGGTCGATTGCGAACCCGACAGGCCGGACGAGGCGGCCTGGCCGGCGATGTCGCGGTTGACGAAGAAGTCGGCTTCCTCGCGGCGCAGCTCGCCGCCGATCGCCACTGCCAGCTTGCCGCCCGGCAGGTCCATCAGCTCGCGGCTGGCCTTGGCGTCGATACCGGTGTTGCGGGTCGTGCCTTTCTGTACCTGGCCGCGCAGGGCGGTGCTTTCCAGATACGCCTTGCCGGCCGCGTCCTGCTTGCCGAACGGATTCAGGATGCCGTTGGCCACGCCGGCAGCGAACTTGGCGTCGTTGACATAGCCGCCGGTGAAGTATTCGGCCGAACGGCTTTCCGAAATGGTGAAGCCGGTCTTGTAATCCCAGCCCTTGAACACGCCTTCCGCCGCGATCGACAGGCGGTCAGCCGCGCCCTTGGAGTTGATCTCGCGCTGACCGGCTTCGGTCGGACGCCAGTTGACCGACAGCGGATCGCCCGACAGGCCCGGCATGGCCGGCACACCGCCGGCATTGCCTGGATAGTATTTGCTGGTCTTCGGCAGCAGCAGGCCGGTCTGCGGCGGCGGCGCGGTGTGCGACACCACGTCGTTTTCCGAGTGCAGGTATTCGATCGAGGCCAGGTGGTCGCCGTTGATCTTGAAGGTGGCCTTGCCGAAGAACGAGGTTTGCTTCTGTTCCGGCAGATCGTCGATCTGGCGGGTGTAGTCCTGGCGGCAGGTGCCGTTGCTGGCGCGCGGCACCGACAGCGGCGCGTCGCAGCCGGTGGCAAAGCCCGGGTTGCCGGTGGCGCCCGAAGTCGGGTCGAAGTAGTTGCCAGGGAAGGTGGTGCCCGAGGTCAGGTTCAGACCTTTCTCGGGAATGATGCCGGTCTTGGAGAAGTCGCGCTGTTGCGAGGTCAGGATGTCCAGCTTGTGGTAGTCGACCACGCCGAACACATTGTAGCCGTCTTCATCCAGGTTGCCGAAACCGGTCGACAGGTTGACGCGTTTCTCATCGGCGCCGTCCTTGCGCGGCAGGATGGCTTCCGCGGTAATGGTGGTGGTTTGCACCGAGCGCTTGGTGATGAAGTTGATCACGCCGCCGATGGCGTCGGTGCCGTAGATGGCGGAGGCGCCGTCGCGCAGCACTTACACCCGTTCCAAGGCCGACACCGGAATGATGTTGAGGTCGACGCTGGCGCCATCGTAAGGATGGTTGGCGATGCGGCGGCCGTTCAGCAGCACCAGGGTCTTGTCGCCGCCCAGGCCGCGCAGGTCGGCGCTGGCCTGGCCGCCGGTCGGCAGGCCGGAGCTGTTACCGCCCACCACGTTGCCGGAGGTGAAGCTGGAGCTGTTGGAGGGAATGCGGTCCAGCACTTCCTGCGCGGTGGTCAGGCCTTGCTTGACGAAGTCGTCGGCCTTGATCACGGTCAGCGGATTGGCGGTTTCCGACACCAGGCGCTTGATCGAGGAACCGGTGATTTCAACGCGCTGCATCGGCGCATCTTGCGCTTGCGCCAGTGGCGCGATCAGGCCCAGGCCGAGCAGGCCGCTGGCATAAACGCGGCGCATGGAACGGGATAAAACTGTCTCTTTCATCATTGCTCTCAACTCCCAAAATAACGGCGTGAAATATAGTTGTGTATCGAAAGTGACCATCGGTTTACGATGAGCAGGGCCTCGATAATTTCACCGTAGGGGAGCCAGTGTCAATTGAGAAACATTATCTGTTTATAAAATACAACAGTTGGTTACAGATGTGTATAGGCAATAAAAAAGGCTCCCGAAGGAGCCTTTTTAGCAGATCCCGCAGGGATCAGAAGCGGTATTGCGCGGTCAGGTAGAAGGTACGGCCCAGTGGGTCAGCGTAGCGGCCGTCATAGCCCACCTGGTTACCACCACCCGAGTTGCGGATCGAGAATGGCGGATCGCGGTCCAGCAGGTTGCGGATACCAGCGGTGAGGGTCAGACCCTTCACATAGTTCAGCTTGGCTTGCCAGTCGAGCGTGGTGTACGAGCTGACGTCGTGGTCCAGCATCGAGACCACACCGCCGATGCTGCCGTCGGCGTTGACCGAGCGCACAGCGGCGTCGTCAGCGGTCAGCGGCTTGTCGTGGTAGCCCGAACGGTAGTTCACGGTCAGCGAATTCGACAGCTTTTCCGAGGTCTTCAGGGTGAAGATCATGCGGCTGACCACGCGGAACACCACGTCGTCGTAGGAGTCGAAGCGGCCGATCGACTTCTCGCTGATCGACTTGCCGGTGATTGGATCAGGCGTTTCCTGTTCCGCTTTCAGCATGAAGGTACCGGTCCAGTTGATCGATGCCTTGCCGATCGGGGTGGCGGTGCGGAAAGTGGTATCCCAATCCACGCCCTGGTAGCGCGACGACGCCAGGTTTTGCGGGCTGCGGATGGCGACCAGCACGTTCGACTTCTGGATCGGGTCAGCGTACACGGCGATGTACTGTTGGGCCAGCGACGAGTTCTGGTCAAACAGCTGATCCTGCGAGAAGGTGCGGATCTGGTTCTTCAGGCGCACATCCCACCAGTCCAGGCCCACCGACAGCGAGGTGGTTGGCTCGATACGGAAGCCCAGGGTGGCTTGCTTCGAGGTCTCGGCTTTCAGTGCCTTGGCGCCGGTGTTCGGGTTGCCGCTGTCCAGCAGACCGTATTCCGACGAGCCTGGACGGCAGTACTTGGAACGCGGATCGGTTGGGGTGGTGATCGGGCATGGGAAGTTGTTCGACGAACCGGCGTTCTTCAGCGGGTCGGCGATGTTGTTCAGGGTCGGTGCCTTGAAGCCGGTGCCGTACGAACCGCGCAGCAGCACGCTCTGGACCGGGGTCCAGCGGGCCGCCAGCTTGTAGGTGGCCTTGGCCACGTCTTCACCCAGTTTGCCGGTTGGCGATGCTTTGCCGGCGGTGTCGTAGCTGACGTTTTTCTTCTCAACCGCGTCGTAGCTGTCGTAACGCACAGCGGCGGTGGTTTCCAGGGTCTTGGTCACTGGCATCAGCAGTTCGGCGAACGCACCCCAGTTCTGGCGGCTTGCGTCCAGGGCTTGCGAGCCGGTGCCGCCGCCGATTTCCGTGTCGGTGAAGCCAGGGTTGCCTGGGCCTGGGCCCATGGCGATCTGCGACGGGTTGTCTTTGTAGGTCTGCTTGGTGAAGTCAGCGCCCATACCCATCGAGGCGGCGCCGCCTGGCAGCTCGAACACTTCACGCGAGCCGTGCACGCTGGCCACGTCGATCTTCGACTTGATCACGCCCAGGTCCTGGTGCAGCACGGCGTCCGCCAGCACGGCAGCAGCGCCGGTGTTGGAGACGAACGGGTTGTACTTGCCGGTGCGGATCAGTTCTTCGAATTTGTTGCCGCTCATGTAGCCGGCCATGGCCTTGTCGGTCTGCTTGTTCTGCGAGTGAGTGAACGAAGCGCCCACGTCCCAGCCGGCGAGGGTGCTGTCCACGCCGACCACGAAGTGCAGCGCGTCGGTGCGGTATTCGTCGGTACGGCCGCCGGCGTCGGCACCGCGGTAGTAGAAGAAGGCGTCGGTAACGTCAGCGGCGTTGATGCCCTGGCTGGCCAGCAGCGGGACGATCGAGCTGTTGTAGGCGCCGATGTAGCTGTTGTTGACGGTCTTGACGCCGGTGTCGGCATCGGTGCTGAACACGGTCAGCGGCTGTGCGGCCGGCGCGTAGCGCGCGGTGTTGGTGAACTTGGACATCACCAGTTCGCTGTAGGCGGTGGTGTCTTTGCCCAGTTTCAGCGAGCCGTTGGCGAACACGCTGTCGCGCTTCAGTTCCGGCAGCAGCTGCACGGTGGCGGCGTAGTCGAAACGGCAGGCACCGCTGCGCGAGAAGGTGTTGGCCTGGGTGCAACCGTTCTTGGTCAGCAGGTCGTGGTTCAGCACGACGTCGTCGTCGGCGGTCACGACTTCCACGTTGGCCGGGGTCGAGTTGATCGAGGTCTGCCAGGTGGCGTATTGCTTGCCCTTGTGGCTGAATTTGTGTACGCCCGATTTGGCGAAGTCGCGGTCGGTGGCGTTCAGCTCTTTCTGTTCATCGTGGCTGTACGATACTTGCACGTTGAAGCCGTCGGAATCCAGGTTGCCCCAGCCCTTGCTGATCGAGAAGTTGCTGCTCTTGCCGCCTTTTTCCTGTGGCGAGTTGTAGGTGCCTTCGACAACCAGATCGGTCTGGTTTTTCTTCAGGATGAAGTTGATCACGCCGGCGATGGCGTCCGAACCGTACAGGGTCGATGCGCCGTCGGTCAGGATCTCAACGCGCTCAACGGCCGACAGCGGGATGCTGGCCAGGTTGACGGCGCTGCCGGTGCCGTACGGCGCCATGCGGCGGCCATTCAGCAGCACCAGGGTATATTGGGTGCCGATGGCGTGGATCGAGGCGGTTTGCACGCCGCCGCCGCCGCCGTTGACCGATGCCGACGAAGTGATGAAACCTTGCATCGATGGCAGCTGGGCCACCAGGTCAGCCACGTTCTGTACGCCACTTTGTTCGATGTCGGCGCGGGACAGGGTCTGCACCGGCAGCGAGCCTTCCTTGGCGATACGTTTGATCGACGAACCGGTGATCTCGACGCGGGCCACGACGTCTTCGGTGGCCTGTTGGGCCATTGCCGCAGACATACCGAGCGCCAGACCGCCAGCGCAGATGATGCGCACGGAACGGGCCATTACTGTTTCAACCATCATTATGTAGCTCCCAATGTAAAACGCTAAACACGCGGGTGTGTTGGATGTATTTTTTTATACCGGCAGGGCCGGTGAAGAAAACGTTGGTGTTTCCTTCATTTCCCCATCAAATCATTTGCCGACATTTACTGTCAATGTGCAAACTTCCGTTAATTCGCGTAAAAAGGACGCTTGCTCGCCGCGCTAAATTTGCACGGTAAACGCTCTAATTTGGTGCAGCGGGCGTTCGGGGGATAGGAAACATTGTTTTGCTATCAAAAAAAAAGCGAAAGTATTGTTTGGCTTTCGGAAACTTGCGACATTTTGGTGCGAAGCAACTTTATTAATCTGCGTTCATGGGGAAACACGGCGTTACATTTATGAGACAAAACGCCGGGCGTGCCGGGTGGCTCGCATGGTTTATGCTGAGCAATAGATTGATCGCAAAACAAGGACCAAGATGCTGGCTTATATAATTCGCCGCCTGTGGCAGATGGTGCCGACCATGCTGGGCGTGGTGGTGCTGGTATTCGTGCTGTTTAACTGGGTGGGCGGCGATCCCGCATATATTCTGGCTGGCAAGATGGCGGACGCCGCCAGCATTGCCGCCATCCGCCGCGAATTGGGTGTGGATGAGCCGTTTTACGTGCAGTTGTGGATATTTATCGAGCAGATCGCGCGTTTTGACTTTGGCCTGAGCTGGGCGACCGGCGAGCCGGTATCGCACATCGTTGCCACGCGGCTGGGGCCGTCGCTGGCGGTGCTGGTGCCGCTGACCGTGCTCGAAACCGCGCTTGGCATCGCGCTGGCGCTGGCCGTCGCCTTCGTGCGCGGCTCGCTGACCGACCGGCTGGTGATGGTGGCATGCACGGTGGCCATGTCGGTCAGCATCCTGGTGTATATCATCGTGTTCCAATACGGCCTGGCGTACAAGCTGGGCCTGTTTCCGGTGCAGGGCTGGGGTGACTGGCAGCATGCGGTACTGCCGATCCTGATCGGGCTGGCGGTGTCGCTGGCGCCGACCCTGCGCCTGTTCCGCAGCTTCGTGCTGGAGGAGGTGGGGCAGGACTACGTGCGCACGGCGCGCGCCAAGGGGATGAGCGAACGGCGCGTGATGTGGGTGCACGTGCTGCGCAATGCCGCAATTCCCATCCTGACCTACGTCATGTCCAACCTGCCGGCCTTGCTGATCGGCGCCTTCCTGCTGGAGCGCTTCTTTGGCATTCCCGGCATCGGCCGCGAGGTGATCCTGGCAGTGGAGCGCAGCGATTTCCCGGTGATCAAGGCCATCACGGTGTACGTGGCGGCCGCCACCATGGTGGTCAACCTGTTGACCGATCTGCTGTATCAGGCGGTGGACCCGCGGGTGAAACTGTCATGAGGTCCCATGGTCTGTGGGCTCTGGCCTGGCGCCGCCTGCGCGCGGACCGGGGCGGCATGGCGGCACTGGCCGTGGTGGTGGTGTTCCTGCTGATGGCGGCCTTGTCCGCCGGCGGCTGGCTGGCGGCGGATTGGGAGGCCGAAGTGGGCGCGCACTACGCGCCGCCCGGTTTCGTCGGAACAGGGCCGGTGCGCGCGGCCGGACCTGCGGAGGCGAGCGCGGCCTTGCCGGACAATCCCTTCGATCCGCTGGCAGACGACCTGCGCGCATTGCGCGCGCAACTGGCGGCGCAACATGCGACGCAAGCCGGCAGGCTGCCCACCCTGCCGTTCGGCGGCGACAAGTGGGGGCATGACGTCATCAAAAAAACCATCAAGGGCGGCGAGACCTCCATCGTGATCGGGCTGGCGGCGGCCTTGCTGGCGGTGAGTCTCGGCACCTTGTTCGGCGCCTTGGCCGGTTATTGCGGTGGCGTGGTGGATGACTGCCTCACCTGGTTTTACAGCGTGTTCACCGCCATTCCCTCGGTGCTGATGATATTGGCTGTGGCCGCCGTGCTGCAGCAGAAGGGTGTGCTGACCATCGTGCTGATCCTCGGTCTGACCGGCTGGACCGGGCCGTACCGCCTGATGCGTGCCGAATACCTCAAGCACCGGGCGCGCGAATATGTGCTGGCGGCCGACGCCATTGGCGCCTCGCACTGGCGCCGGATGTTCGGGCATATCTTCCCCAACGTCAGCCATGTGGCGCTGGTGCAGATGTCGATTCTGGCGGTGGGTTTCATCAAGGCCGAGGTCATCCTCAGCTTCCTGGGCTTTGGCGTGCCGGTCGGTGTGGTCTCGTGGGGCAGCATGCTGAACGAGGCGCAGAGCGAGCTCATCCTAGGTCGCTGGTGGCAACTGGCGGCCGCGGCGACAGCCATGGCCTTGCTGGTGACGGCGTTTTCCCTGTTCACCGACGCACTGCGCGATGCGCTCGACCCCAAGGTGAAACCATGAACCTGCTCGAAGTGCGTGAACTGCGCGTTGCTTTCAATGGTGTTGCGGCGGTCAAGGGCGTCTCGTTCAGCGTGCCGCACAATGCCACCGTGGCGCTGGTGGGCGAGTCGGGCAGCGGCAAGTCGGCCAGCGCGCTGGCGGTGATGGGCTTGCTCGACCCGGTCTCGGCCACTGTCGAGGGCAGTATTGCCTTTGATGGCAGCGCCGTGCGGGGCAAGGATATCGCCATGATTTTCCAGGAACCGATGTCGTCGCTGAATCCGGTGTTCACGGTGGGCGCGCAGATCGGCGAGGTGTTGCGGGTGCATCTGAACATGAGCCGGGCGCAGGCACGCCAGCGCACGCTGGAGCTGTTACAGGAAGTTGGCGTTCCGGAGGACAGGATCGATGCCTACCCGAGTCAGTTGTCCGGTGGCCAGCAGCAGCGCGTGATGATCGCGATGGCGATCGCCTGCGAGCCCAGGCTGCTGATCGCGGACGAGCCGACCACGGCGCTGGATGTCACCGTGCAGCAGCAGATCCTGGAACTGATCGCGCGGCTGCAGCGGCGGCGGGCGATGTCGATGCTGTTTATTACGCACGATCTGGGGCTGGTGGCGCAGATTGCCGACCACGTGGTGGTGATGCGCCATGGCGAGGTGCGCGAGGCGGGGCCGGCGCAGCAAGTGCTGACTGCGCCGCAGGATGCCTACACGCGCGCGTTGTTACAGTGCCGGCCGACGTTGGGCGAGCAGCCGCACCGCTTGCCCGTCATTCCGGTGGAGGCCGGAATCCATAGGCCGCCGGCCGGGAGGCTCAGCATGGATTCCGGCCTCCGCCGGAACGACGGGGTGGTGCTGGAGGTGCGCAATCTGAACAAGCATTTCACCCAGCGCCAGGGCTGGTTCGCCAAGCGCCAGTTCCACGCCGTGAAGGACGTCTCTTTCACCCTCGCGCGCGGCCAGACCCTCGGTGTGGTGGGCGAATCCGGCTCCGGCAAAACCACCCTCGGCCTGACCCTGATGCGCTTGCAGCAGGCCAGCAGCGGCAGCGTGCTGTTTGACGGCCGCGACCTGCTCAGCATGCCCGCGCACGCGTTCCAGGCCTACAAGCGCCGCATCCAGATCATTTTTCAAAACCCGTATGCCTCGCTCAACCCGCGCTTCACCGCCGGCGACATCCTGCTTGAGCCGCTGCGCATCCACCGCATCGGCGCCGACGAGGGCGCGCGCCGCGCCATCGCCCTGAGCCTGCTGGACAAGGTTGGCTTGCCGGCTGCCGCCTACGGGCGCTACCCGCACGAGTTCTCCGGCGGCCAGCGGCAGCGCATCGCCATCGCCCGCTGCCTGACGCTGCAGCCGGAGATATTGGTATGCGACGAGTCGGTCTCGGCGCTGGATGTGTCGGTGCAGGCCCAGGTGCTCAATCTTTTGCGGGATTTACAGGATGAGCTGGGCCTGTCATACATCTTCATCTCGCACGACCTGGCGGTGGTCCGCTACATGGCCGACCAGGTGATGGTGATGCGGCAGGGCGCCGTGGTCGAGCTGGCCGATGCGGATACGCTGTATCGTCACCCGCAACACCCCTATACCCAAGCCTTGCTATCTGCGATCCCCGGCAACGGTTAAGCGATTTTTAAGTTAAGATATCCGGATGGCGAATTTAATCCTCCTGCTGCAAGAATATGGCGTCCTGATCGTGTTCGGCATCGTGCTGGTCGAGCAGATCGGCATGCCCATTCCTGCGTTTCCATTGTTGATCGTGGCCGGCGCCATGTCGGTCGATGGCGACACCCACTGGTCGGCCGTGCTGGCCGTCGCCATGCTGGCCTGCCTGATCAGCGACAGTTTCTGGTTCCGCGCCGGCCGCTTCTACGGCAAGCGCATCCTCAAATTACTGTGCAAGATTTCGCTGTCGCCGGATTACTGCGTCAGCCAGACCGAGGACAACTTCAACCGCTGGGGGCCGAAAGCCCTGATCGTGGCCAAGTTTATTCCCGGTTTTAACGTGATCGCGCCGCCGCTGGCGGGCGCCATGGGTACGCCGCGCGGCACCTTCCTGACCTTTGCGGTGATGGGCAGTTTCCTGTGGGCCGGCACCGGCATTGCCATCGGCGCCTTCTTCCACACCAGCGTTGACCAACTGCTGGACATCCTCAGCACCATGGGCACCACCGCGCTGCTTGTGCTGGGTGTGCTGCTGGGCTTGTTTGTGGCATTTAAATATGTGGAGCGCAAACGCTTCCGCCAGTCGGTGGAAATCGAGCGCATCACCATCGACGATTTCAAGAAGCTGCTTGAGCAGGGCACGGAGCCGGTGCTGATCGACGCCCGCAGCGTGACCGCGCAAATGCTCGATCCGGCCGTGCCGGGCGCGCTGCTGTTCAATGGCGGCGATCCCACCACGGAAATCAGCGGCCTGGACAAGAGCAGTCATATCATCGTGTATTGCAGTTGCCCGAATGACGTCACCGCCGCCCACGTGGCCAAGGCGCTGATCGGCCATGGCTACCACCGCGCCCGTCCGCTGCATGGCGGACTGGAGGCCTGGAATGCCGCTTTCCGCGCACCGGGTGAAACGCTGGCCGAAGAAGACAACCGCGCCTCGGCCTGAGTGATGGCACCGTGGTCCCGGCGCAGGCCGGGACCCATGCTGAGTCAGCATGGATTCCGGCCTGCGCCGGGACCACGGTGCTTATTTTTAGCAATGAACTGGAATCGATTCCAATCAAAAGGCCGGTAGTCATACTACGGATGAAATATCCCGGATTTCAAACTTGTGTAGCAAACTGTACTAAAACTACAAACTTCACTTGCCTGTGAGCGGTAAAATACTTTAAGCTTAAGCCTCAACTAATTTCGATCCATCATGACAGCTCAGTCCGTACAAACGCCTCCCTCCCTGACCACTGTTTTCCCTGGTGGCCCGCGTCTGCTGGCGGATATCGGCGGCACCAACGCACGCTTTGCATTGGAAACCGCCCCGGGCAAGATTGAAGCGATCGAAGTGCTGGCGTGTGCCGCATACCCGACCCTGGCCGCCGCCCTGGTCGCGTATCTGGCCTCGCCAACCGTAGTCCAGGCCGGCGTCACCGGTATCCGGAATGGCGCGATTGCGATTGCCAATCCGGTCACCGGCGACATGGTGAGCATGACCAATCACCACTGGGCATTCTCGATAGAGGCGCTGCGCCGCGAAGTCAACTTTGACACCCTGGTGGTGGTGAATGACTTCACTGCGCTGGCCAGCTCGCTGCCGCAGCTGTCGGCCACGCAGAAACACCAGGTGGGTGGCGGCGTCAGCGTGCCGGGCACCCCGCTGGGCCTGATCGGCGCCGGTACCGGTCTCGGCGTGTCCGGCCTGATTCCAGGCAAGGATGGCTGGACCGCGCTGCTGAGCGAGGGCGGCCACGTGACCTTCTCGCCGGCCACGCCCACCGAAGTGGCGATCCTGCAATTTGCATGGAAAGAATTCGAACACGTTTCGGCCGAGCGCCTGATGTCCGGCGCCGGCATTGAACTGATTTACCGTGCCCTGGCCGACCACGGCGACCTGCCGGCCGACAAGCTGAGCGCCGCCGAAATCTCGCGCCGCGCGCTGGCCGGTGAATGCTCGCTGTGCGACGACGCCATCGAAGCCTTCTGCTGCATGCTGGGCACCATCGCCGGCAACATCGCCGTGACCCTGGGCGCGCAGGGCGGCATCTACATTGGCGGCGGCATCGTGCCGAAACTGGGCGCGCGCTTCGACCGCTCCGGTTTCCGCGCCCGCTTTGAAGCCAAGGGCCGTTTCAATAAATACCTGTCGGCGGTGCCGACCTGGGTGATCACGGCGGAATACCCGGCCTTCGTTGGTGTTTCGGCAATCTTGTCGGAAAGACTTGCCTCCGCGTAAGCTCAGTTACATTTCGATGACGTCGAAATGCGCGTTTTGTGGTTTTATCAGGTACAATTCGCGTTGTTGGATGAAACGTCTGGCTTCCTGCCCACGTTTCACGTAGAAAGCAACGGTCTCGGCCGTTGCCGGCATGTCCCTCTCTCCCGCCGGGTGCGCATAGGCCTTGGCGTCGGAAAAAGCAGCTTCAGCGAGTAACTCCCGCCAGCCTCACTGAATGTGATTGATTTCTTTCGATTTTGCTTATGGATAATGTTGAGGCTAAAAAAGTCCTCGAAACCGCCTTGCTATGCGCTCGTGAGCCTTTATCGATCCACAGTCTGAAAAAGCTGTTTGTCGAACTGGATGACCAGGATCGGCCGCGTGGCCCCGGCGTTGGTGCCGACACGATCAAGGAATTGCTGGAAGAATTGCGGCTCGATTGGGCCGGCAAGGGTGTTGAAGTGATCAGCCTATCGTCTGGCTGGCGCTTCCAGAGCCGCCCCGAGATGAAGTTGTATCTCGACCGGTTGAATCCGGAAAAACCGCCCAGGTATTCGCGGGCAACGCTGGAAACGCTGGCCATCATCGCTTACCGGCAGCCGGTGACGCGCGGCGATATTGAAGAGATACGCGGCGTAGCCGTCAATTCGCAGACGATCAAGATGCTGGAAGACCGTGGCTGGGTGGATGTCATTGGTTACCGTGATGTGGTGGGACGTCCGGCCTTGCTGGGCACCACCAAGCAGTTTTTGGATGATTTGGGCTTGAATTCGCTGTCCCAGTTGCCGCCGTTGCAGCAAATCAGCGATGGGCAGAACGCCATGGAAACCCTGGAGGCGGCTCTGCAAGAGAACTTTGAGAAAGCGGCGCGGCAAGACAGCGACGCTGAGCAAGAAGCCGAGCAAGAACAAGGCCCTGCGCCAGATTTAACGGTTGACGCTGAGCACAACCAAGAAACGAATAATGAACAAACCTAACACCCCTGAGACCGTCAACGACGCAGCTGCGGCCGAAGTTGTCGGCAAGCCGAAACGCCGTACCAAAGCCCAGATCGAGGCTGATAATGCCGCGCTGGCGGCTGCTGGCGAGGCGCCCGCCGCCAAGCCCAAGCGCAAGACCAAGGCGGAAGTCGAAGCGACCGCTGCCGACGCCCCGGCGCCAGTGAAGAAGCCGCGTGCCAAAAAGCTGGCTGCCGCCGAGGTGGATGCGGCTGCGCCAGCGGCCGATGGCGAGACCCCGGCCACCAAGCCAGTCAAGCCGAGGGCCAAAAAAGCAGTGCCGGCCGCCGATGCAGTGGTGGAAGCTGGCGCAGCCGCGCCGGCCGTTGTGGCGGAAGCGCCTGCCGCCGCCGAAGGCGGTGAGCGTGCCGAGCGCGGCGAGCGTCAGCGCCCGCGTGGCCCGCGTCAGATGCGCGAACTGCGCGCCGCCCGCCAGGCCGCCATGCCGCGTCCCGAGCCGGTCGCCGCTGCCGAAGGCGCCGCTGCGCCGGCGGAAGAGGCTGCTGTGCCGGCCGCGCGTGAGGGCAAGCCGCGTCATGAGCAGCGCAACAACAATCAGCGCAGTGGCAAGAAAAAGAATGGCAAGCAGCGCGGCGGCCAGAATGCCGGCGGCGCCAAGGGCAATGATGCTGATGCAGCGTTTTCCTACGTGACCTCGGAGGCCTTCGACGCTGACGAGGGCAAGGGCCGCCAGCCAGCCAAGCCGGTGCGTCGCGACCTGACGTCGGACGACGACGCGCCGAAACTGCACAAGGTGCTGGCCGAAGCCGGCCTCGGTTCGCGCCGCGACATGGAAGAACTGATTGTGGCCGGCCGCGTGTCGGTCAACGGCGAGCCGGCCCACATCGGCCAGCGCATCCTGCCGACCGATGCGGTGCGCATCAACGGCAAGCTGATCCAGCGCCGCGTCAGCAAGAAGCCGCCGCGCGTGCTGATTTACCACAAGCCGGCCGGCGAGATCGTCTCCATGGATGATCCGGAAGGCCGTCCATCGGTATTCGACCGCCTGCCCACCATGAAAGCCGGCAAATGGCTGGCCGTGGGCCGTCTCGACTTCAATACCGAAGGTTTGCTGCTGTTCACCACTTCCGGTGACCTGGCCAACCGCCTGATGCACCCGCGCTACGGCATTGACCGTGAGTACGCGGTGCGCACCCTGGGCGAGCTGGAAGAGGGCATGCGCCAGAAACTGCTGGCCGGCGTCGAGCTGGAAGACGGCGTGGCGCAGTTCTCCAAGATTGCCGACGGCGGCGGCGAGGGCATCAACAAGTGGTATCGCGTGATCATCGGCGAGGGCCGCAACCGTGAGGTGCGCCGCATGTTCGAGGCGATCGGCCTGACCGTGTCGCGCCTGATCCGTACCCGCTACGGCGCCATGACCCTGCCAAGCAGCCTAAAACGCGGCCGCTGGGAAGAGATGGAAGAAAACGCGGTGCGCGCGCTGATGGCGGCGTACGGCGTCGAGAAAAAAGGCGGTGCGCAGCCAGCTGCCGCCAAGGCAGCCAAGCCGGCTCAGAACAAGGGGCCGGAAAAGCGCGGCCGCAATGGCAATCGCGACCAGCACGCCGAGCGTGCCGAGCGCCGCGACGAGCGTGATTTCTACGATGACGACGAGGACGACGAAAACGAGCCGAACTTCAACCGCGCCGATCTGAGCAACGCCAACGCGCTGCCGTTCGCCAAGCCTGCCCGTAACGGCGGTCGTGGCCAGGGTGGTTTTGGCGGCAACGGTAACGGTAACGGCGGCGGCAATGGCAACCGTGGCGGCAAAGGCCGTCAGGGTCAGGGCGGCGGCCAGTCGTCGGGCCGTCCCGGTGGTCGTCCGCAAGGCATCGGTGCTTACGCCGGCGGCCGTCCGCTCGGTGAGGCGCCAGGTCCGCGCGCGCAAGGCCAGGGTGGCCGCGCCCAAGGTCAGGGGCAGGGGCAGCCGCGCGGCCAGCAGTCCAAGGGACCGGGCCGTGGCCCGCGCCAGCCCGATCCGCTGCAAACCACCTTCGGCTTCGGTGCTGCCTCGGGCGCGCCACGCCGGGGCCAGCAGCCGCGCGGCGGCGCCATGGACCATGGCATGCCACGCCGCCGCAAAGGTTAAGTACCGTACCTGCGCCTTGTTGTAAGCCTGTCATGCCGCCTGTGCGGCATTGCAGCGCAGGCCATATAAGGTTATAATATCTAGCCTAGTAAAAGTTCACGTCGTCACAAATCGATCTGAATTCTTCATCTGGCTAGGTGTTTTAAAAAGATGGGCAGATGCCCATTTTTTTTTTGTTGAACCGTTTTAACAGGCTTGTTTATGCCCCATATAAACAGGTCTTGAACTGGAGAATTTTCTTGCAGCTGCCGGAATTAATTGAAAAGACCGTCACCGGTCTGGGCTATGAGCTGGTTGATGTCGAACGGGCCGAGCGCGGACTGCTGCGCGTGTTTATCGATTTCACCGCCGAAGATGCCGAAGAAAAAGGTCCCATCACCGTAGAAGATTGCGCCACGGTCAGTCACCAGCTGTCGCACGTGCTGACGGTCGAGAACGTGCCTTACGAGCGTCTCGAAATTTCGTCGCCGGGCCTGGACCGGCCGTTGCGCAAGCTGTCGGATTATGTCCGTTTTGCCGGTTGCGAAGCAGTGATCAAGCTGCGCGCGGCCATGCCGGGTACGAACAACCGGAAATCGTTCACGGGGGTCCTGCTGGAACCCGAGGGCGAGAAATTGTCGTTGGAATTTGAAAGCAATGAAGGTCCGGCGCAGTTGGAATTTACGCTCGCCGATGTGGATAAGGCACGTTTGGTGCCACAGGTGGATTTTAAGGGACGCAAAGCATGAGTCGCGAAGTTTTGTTATTGGTAGACGCGCTGGCGCGTGAAAAGAACGTCGATAAGGATGTGGTTTTCGGCGCACTGGAATTCGCGTTGGCGCAGGCCACGAAGAAACGCTATGAGGGTGAAGTTGACATCCGCGTTTCGATCGACCGCGAGTCGGGTGAGTTCGAATCCTTCCGTCGCTGGCACGTGGTGCCGGATGAGGCGGGCCTGCAGCTGCCGGACCAGGAAATCCTGCACTTCGAAGCCAAAGAGCAGATCGCCGACATCGAAGTGGACGACTACATCGAAGAGCCGATTGAATCGGTGGAATTCGGCCGCCGCTTTGCGCAGGACACCAAGCAAGTGGTGCTGCAGCGCGTGCGCGACGCCGAGCGCGAACAGATTCTGGCAGACTTCCTGGAGCGCGGCGATTCGCTGGTCACCGGCACCATCAAGCGCATGGAGCGCGGCGATGCGATCGTCGAATCCGGCAAGATCGAAGCGCGCCTGCCGCGCGACCAGATGATCCCGAAAGAGAATCTGCGCATTGGCGACCGCGTGCGTGCCTACATCCTGCGCGTCGACCGCAATATGCGCGGCCCGCAAGTGATCCTGTCGCGCACCGCGCCAGAGTTCATCATGAAGCTGTTCGAACTGGAAGTGCCGGAAATCGAACAAGGCATGCTGGAAATTAAATCGGCGGCGCGCGACGCCGGCGTGCGCGCCAAGATCGCGGTGTACACCGCCGACAAGCGTATCGACCCGATCGGTACCTGCGTCGGCATGCGCGGTTCGCGCGTGCAGGCCGTGACCGGCGAGCTGGGCGGCGAGCGCGTGGACATCGTGCTGTGGTCGGAAGATCCGGCGCAGTTCGTGATCGGCGCGCTGGCGCCGGCTAACGTGTCGTCGATCGTGGTGGACGAAGAGAAGCACGCCATGGACGTGGTGGTGGACGAGGAAAACCTGGCCATCGCCATCGGCCGTTCGGGCCAGAACGTGCGTCTGGCATCGGACCTGACCGGCTGGAAGATCAACATCATGACGGCCGAGGAATCGGCCGACAAGGCAGCCCAGGAAACCGCCGCGATCCGCGCGCTGTTCATGGAAAAACTGGACGTCGACCAGGAAGTGGCCGACATCCTGGTGGAAGAAGGCTTTGCCAGCCTGGAAGAAATCGCTTACGTGCCGATCTCCGAAATGCTGGAGATCGAATCGTTTGACGAAGATACCGTCAACGAACTGCGCACCCGCGCCCGTGACGCCCTGGTGACCGAAGCCATCGCTTCGGAAGAGGGCCTGGAGGGCATGGATGAGGCGCTGGTCGGTCTGGAAGGCATGGACCGCATCACCGCCGGCAAGCTGGGCCTGGCTGGTATCAAAACGGTAGAAGCATTTGCCGGCCTGGCTTATGACGAGTTCGGCGCCATCCTGGCCCTGTCGTCTGACCGCGCACGTGCACTGATTACGAGTGAATTTGAAGATGTGACCGACGATGAGATGAAGTTGGTTGATGCGAAGTACGACGACCGTGCCAAGGCGCTGCAAGCCAAGGCCTGGAGTCTGACTGAATCTGCAAAGGCTTAATTTGATTATCTTTATCATCTCCGCGACACATAGAAAAGAGGACTGAATGGCGAGTAACAACGTAGCCCAATTTGCCACCGAACTGAAGATGCCTGCAGACTTGCTGCTGACGCAGCTGCGTTCTGCCGGCGTCGAGAAAGTGTCGGCGTCAGATCCATTGTCGAAAGAGGATAAGGATAAGCTGCTCGATCACCTGCGCCGCACCCATGGCGCCGGTGCTGAAGAGAAGAAGAAAATTACGCTGACGCGCAAGGAAACCACCGAGATCAAGCAGGCCGACGCCAATGGCAAGGCCCGCACCATCCAGGTCGCCGTCAAGAAAACGCGTACCTTCGTGCAGCGCGACGAACCGCTGACCACCACCGCGGCCGCGCCGGCCGCGCCGGTGATCGACGCGGCCGAAGTCGCCCGCCGCGAAGAAGAGGCCCGCAAGCAGGCCGAACTGATCGCACGTCAGGAAGCGGAACTGCGCGAGAAGCAGGAGCGTCTGGCCAAGCTGGAAGCGGACAAAGCCGCCCAGGCCAAGGCCACCGCCGAAGCGCAAGCCGCCGCCCAGCGCGAAGCCGAGGAAGAGGCGAAGAAAGCCGCGGCCGCCAAGGCCGCCGCTGCCGCCGCACCTGCCGCGCCAGCCGTGGACAGCGCGGCGGAAGAAGCGAAGAAAAAAGCCGCTGCCGACGAAGCCAAAAAGAAGGCCGCTGCCGCCGCCAAGGAAGCCGCTGAACAAGCCGCTGCCACCGAGCGCGCACGCCAGGCCGTGGCCGATGAAGTGGCGCAGATCAAGGCCATGATGAACGCGCCACGCCGCGCCATCAAGGCGCCTGAGCCGGCACCGGCGCCAGCCAAGCCGAAAGTGGCCGAAGGCACGCTGCACAAACCGGCCACCGCCGCCAATGCCGCCAAGCCGGGCGAGAAGAAAGATGACAAGAAGCCAGCCGTGGGCGGCGCCGACAAGAAGTCGATCAAATCGGCCAATGTCTCGTCGACCTGGCAGGACGACGCCAAGAAGCGCGGCGCGCCGGGCGGCAGCAAGGGCCGTGGCGGCAACGCCGGCGCTGGCGCCAGCACCGGCCGCGACAGCTGGCGCGGTGGCAAGGGTGGCCGTCGCCATCACCAGTCGGAAGAACGCGAAACCAACTTCCAGGCGCCAACCGAAGCCATCGTCAAGGATGTGCACGTGCCTGAAACCATCACCGTGGCCGAACTGGCGCACAAGATGTCGGTCAAGGCCTCCGAGGTCATCAAGCAGCTGATGAAGCTGGGCCAGATGTGCACCATCAACCAGGTGCTGGACCAGGAAACCGCGATGATCGTGGTGGAAGAAATGGGCCACAAGGCCCACGCCGCCGAAGTCGATGATCCGGAAGCGATCCTGGCCGACCAGGGCGAGCACGCGCACTACGAAGCGGTGCCGCGCGCGCCGGTGGTGACCGTCATGGGTCACGTCGACCACGGCAAGACCTCGCTGCTGGACTACATCCGCCGCGCCAAAGTGGCGTCGGGCGAAGCTGGCGGCATTACCCAGCACATCGGCGCCTACCACGTGGAAACGCCACGCGGCATCGTCACCTTCCTCGATACGCCGGGCCACGAAGCCTTTACGGCGATGCGTGCCCGCGGTGCGAAAGCGACCGACATCGTGATCCTGGTGGTGGCGGCCGACGACGGCGTGATGCCGCAAACCAAGGAGGCGATCGCTCACGCGAAAGCCGCCGGCGTGCCGCTGGTGGTGGCGATCAACAAGATCGATAAACCGGGCGGCAACGTCGACCGTGTGACGCAAGAGCTGGTCGCTGAAAGCGTGGTGCCGGAAGAATACGGTGGCGAATCGCCATTCGTGCCGGTATCGGCCAAGACCGGTGAAGGCATCGACAACCTGCTGGAGCAAGTGCTGCTGCAAGCCGAGGTGCTGGAATTGAAAGCGCCGGTCGATGCGCCGGCACGCGGCCTGATCGTTGAGGGCCGTCTGGACAAGGGCAAGGGTCCGGTGGCCACCATTCTGGTGCAGTCCGGTACGCTGAAGCGCGGCGACGTGGTGCTGGCCGGTTCGTCCTATGGCCGCGTGCGCGCCATGCTGGACGAGAACGGCAAGCCGATCGCGGAAGCCGGTCCTTCGATCCCGGTCGAAATCCAGGGCCTGACCGAAGTGCCGCAAGCCGGTGAAGAGGTCATGGTCATGGCGGATGAGCGTAAAGCCCGCGAGATCGGCCTGTTCCGTCAAGGTAAGTTCCGCGACGTCAAGCTGGCCAAGCAGCAGGCGGCGAAACTGGAAAACATGTTCGACCAGATGGCCGAGGGCGAGGTGAAGAACCTGCCGCTGATCATCAAGACCGACGTGCAGGGTTCGCAGGAAGCGCTGGTGGGCTCGCTGCAGAAGCTGTCGACCTCGGAAGTGCGCGTTCAGGTGGTGCACGCCGCCGTCGGCGGCATCACCGAATCGGACGTCAACCTGGCAGTCGCTTCGAAGGCGGTCATCATCGGCTTCAACGCCCGTGCCGACGCCCAGGCGCGCAAGCTGGCCGAGTCGAACGGCGTGGACATCCGCTACTACAACATCATCTACGACGCGATCGAAGAGGTGAAGGCAGCACTGTCCGGCATGCTGGCGCCAGAGAAACGCGAAACCATCACCGGTCAGGTGGAAGTGCGCCAGGTCATCCTGGTGTCCAAGGTCGGCGCGATTGCCGGCTGCCTGGTCACCGATGGCGTGGTCAAGCGTACCTCGTCGGTCCGCCTGCTGCGCAACAACATCGTGGTGTGGACTGGCGAGATCGACTCGCTCAAACGCTTCAAGGACGACGCGAAAGAAGTGCGCGCCGGTCTGGAGTGCGGCCTGTCGCTGAAGAACTACAACGACATCCAGGTGGGTGACACGTTGGAAGTGTTCGAAGTGCAGGAAATCGCGCGTACCCTGTAACTACGGGTAGCACAGCAGCATCTGGTAAAGTGGACGGGCCTGCCCGTCCACTTGCCGTTTATGGAATCATCATGGCAAAACATAGCAAAAACATCCCCCAGCGCGGCCAGCGCGTGGCCGATCAGATCCAGAAAGATTTGTCCGAACTGATCGCCTTTGAATTGAAAGACCCGCGCGTCGGCATGATCACGCTGGCGGAAGTACAGCTGACCCCGGACTACGCGCACGCCAAAATCTACTTCACCATGCTGAAGGACGATGCCGAGACCGTGAAGAACACGCTGGCCGGCCTGAACGCCGCGTCCGGCTACCTGCGCAACCAGCTGGGCAAGCGCCTGCACATCCACACGCTGCCGCAGCTGCACTTCGTGCACGACACCTCGGCCGCGCGCGGCATGGCGATGTCGGCGCTGATCGACCAGGCCAATTCGACCCGTTCGCTGGACGACGGCCAGGAATAAGCACGCGTTCTATGGGCTCCGGCTTTCGCCGGAGCGACGTCATCCCGGCGCACGCCGGGATCCATGCTGAAGTGAATATGAAGCAAACTCATCCAAAAAAAGTCCGCGACCTGGTGGACGGCGTGCTGCTGCTCGACAAGCCGGTCGGCTTGTCCAGTAACGACGCCCTGATCAAGGTCAAGCGCGTGCTGAACGCCAGGAAGGCCGGCCACACCGGCACGCTGGACCCGTTCGCCACCGGCCTGCTGCCGCTGTGCTTTGGCGAAGCCACCAAGTTCTCGCAGGACTTGCTGGAAGCCGACAAGACCTACGACACCACCGTCCACCTCGGCCAGACCACCGACACCGGCGACACCGAAGGCCAGGTGCTGGCAACGCGCGAGGTCAACGTCACGCTGGAGCAGATCCATGCCGTGCTGGCGCAGTTCCGCGGCCCCATCAAGCAGGTGCCGCCGATGTATTCGGCGCTCAAGCGCGACGGCAAGCCACTGTACGAATATGCGCGCGAAGGCATCACGCTGGAGCGTGAAGCGCGCGACGTGGTGATCCACAAGCTGGAACTGCTTGCGTATGAGGCGCCGTTCCTCAAGCTGTCGGTCACGTGCAGCAAGGGCACTTACATCCGCGTGCTGGGCGAGGACATCGGCCGGGCATTGGGCTGCGGCGCGCATCTGAACGCACTGCGCCGCACGCAGGTGGGCGCGCTGACCACGGAGCGCATGATCACGCTGGATGAACTGGCCGCGCACGCAGCGCCGCTGTCGCTGCTGTCGCCGGTCGATGCACTGCTGTCCAGCTTCCCGGCGGTGCAGCTCAATGCCGAGCTGGCCAAGCGCTTCCTCAACGGCCAGCGCCTGCCGCTGGGCAAGGAACCGTCGATTGCCGTGCCCCGCGAGCAGGGCAGGGTGCGCGTCTACCTCGACCACAAGTTGCTGGGCACCGCCATCCTGGGCGAATACAGCATCCTGGCGCCCGAACGATTAATCGCATTTACGCCCCAATAAAGCGATAAAGTTGCATCGCAACATGCTATACTAGAGGGCTTCGTGTACCTCGAAGGTACTCACTCGCAGTTTTTCCGCACATATACAACCATGTCTAATACTAAACGCGCAATTCGCAATATTGCAATCATCGCCCACGTTGACCACGGCAAAACCACCCTGGTTGACCAACTGCTGCGCCAGTCCGGCACCTTCCGCGAAAACCAGGCGGTCGATACCCGCGTGATGGACTCGAACGACCTCGAAAAAGAGCGCGGCATTACGATTCTGTCGAAGAACTGCGCGGTTGAGTACGAAGGCACCCACATCAACATCGTCGACACCCCGGGCCACGCCGACTTCGGCGGCGAGGTGGAGCGTGTGCTGTCGATGGTGGACTCGGTGCTGCTGCTGGTGGATGCGCAGGAAGGCCCGATGCCGCAGACCCGTTTCGTGACCCGCAAGGCGCTGGCCCTGGGCCTGAAGCCGATCGTGGTGGTCAACAAGATCGACCGTCCGGGCGCGCGCGCTGACTGGGCGATCAACCAGACCTTCGAACTGTTCGACAAACTGGGCGCCACCGACGAGCAGCTGGACTTCCCGATTGTGTACGCCTCGGGCCTGAACGGCTACGCCGGCCTGGACGAGTCCGTGCGCGGCGGCGACATGAAGCCGCTGTTCGAAGCCATCCTGAAATACGTGCCAGTGCGTGACGACAATCCGGACGGCCCGCTGCAGATGCAGATCACCTCGCTGGACTACTCGTCCTACGTCGGCAAGATCGGTATCGGCCGCGTGTCGCGCGGTCGCGTGCGCGCCGGCCAGGACGTGATCTTCATGAACGGCCCGGACGACACCCCGACCAAAGGCCGCATCAACCAGGTGCTGAACTTCAAGGGCCTGGAGCGCGTGCTGGTGGATGAAGCCGTTGCCGGCGACATTATCCTGATCAACGGTATCGAAGACATCGGCATCGGTTCGACCATCTGCGCACCGGACACCCCGGACGCGCTGCCGATGCTGACTGTCGACGAACCAACCCTGACCATGAACTTCATGGTCAACACCTCGCCGCTGGCTGGCCGCGAAGGTAAATTCGTGACCTCGCGCCAGCTGCGCGACCGTCTGGAAAAAGAACTGAAATCGAACGTGGCGCTGCGCGTGCTGCCAACCGACGACGACACCATCTTTGAAGTGTCGGGCCGTGGCGAGCTGCACCTGACCATTCTGCTGGAAAACATGCGTCGTGAAGGCTTCGAGCTGGCCGTATCGCGTCCGCGCGTGGTGTTCAAGATGGTGGACGGCGTGCGTGAAGAGCCGTACGAAATGCTGTCGGTGGACGTGGAAGAAGCCAACCAGGGCGGCGTCATGGAAGAACTGGGCCGCCGCCGCGGCGACCTGCAAAACATGGAATCGGACGGCAAAGGCCGTGTGCGTCTGGAATACCGCATTCCTGCGCGCGGTCTGATCGGCTTCCAGGGCGAATTCATGACCCTGACCCGTGGTACCGGCCTGATGTCGCACGTGTTTGACGCGTACGCCCCGGTCGACACCTCGAAAGGCGAACTGGCTGGCCGTCGCAACGGCGTGCTGATCTCGCAAGACGACGGCAACGCGGTGGCTTACGCCCTGTGGAAGCTGCAAGACCGCGGCCGCATGTTCGTTGAGCACAACACCCCGGTGTACGAAGGCATGATCATCGGTATCCACTCGCGCGACAACGACCTGGTGGTGAACCCGATCAAGGGCAAGCAGCTGACCAACGTGCGCGCCTCGGGTACTGACGAAGCGGTGCGCCTGGTGCCGCCAATTCAGATGTCGCTGGAATACGCGGTGGAATTCATCGAAGACGACGAACTGGTGGAAATCACCCCGAAATCGATCCGTCTGCGCAAGCGCTACCTGAAAGAGCACGAGCGCAAGAAAGCGTCGCGCGAAGGCGCGTAAGCCCGCGCTCGCCAGAGCAGAAAGCCGCCTTCGGGCGGCTTTTTTCATTTGCCTTTTCCTTGCCGCTGGGGTACTTTTGTGCGAGGCAGCATAAACGCATCGGAGGATCACGTGAATTGGCTCGTTAATCCCTTCAACCTTGCCCAGCAGGCAACCGACTACTGGATCGACGCCACCCAGCGTTCCATCCTGTTCCTGGACGTGCTGCGTCAGCGCGGCGACGAGCGCAATCACCGCGCCGAACAGACCGCGCCCCACGTCCTGACTTTCCAGTTTGAAGTGGTGATGGATGGCCGTCACCTCGAACGTCCCGTCAACTACGGCCTGCTGCACATCCTGCAGCCGGATGGCATTGCGCCCGATCCCACCAAGCGCCCCTTCATCGTGTTCGATCCGCGCGCCGGCCATGGTCCGGGCATCGGCGGCATGAAGCATGACAGTGAAATCGGCGTGGTGCTGAAGGCCGGCCATCCTTGCTATTTCGTCGGCTTCTTGCCGCATCCGGTGCCGGGCCAGACCATCGAGGATGTGTGCCGCGCCGAGGCGCAGTTCATCGCCAAGGTGGCCGCGCTGCATCCGCAAGCGGACGGCAAGCCTGCGCTGATCGGCAACTGCCAGGCCGGCTGGCAAATCATGATGACCAGCGCCTTGAATCCCGATCTGGTGGGGCCGCTGGTGCTGGCCGGCGCGCCGCTGTCGTACTGGGCCGGCGTGCGCGGCAAGAATCCGCTGCGCTACCTGGGCGGCATTCTCGGCGGCACCTGGATGACGGCGCTGGCGGGCGACCTCGGCAACGGCATCTTCGATGGCGCGCAACTGGTCGCCAATTTTGAGAAGATGAATCCGTCCAACACCTTCTGGACCAAGAACTACAACGTCTACGCCAAGATCGATACCGAAGCGCAGCGCTTCCTGGAGTTTGAGAAATGGTGGGGCAATCCGGTGCTGCTGAATGCCGGCGAGATGCAGTACATCGCCGACTCGCTGTTCGTCGGCAACCGCCTGAGCGACGCAGCGCTGCTGGACAGCGCCGGCCACCGCATCGACCTGCGCAACATCAAATCGCCGATCGTGGTGTTCTGCTCGTGGGGCGATGACATCACGCCGCCGCAGCAGGCGCTGGGCTGGGTGCTGGATCTGTACGAGGACGATGCGGCGCTGGTCGCCGGCGGCCAGACCATCATCTATTCCATGCACCAGAGCATAGGCCACCTGGGCATCTTCGTGTCGGCCTCGGTGGCCAACAAGGAGCACGAGGAATTCACGGCCGCCATGGACATGATCGACATCATGCCGCCCGGCCTGTACGAAGCGGTGTTCCTCGACAAGGACGAAGAGATGCTACAGGCCGAGATCGCTTCCGGCGACCTGGCGGCCGGCGATTACGTGATGCGCTTCGAGCGCCGCAACCTCGATGCGCTGCGCGCGCTGGGCGGCAACGACGTGGAAGACGAGCGCCGCTTCGCCACCGTGGCGCGCGTTTCGGAAATCAACAAGGGCCTGTACCAGACGTTCGCCAGCCCGTTCGTGAAAGCGATGGTGACGGAAGCCAGTGCAGAGCGCCTGCGCGAAGCGCATCCGCTGCGCCTGCGCTACACCGCGTTCTCCAGTAAGAACCCGCTGCTGAACCAGATCCCGGCGCTGGCCGAGAAGGTGCGCGCCGAGCGCCGCCCGGTGGGCAAGGACAATGTGTTCCTGCAGATGCAGGAAGCGTGGTCCAAACAGATCGTCGATGCGCTGGACCGCTATCGCGATGTGCGTGACCAGGCCACGGAAAATATCTTCCTCAGCGTGTATGGCTCGCCGCTGCTGCAGGCGCTGGTGGGCCTGAGCACGGATGGCGGCAAGCCGCGCCGCATCGGCCGCGACATCGCGCGCGAGGCGGCCATCAACGCCAGCCGCGCGGCACTGGCGCTGCGCACGAAGGAGGGCGGTGTCACCGAGGGCATCATCCGCGCGCTGCTGTACATTTTCCGCAGTCCGGAGATGAGCGCGGCCGACGAACGCGCCTTTGCGGCGATCCGCCAACTGCATCTGCGCACCTCGGACGACAAGGTCATGAACATCACGCTGTTGAAGAAGATGCTGCGCGAGCAGTATCTGATGCTGCAGGTGAACGAGGAAGCGGCGCTGGCCGACCTGCCGCTGCTGCTGCCGGAAGAACCGGAAGCGCGCCAGCAGGCGCTGGGCATCGTGCGTCAGGTGGCGGGCGCCACCGGCACGCTGGTGGGCGAGGCGGCCGCGCGGCTGGAGCGCGTCGCCACCATCTTCGGTCCGCAGGCGCCGACGCTGGCGGTGGTGCGCAAGAAGAAGGGCAGCACGCCTTCCGCTGCCTAGAGCTTCTTCTGCATGAAGACGCTGAGCGGATCGTCCGGATAATCGCCGTACGGTCCGCAGCGCTCAAAGCCGTGGCGCGTGTAGAGCGCCAGCGCTTCTGGATTGTCCGGGCCGGTCTCCAGCACCATCTGCGGGCAGCCGGCCTGGCGCGCCGTGTGTTCCAGCAAGTCCATCAACTGGCGCGCCGTGCCGGTCCCGCGCGCGGCAGGGCGCACGTACATGCGCTTGATTTCACCGTACGCTGCACTCAGCACAATGGCGCCGCAGCCGACCGCCGCGCCTTGGGCGTCGCGCGCGACCGCGAAGCGGATATTCGGCTGCAGCAGCGTCTGCACGTCCAGCGCGTAGACGGCTTCCGGCGGGTACAGCGCCAGCAGATAGGTGTCCAGTTCGGCAATCAGTGCGTGCACGTCGGGCTGGTCGGGCGTTTCAAAGGCGATCGGCATGATATGTCATTTTGTTGGATGATTAATCCAGTATAATGGATTTCATGGACATCAATCAACTCATCGCCAGCCGCGTGCTGGCACTGCGCACGGCGCGCGGCTTGTCGCTGGCGGCCTTGGCCGAGCGCAGCGGCGTCAGCCGTTCCAATATTTCCCTGATCGAGCGCGGCGAGAGCAGCGCCACCGCCACCGTGCTGGACAAGCTGGCCGGCGCGCTGGGCGTGACCCTGGCCACGCTGTTTGCCGCCGAAGAAGAGGCGCCGTCGCCGCTGCGCACGCGCGCCCAACAGCCGGTGTGGACCGATCCTGCCTCTGGTTACACGCGGCGCCAGCTGTCGCCCGGCGTACGCTCGCCGTTGCAGATGGTGGAGGTGGAATTTCCGCCGGGCCGGCGCGTGTCCTATGACCATCCCGCGCACAGTGCCGACATCCACCAGCAAGTGTGGCTGCTGGAAGGCACGCTGATCGTGACCGCCGGCGAACAGCAGTGGCAGCTGCAGACCGGCGACTGCGTCGCCTTCCGTGAAGGGCAGCACATTGCCTACGAAAACCCCGGAACCGTTCCTGCCCGCTACCTGGTGGGCCTGGTCACTTTGCCCTTGTCGGGCACCTTGGCGTAACCCCCCCCCCGCCTGGATACCGACCAGCCATAGCGATTAGATACAAGGGCAGTCTCACGTTATTGGAAATACTATGAGGTGTGGGCAAACGCTTGCTGTAGTATCTGGGGAAGCTGCCACTTGCTCTTACATTTCGTATGCGGCCGCTGGCTTGTAAAAGGAGGTCCCATGCCAAGCCAAATCTACCGAGGCCATCGCGTTAGCGTGGAACATGACGAGCGTGGCGGTGACGGCGTTCACCGCATCGAGATTTTCAGTGGCAGCTCGGGCGACTTACGGCATGCAGAGTTGGCGTCTATAGCTTGTGGCAATTCACTGGCCGACGCTAACGACGCTTGCTTTCAATGGGCCCGGGAGTGGATCGAACAACATCCAAGCCCTTGGCCCTTCAGCGCTCGCCAGGACAATGGAGCCCGACATTGAAAAACAATCCTTCGTTTACCACGATTGAGCTCCGGCATCTTTTGCAATTGAGCGCAGAACTGTTGACTACCACCGAGCCGCTGGATGCATTGCACAGCACTGGCGCCGGTATATCGCGATTGTTTCATCCGGGTGGGCTGGTCATCCTGGTGGTTGGCGATGATGATGATGCGCTGGCTATTGAATTTGACGGGGAAGGCCGGCGGCGCAAATTAGGTTATCATCCCGGCCTGTGCGAGTTAGCGCAGCAACTTGTGCATGGTGCGGAGCCGGCGCCTGTCGAGGCCTCCAGTGAGAACAGGTATGTATGGGGAAAATTCCCATACCCGAGCGGTGGAGGAATTGTCCTTGTTTCCTGGCCTAACACTGTGCATACCAAAATTGTGTCATCGGCGCAGGCGATCGTGAAGGATGTGGCCGAGCTGACTGGCGCTGTCATGAGCAAATTTCATGGCCAGGCGCGCCTGCAACGGGAGGTGGCCGATCACACTCAAGCGCTGGTTGCCAGCAACTCCGCTCATGCGCTTGAATTAAACCGACGCGATAAAGCGGAGCATTCGCTTCGGCTGCTTTCCTTCACAGACGAGCTCACTGGACTGAACAATCGGCGCGGTTTTTTTCTCGATGCTGAACGCAGCTTTCAAATTGCTCAGCGCCAGCGGATGCAATGTGCGGTCATATTTGCCGACGTGGACAATCTCAAGGTCGTCAATGACCAGCGGGGGCACGACGTCGGGGATCAGCTGATCCGCGACGCCGCCGCGGTGCTCAGGGAATCGTTTCGCAAGGCCGATGTCATCGCACGTTTGGGCGGCGATGAGTTCGCGGCGTTTACGGTCGCAGATGATTGTCCGGACCGGATTGTGGAACGGCTCTGCGCGCGGGTGGAGGATTTCAACCGCGCCCAGCCGGATCATGCCTATGAGGTGGCGCTCAGCACCGGCATAGTTCGATGTGATCCTGATTCGAACATGAGCCTGGCAGACTACCTGCTGGAGGCGGATAAAGCCATGTACGCTGTCAAGGCCGAACGCCGAGGTAAAAGCAAGGCCTATGTAGCTGAGAAGTAATCCCTATCCGTCCGGGAAATGCGGCGACGGGGACAAGCCCCAGCAGACAGCCGCGTGTCCCATCCTGGCGCCGCCGGTGCCCGCGAACCCCCACCGATTCGCTGTATAATGACGGCCCCGATCAATTCCCGTAGTGGCCATCATGACCATCCTCACCTCGCCGACCGCCGACCAAGCCGCTGTAGTGCCAGGCCGCCGCCTGTCCGTCGCGCCGATGATGGACTGGACCGACCGCCACTGCCGCGTGTTCCATCGCCACATCAGCAAGCACACCTGGCTGTACACGGAGATGGTGACCACCGGCGCGCTGGTGTATGGCGACGTCGAGCGCCACCTGCGCTTCAACGAGGAAGAGCATCCGGTGGCGCTGCAGCTGGGCGGCAGCGATCCGGCCGACCTGGCCACCAGCGCCAGGCTGGGCGAGAAGTGGGGCTATGACGAGATCAACCTGAATTGCGGCTGCCCATCCGAGCGCGTGCAGAAAGGCGCGTTTGGCGCCTGCCTGATGGCCGAGCCGCAACTGGTGGCCGATTGCGTGAAAGCCATGCGCGACGCCGTGTCGATCGACGTCACCGTCAAGCACCGCATCGGCATCGATGCTGTGCAAAGCTATGACTTCGTGCGTGACTTCGTCGGCAAGGTGGCCGAGGCCGGTTGCACGACCTTCATCGTGCACGCGCGCAACGCTATCCTGAAAGGCTTGTCGCCCAAGGAAAACCGCGAGATCCCGCCGCTCAAGTACGAGTACGCCTACCAGCTCAAGCGCGATTTTCCTGACTTCGAAATCATTATCAACGGCGGCATCAAGACCGAAGCCGAGATCGACGCGCACCTGCAACACCTGGACGGCGTGATGCTGGGCCGCGAGGCCTATCACAACCCGTTCATGATGGCCAATTTCGACCAGCGCTATTACGGCGACAGTCGTGCGCCGAAAACCCGCGAGCAAGTGCTGGAAGCCATGATTCCCTACATTCAGGCGCAACTGGCGCAGTATGGCCCGCTCGGCCTGAAGCTCAATTCCATTACCCGCCACATGCTGGGCATCATGACCGGCTTGCCCGGCGCCCGCGCCTTCCGCCAGACCTTGTCGGATTCCAAAAAGCTCGCCACCGGCGACGCCCACCTGTTGCTGGAAGCGGCAGCGCGTCTACGTATTACTGCGTAGAACTTCCTCTTTTTTGCAAACAATCCACGGGACTGTCGGGATTTCCCTACAGAAAGTTCGTTTGCGTATTTTTGAGGCAGTAATTGCTTGCTTTGAGGCAAAATTTGCATCTATAATTCCTGAATATACACACATATCCACCGTCTTTCGTGGTGTATCGCGGTCCAAAAACCACATGCTGGCTGCTGGTGGAGCTGCAAATTTTTGCATTCGCAGTCATTGTTTGCTACTGTCATAGCTTATTACTTAGCAGCAAGGGTTTTGTTTGGCTGGCACCCCACAAGACGTGTCATCCACGGCAACTTCATCAACAGAGTCACTAAAGAAGAAGACGAAATGAATTTAGCAAAAATGAAAGTCGGTACGCGCCTGGGCCTCGGATTCGCCCTGGTGCTGATATTCCTGGTGGCGGTGACTGCCGTGGGTATTGTGCGCATGGCGCAAATCCAGGACCGTCTGGACCACGTGATCAGCGTGAACAACGTCGTCTCCCGCCTGGTGGTCGACATGCGTAACAACGTTGCCGAGCGCATCAACTCGTTGCGCGTGCTGACCATGATCGCCGATCCGGCCGACATGGAAGCGGACATGAACCGCATCAAGGAACTGGCCGGCAAATACGCCGATTTCCAGAACAAATTGACTGCGCAATTCTCGAAGGAAGCCACGGCTGAAGAAAAAGCGCTGCTGGCCACCGTCAAGGAAAGCGAAGCGCTGGCCATGCCGGCCATCGCCAAGGCCTCGGAACTGTGGCTGGCCAGCAAGCCGGAAGAAGCCACCCGCGTGCTGGTGAAGGAAATCCGTCCTGCGCAGAAAAAATGGATGACCGCCCTGGAGCAACTGGGCGCGCTGGAAGACAAGATGAATGCCCAGATGCAGGTGGATGCCGCCAACGGCTTCTCCAGCGCCCGCACCTTCATGATTGTGATGGGTCTGCTGGCGGTGGCGATCTCGGTGGCCGCTGCACTGGTCATCACCCGCGGCCTGCTGAAGCAGCTGGGCGGCGAGCCTGATTACACCGCCTCGATCGCTGGCAGCATCGCCAACGGCGACCTGTCGATCTCGATCGACACCGCGGGCGCCGCCAAGGACAGCCTGGTATCGGAAATGCGCGAAATGCGCGACAGCCTGCGCGACATCGTCAGCCAGGTGCGCACCGGCACCGAAACTATCGGCACCGCCTCGCGCGAAATCGCCGCCGGCAACGTCGACCTGTCGTCGCGTACTGAAATGCAGGCGTCGTCGCTGGAAAAAACCGCGTCGGCCATGGATGAGCTGACCTCGACCGTGAAACAAAACGCCGACAACGCCCGTGAAGCCAACCAGCTGGCCTCGGCCGCTTCGGACGTGGCAATTCGCGGCGGCCAGGTGGTGTCGGAAGTGGTCGATACCATGAGCTCGATCGATGCATCGGCCAAGAAGATTGTGGACATCATCGGCGTGATCGATGGCATCGCCTTCCAGACCAACATCCTGGCGCTGAACGCGGCAGTGGAAGCGGCCCGTGCTGGCGAGCAAGGCCGCGGTTTCGCGGTGGTGGCATCGGAAGTGCGTAACCTGGCCCAGCGCAGCGCCGCTGCCGCCAAGGAAATCAAGGCCCTGATCGATGACTCGGTCGAGAAGGTCGGCGCCGGCACCAAGCTGGTCGGCCAGGCCGGTGTGACCATGGACGAGGTGGTGTCCTCGGTCCGTCGCGTGACCGACATCATGAGTGAAATCGCCAACGCCAGCCAGGAACAGAGCGCTGGTATTGCCCAGGTCAACCAGTCCATCATCGAGATGGACAGCATGACCCAACAGAATGCCGCGCTGGTGGAAGAAGCCGCCGCAGCAGCACAGAGCTTGCAAGATCAGGCCGGCGAGCTGGCTCGCGTGGTCAGCATCTTCAAGCTGGTGGAAGGTGAAGAACGCGCCGCGATTGCTGCGCCAGCATTTGCCGCCAAGGCAGCCGTGGTCAAGCCGATCACTGCCGCCCGCGCTCCCGTGAAGAAGCTGGCCGCCAAGCCAGCGCCGGCACCGGCAGCCAAACCGAAAAAAGTCGCCGCAGCCTCCACGGCCGGCAGCGATGAGTGGGAAGAGTTTTAAGCAGTTCTGACAATTTGCCGCAGTCTGCCGTCCGCCCTTGTGGACATATGGCCCGCTGTGGAGTTCGTTTAACCAGTTGTTAATAACAATTTATTGGGAAATCGCATTATGAACAAGTCTGTATTCGCCGCCGTCATCCTGTCCGTTGCTTCGACCGCCTTCGCCGGTGAAGTGCCAGCCTCGCTGAGCGACAAAAACTGCAAAGCGGAATATCCAAAAGCCTCGCTGATGAACGAAGAGCAAGGTGACGTGACCATGGCCTTCCTGGTCGGCACCGACGGCAGCGTGGTGGAATCCAAAGTTGAAAAATCGAGCGGCTTCAAAAACCTCGACAAGGCAGCCCTGAAAGCACTGAGCGCCTGCAAATTCAAGCCAGGCACCAAAGATGGCGCCGTGGCTCAGACCTGGACCAAGGTCGACTATAGCTGGAAGCTGTAATTAGTCTCAACCGGGCCATGCCCCTGCATGGCCTGCATGCCGGATCGTACTTACACTTTGGGGAAATCAGATGTCTACAAATAAGCGTTGGTTGAGTGTGGTTGCAGCAGTGCTCGTGTCGAGCGCCCCGGCAGTATTTGCCGCCGAAGTTCCGGCGTCGTTCGATGCCAAGAACTGCAAAGCTGAATACCCGAAAGCGTCCCTGATGAATGAAGAGCAGGGCACGGTATCGATGTCCTTCCTGGTCAAGCCGGATGGCAGCGTGGCTGATTCCAAAGTCGAGAAGTCGAGCGGCTTCAAGAATCTGGACAAGGCCGCCATCAAGGCCCTGAGCGCCTGCAAATTCAAGCCAGGCACCAAGGATGGCGCGCCAGCGGAAACCTGGACCAAGGTCGACTACGCCTGGAAACTGGACTGATCCGGCATTCCCCCGACAAAAAAGGAACCGCGCGCGGTTCCTTTTTTTTTTCGGTTGTTTAGCGAGTGTAATAAACTGTAATGGCTAGCGAATCGCGCCGCGCTTCCTTATATAGTACGATCTGGAATGAGGAGAACCGCCATGAAAACCATCGTTGTTGCAGTTGCCGCGCTGGCGGCGCTGACTGGCTGCGCGACGCAGCGTCCCGCTTACTACACGCAGACGCGGGTACAGAATCCCTATGAATGGCATACCGTCGAGGTGCTGCCGGCCGGCGCGCAAGTGCAGTCCGGCACCTGGACTGAGGAATTGCCGCCGTCGCGCGTGACCTACAGCACGCAGCCGAGCTATACCACCACGACCACCTACGTCAGTCAGCCGGTGTATTACGCGCCGGCGCCGGTCTACTATGCGCCGGCGCCCGCCTATTATTACCCGCCGGTATCGATCGGCCTCGACTTTTCGTTTGGCCGCTGGTGCTGTGGCAGCCGCTGGGGCGGACGCGGTTATTACCGCCATCGCTGAGACGGCTGAAGGCAAAAAAATCCCGCTGGCGCCTTGGGCGCAGCGGGATTTTTTCATGGCGGGCGGGTTAGCGCAGCACGTAGATCGAAGCCTTGCTCAGCACGTTTTCCGAGCACAGCTCGTAAGCGGAAGCGCCAGCCAGGGTAATCAGCAAGGCGCCAAATGCAATGTGTAGATAGCGTGCCATGACGGGCTCCTGGAGAGAGGGGAGTGGAATGACTCCAGCATAGTCCAGGGGCCCCGCTTGCGGCATCAGCCAAACGTCCGACGCCATGTAGGACTAATGCCCGTCTTCTATCTTTTTAACAACTTACTTCTTCCACAGCGTGACCGGGCCGGCCGGCGCGGTATCCATGGCGTTGGCGCGTTGCAGCCACTGCTCCAGGCGCTCCGGTTGCTTGAGGTGGATGCCCATGCCATCGATGATGCCGATTTGCTCCAGCATGTTGGCGTTGAGCTTGGCCTTGGACACGGTCGGCGCACCCATCACCATGCGGTCGTAGGCTTTGCGGGCCTTGTTTTCCCACTTGTGCAGGCTGGTCTCGTCGAAGCGGTTGCTTTCGAAATACACGGTCAGGGTGCCGTCCGGATTGCCGAAGCCGACAATGCCGGCGCCGAGGCGGATATTGGCATTGTTGGCGGCATCAAAGGACTCGGTGGGAACGAACACGGCGGCGCGGCCGTCGGTGTCAGGGCGGCCTACGGGCGTATCTTTGCCGTAAGTACTGACTTCAGTAACGGATTTATCTTGTGACATAGACTTATACGAATCAGGCGGAAAGCAGAGGTGTGGCGGGCTTGCATGGGAATGCAAACGACCATTCTATTGTAGCGTTAACGTAGTTCCAAGGGGCAATATCCCGGCGCAAAAAGTTGTAACTGCGCGGGGTTAAAGATAGCGCGTGGCGGTAACCATGGTGCCGATCAGGACAAGGGTAAAGCCCGCCATGCGCCACGTCATCTGGTACATCATCTTCGCGAGATCCGCTTTGGTGGCGAAGTTTTGCTGATTGCTGGCAAGCAGGTCGATTTTACCGTTGATGACCGCCAGCGCCTCCTTGGTCTCGCCGCTCAGAACGGCTAAATCCTCCTTGGTGGCGTAATTGGACTCGATAAGCTTCACGGTAAATGCGAGGTCGGTGAGTGGAGCGGCGTTGGATTCGGTGTTGGTGCCCATAACGTGATCCTCGGGCTGGTCCGATTGATTGTCAAGCAAGCTCTTGGGGCGCATGGCGGCCTCCTCAGAGAGTCTGGAGTCAGCGTAGCCCTCTGACCTGCATGGCGCTAGAGCTGCATCAAATGTGCGGGCTTGAAAATGCAAAAAGCCCAGTCTCAGACTGGGCTTTTTACTTAATTCTTGGGGTGGCTGATGGGGCTCGAACCCACGACAACAGGAATCACAATCCTGGACTCTACCAACTGAGCTACAGCCACCGCTGTTTTGTTATTCAGCTAGTGCTGAACAACGAGCCAGAATTATACAAGCGCGTTTCGATTCCTGCAAATTTAATTGCAGCATTTTTTCAAAAACGGCAGATTGGTCTAAACATCAACCTTTTCCACCATCGGCTTCAGGCCCAGCAGATCAGCAAAGGCTTGCGCCAGGGCGCCGGCGTCGCCGGTGGTGTAGCCGCGCAGCGTGGCCGCCTGATCGCCGCCGGGATGCAGCAGCTCGCCGGCTTCCAGCAGGCGGCCCAACTGGCGCGCCACCGCATCGCCGGTATCGATCAATGTGACATCGTCGCGCTGATGCGCGTGCAGCACGCGCTCGATGCCGCTGCGGACGAAAGGATAGTGCGTGCAGCCCAGCACCAGCGTATCGGCGCCTTGCTCCAGCAGCGGCGCCACATAGCGTTCCAGCATGGCGCCAATCTGCGGCGCATCGAGATCGCCTTTTTCAATTTCATCGACCAGACCCACGGCCGGCTGCAGCAGGAACTCCGCGCGCGTGGCCGCGCTGATCTGCTCGCGCAGCTGCAGGAACTTGTCGCCCTTGAGCGTGCGCGCCGTCGCCAGCACGCCGACCTTGCCGTTGCGGGTGGCCGCGGCTGCCGGCTTGAGGCCAGGCTCGACGCCAACCACCGGCAATTCCGGATAACGCGCGCGCACCGCCTTGATGGCGGCCACCGTGGCGGTATTGCAGGCCACCACCAGCGCCTTGGCGCCGTGCGCCAACAGATAATCCGTCACCGCCAGCGCGCGCATGACGACATATTCTTCCGTCTTGTCGCCATACGGCGCATGGCCGGAATCGGCAAAGTACATCAGGTGTTCGTTCGGATACTGCGCGCGGATATGGCGCAGCACCGACAGCCCGCCCACGCCGGAATCAAAGACGCCGATGGGGGCGCCGGGAGAGCGGGCGATATGCATCAGGCAGTCACAACTGGCACGTTCAGCTGCTCGATGCGGGCCTTCCATTCCGCCGGACCGGTGTTGTGCACCGAAGTGCCTTGCGAATCCACCGCCACCGTGACCGGCATGTCGACCACTTCAAACTCGTAGATCGCTTCCATGCCCATGTCGGCAAAGCCCAGCACTTTCGATTGCTTGATGGCCTTCGACACCAGGTAAGCCGAACCACCCACCGCCATCAGGTACGCCGACTGGTGCTTCTTGATCGACTCGATCGCGGCAGGGCCGCGCTCGGCCTTGCCGATCATCGCGATCAGGCCGGTTTTTTCCAGCATCATGTCGGTGAACTTGTCCA